>NZ_JBSHBL010000012.1:0-153019 GCF_053611985.1 Streptomyces sp. NPDC054770
CGACAACCCGACAGGCCACCACTCCCACGGAACCACCACTCCTATCCCCGACCAGCGGAAACGCGTCGATCACGTCCTGAAAGACAACAACTTCTGAACGCGGGGCCGACCACCGCAGACGTGGCATCTTCCTGCCTGACGTCACTCGGCTGATTCCCGTGCGCGCGGTCCGGCCGTCGGCCGGGCTGGAGCGGGGCGGAGACAGGAGCGCAGGCCCGGCCGACGGCCGGGCCGCGCGCGGGGAGCGGAGCGAGCCGCCTTGAACCTGTAAAGAAGGTTGTAACTCAGTCGGGCGTGTGGGGCGCCTGAGGTGCTGTGTGCGGTTTGAAGTCCTGCGTGCAGGATGGGAGTTCCACTCCCTGGCGGTGTGCCAGCGGTAGGAAGATCACGGGCCGGATCGTCCATGTGATGCGGGTGCTGGCCTGGGTGACTGTCACCGTGCAGGGCTCGGCTCGCAGGAGAGCTTTCCTCGTCGCTATGCGGCCGTCGTACAGCCATTCCCACGCTTCCTGAGATGCGTCGGGGTCAAGTGCCGGTGAGATCGTGCGGAGTGCGATGGCGACCCATCTGTCTGCCTGGGGTGCAGAGTAGGCGTCGAAGGATGCCCGGAGCGCCGGCCATCCCGTCCCGTCAGTGGTGTCCTCCGTCCAGCACTCGCACCAGTAGCCCCGCTGCGGCTTGTCCATCAGCACGGGTGGCCTCCGGTCGGTCGGCCCGCGAACAGCTCGGCAGTGACCGTGTAGCCTCCGTCGCTTTCGTGGACGACGACGCGATGGGCGATTGCGCTGACCATGCCCAACCCTCGGCCGTGTTCGGCCTCCTGGTCCTGGCGCTTGATCTTCGGTGCTGTGCCGGCGGCTCCGTCGTCCGTGACCGACAACGCGATCACTTGCGCTGACACCGCAAGGGCCAGATGGAAGCTGCCCGACTCCTGACCGCTGGCCGTGTGGAGGATCGCGTTGGCGCTCAGCTCGCTCACGATCAGTTCGGCGTCTTCGGCTAAAGGGGAGCCACGCAGGATGTCGCGGGTCCAGCGGCGGGCCCGGCTGACCTCTTCCGGGAAACCTGGGCAACTGAGCCCCCAGACCCGGGCTGTACTCGTATACTCGTGCATACAAGTTCCTTCATGCTGGTAGGCCGCCATGTGCAGCGGGTTCGGGCTAGACGAGTTTCACGCCATCGTGGGCGCGGATCGCCGGTGGAGACACCGCGTCCATCGCGTCCAGGACGCGGATGGCGTATGCCTCGTCGGCAAGCTCGGAGACTTCTTCGCGGATGACCCAGCGCAGTGCGCGGGTCTCGTCGCCGGTCGTGGGCGTGCCGTCGGCGGCCTCGCAGCGGAAGACCAGGGAGACGATCAGGCCCGTCATGTTCTTGTAGACGCCGGTCAGGGTCGCCGGAAGGGCGATCTTGATGCCGGTCTCTTCGAGGACTTCGCGTTGCAGGGCCTCGGGAATGGTCTCCTCGCGTTCGAGAACACCGCCCGGCGGTTCCCACTTGCCGTTGTCACGGCGCTGGATCAGGAGGGCCCGGCCGCGGGTGTCCATGACGACCCCGGCGACGCTCACGGAGTGCGGGCGTTCTGTGCTCACGTTCCTCGGCCCTCTCGGCTGACTAGGCTCTCCACCGTAGCAACAACACTCGCCCACTCGTCTAGATACCTAAAGGAGTACAAGTGAGTCCTGCTCTTCCTTCGGGCCTGCTCGGAGATCTCGACCCCACGAGCGATCGTGCGGTCTTCCGGCAGATCGCCGACCAGCTGCGCGAAGCCATCGACCGTGGGCGGTTCAGAGAAGGCGAGAAGCTGCCTTCAGAGGCTGAGCTTGTCGAGCACTACGGGGTGTCCCGAATGACGGTCCGGAACTCCTTCTCCATCCTTCAGGGGGAAGGGCTCGTCCATGCCGAGCACGGCAAGGGTGTGTTCGTCCGGCCCCGGCCTCCCGTGCGGCGGCTCGCCTCCGACCGGTTCGCCCGCCGTCATCGGGAGCAGGGGAAGTCCGCGTTCATCGTGGAGGCGGACGCGGCCGGCAGTCATCCTCAGGTCGACAGTCTTGAGGTCAAGGAAGAGAAGGCCGGCCAGGACGTCTCCACCCGGCTCGGGTCCGTGCGGCGGGTGCTGGCCCGGCGGCGCCGGTACCTCCTCGACGGCCGGCCGGTGGAGTTCGCCACCTCCTACCTCCCCCTCGACATCGCGCGCGGTACCCGGATCGCCGAACCCAACCCCGGTCCCGGCGGCATCTACGCCCGCCTCGAAGAGCTGGGCCACCACCTCGACCACTTCGAGGAGGAGATCCGCGCCCGGATGCCCTCGCCGGACGAGGTGAAGACGCTCCGGCTGGCTTCCGGTGTGCCGGTCATTCACCTGATCCGGACCGCCTTCGACACCGAGGGGCGACCCGTCGAAGTCTGCGACACGGTCATGGCGGCGGACGCCTACGTGCTGTCGTACCAGCTCCCGGCGACCTGATCGTCATGGTTTGCGGTGGTGCGCGGGCACGCTTCCCTGAACTCGTACACCCCAACACGCATACTCGTATAGACGAGTGGGCAAGTTGTGTGACAGGGTGATCGTCGTGAGCCCGGGAGATCGGGTTCACGGATCGCTACATGTATAGACGAGTAGATAGGAAGTGTGCTGTGCGCACCATCCGTGTGGAGACCACCGCCGCCACGATCCTCCTCACCGAGGCTCCTGAGCCCAAGGTCCGCGACCGCCAGACCGGCGAGATCGCCAAGGACGCCGTGAGTGGTGAGGCGCTGATGACCATCGGCGTCGTCTACATCGAGGACGGGGAGTCCTCGCTGATCAAGGTCACCGTGCCGGAGGGCGGTGTCTCCGAGGGACTGAACCTCGGTGCGCCGGTCTCGCTCCCCGGCCTCGTTGCCCGGCCGTGGGAGTCCGTGTTCAACGGCCAGCAGCGTCACGGCATCGCCTACCGGGCCGCCGCCGTCACGCCGGCCGCGTTCCCGGCCACCATGGGGGCCACCGCCTGATGACCGACCTGACAACGCTCCTGGAGGTGGGTGGTCCTGTCGCCGCGCTCGGTGGCGGGGCTGCCTTCACCCGGGCCAAGCACCCGGCGGTCTACTGGTCCGCAGTCGGCGGGCCGATATCCACGGTCCGCCTGCTCAGCTCGTACAGCTCTGTCATGGAGGCCTGCGGCCTGACCGTTGCGCCCTCCCGGCTGCGGGTCCTCGCCGTCAAAGCCACCACCCGGCGGGAGGTCCGGCCGGTCCCGCCCCGCCGAGGCGTCCTCCGTCCCACCTCGACCGGGCTGCGGCTTCGCCTACGGCTCGCTCCGGGGCAGGAACCCGCCGACGTCGCCGCCTCGGCCGAACGTCTCCGGCACGCCTGGGGAGTCCACGCCGTGTACGTCACCACGATCAAGCCCGGTGTCGTCGAACTGCGGCTTGTCGGATACGACGTCCTGCGCCGCGTCCGGATGCCTCGCAAGACCGGCGGCGGCTTCCTCAAAGTGCCGGTCGCGCTGCGCGAGGACGCCATGCCCTTCGTCCGCGACTACCGCACCGTTCCCCACCAACTCACTCTCGGCGCGACCCTGTCCGGCAAGTCCATGTACCTGCGCCACCTCATTTCCGGACTCGCCCGGCAGGACGGCGTCGCGCTCGTCGGCATCGACTGCAAGCGGGGCGTCGAACTGGCGCCCTTCGCCGCCCGCCTCTCCGCACTCGCCACCGACCCCGACGAAGCCGCCGAACTCCTGCCCGTCCTGGTCAAGGAAATGGAGGACCGATACGACCTGATCAAGGCCCGCCAAGGCATCGCGCCCGGCATCCCGGACGAGGAGATCACCTCCGACATCTGGGGCCTGCCCAAGAGCGAACGCCCCGTGCCCATCGTCCTGTTCGTCGACGAGGTGGCCGAACTCTTCCTCACCGCCACCCGCAAGGACGAGGAACGCCGCGACGAGATGGTCACCCAGCTCATCCGCCTCGCCCAACTCGGCCGCGCGGCCGGCATCTACCTCGAAGTCTGCGGGCAGCGCTTCGGTGCCGAACTCGGCAAGGGCGCCACCATGCTCCGCGCCCAGCTCACCGGCCGTGTCTGCCACCGCGTCAACGACGAAGCCTCCGCCAAGATGGCCCTCGGCGACATCGCCCCCGAGGCCGTCTACGCCGCCTGCTCCATCGCTCCTGAGATGCCCGGCCTCGCCGTCGCGGGCGACACCTCCGGTGGCTGGTCCCGCATCCGCACCCCCTACCTCTCCCTCGCCGACGCTGCCGCCATCTGCCAGGACGCGGCTGACCTGGTCCCGGACGTCCCCGCCCTCAAGCCCTTCCGGCCCGCCGTGCCGGTGCACCCGGTCGAAGCTCCGGCCCCGGTCGTCCGGCCGCGTCCGGTGACCGACTGACCGTCGTTCCTTCCTCGCATCGGTCGGCGTGACCGCCTCGCGCCATGTCCCTACCCCTCCCATGCCCGAAACCGAAAGGAGCCGGATCGTGCGCGTCCACCTCGGCCGCGTCGACGCGGTGTTGGTTCAGGCGCTCATCGCTGCCGCGTTGTCCTTCGCCCACCTCCATGACGTAGCCATGGCGGCTGGGCAAGACGGGTGGAAGGCCTGGGCCTACCCGATCAGCGTTGACCTGCTGCTCGTCGCCGCATGGCGTCGTCTCCGCTCCGGCACGGCCAAGGCGGCGGCCTGGTGCTGGTTCGTCATCGCCCTCGTCGCGTCCCTCGGAGCGAACGTCGCCACCGCCGGCCTCCTCGACCTGGACGACGTCCCGGCCTGGCTGCGAATCCTCGTCGCCGGATGGCCCGCCGTCGCCTTCCTCGGCGGCACCCTTCTCGCCCACTCGGCACCAAAGGCGGATACCGACGAGATCGGCGCTGACGTCGTCGAGGACCAGGAGGACGAGCCCGAAGCCACGCCCGCCCCGCCGCCTGTCCAACCCGCCATCGAGGCGCTGCCGGATCGTCCGCCCGTCCCGGTCCCGGCCGCCCTGGTCGACCACGCCCGAAAGGTCGCCGCAGAACACCACACCCGCACCGGCGCCCCGATCGACACCCCGACCCTCCGCGCCCGCCTCGGGGTCCCGGCACCCATGGCCGAAGCCATCGCCGCCCAACTCACCTGAACAGGAGGAACCATGCCGCTCTGCTTCAACACAGCCGCCGACTACCTCGAAGCGGCCCGCGAGATGGCCGACACCGGGCGCCCGACGCTGGCCCGGCTCCTCGCCGAAGAGGCCGCCGATCGCACGACGGACCCTGCCGAAGCCTCCCGGATCCTGAACGAATTCACCGGCTCCAGCCTGCGACAGGAGGACTCACCGTGACCGCCAACCGCCGCTTCCGCAGCATCACCCGCATCGGCCCCGTCCAGGTCGGCACCGCCTACGACGACCGAGGCCGCGAGAAGCACACCGCCGCCTGCACCGCACCCCGCTGCGGCTTCTCCGCCGACTACGACAGCCGGGCCGCCGCCGAACTCGCCGCCCGCACCCACCGCTGCCCCGTCCGCTGAAAGGACCTCGCACCCCATGACCCTCAACCTGCCGCTCGTCGTCGTCCTCGGCTTCTTCGCCTGGGCGGCCATCAAGTACCTCGGCGTCCGCACCTGGATCGTCGTCCTGGTCGCCCTCTTCGGCTTCTGGCTCTCCCACACCTTCCTGGCCCCTGCCATCGAGTCCGGTACGCGCTCCGGCGTGACCGTCATAAACGGCTCACATGACTAGACGAGTAGATAAGGAGTTCTCAGCCGTGTTCCTGCCCAAGTACCCCGACAGTCCCACACCGCCGCCCTCGCACACCCACGCCCCGACCGGCCCGGCCCCCGTCCGGCGCTCCGCGCTCCCGGCCGTCTCCGTCAGTACCGGCGCCGTCGTCGCCGTGCTCACGGGTGGCGTGGTCCTCACCGCGCTGCTGACCGCCGTCGCCGTCTCGGCCATCTCCGTGGCCATCGCCGCCGTGGTCCTGCGCTCCCTGCTGCGCGAACACAACCGGCGCTGAACCGTGCCCGACCCCTGGGGCGGCCACGACACCGCCAAGCATCCGGCCGCCCCGGGGCCCGTCACTTCTGACCGAGCCAGCCAGAAGGAGCCCGCCATCTTCACCCGCACCACCCCGCCCCCGCTCCGCGAACTCACCAACCTCGCCTCGGGCGGCACCCTGCCCGGTATCCTCCGCCAACTCTCCGGCCTCGGTGGCTGCACCAACCCCATCCGCCTCGACGGCCACCGCACCGAATACGACGTCGACACCACCACCGGCGAGATCGGCCGCATCCTCCAGCACCTCGACTCCACCGACATGCCCGCCGGCCAACTCCTCGTCCGCTGCAACAACCGCCGCACCACCCGCTGCGCGGCCTGCGCCGAGGTCTACCGCCGCGACACCTTCCACCTGATCACCACCGGACTCCGGGGCGGCAAGGGCACCCCCGAACACGTCGCCACCCACCCCCGCGTCTTCGCCACCTTCACCGCCCCCGGCTTCGGCCCGGTCCACAACCGCCGCACCGACGGTCGCGTCTGCCGCTGCGGCACTCACCACGACCAGGACGACGACGCCGTCGGCACTCCACTCGACCCGGACACCTACGACTACGAAGCGGCCGTTCTCTGGAACGCCCACGCTGGCGCCCTCTGGCGACGCTTCTCGATCTACCTCCGCAGGGAGGTCGCCAAGCGCGCGGGCCTCTCGCAGCGACGCCTACGCGACCACGCCCGCGTCTCCTTCGCCAAGGTCGCCGAATACCAGAAGCGCGGCGCCGTCCACTTCCACGCCGTTATCCGCCTCGACGGCCCGCAAGGCGGCGACACCCCGCCTCCGCCCTGGGCCACCGCCGAACTCCTCACCGACGCCATCCAAGCCGCCGCCGCCAAGGTTCGCGTCGACGGCCCGACCCTCGACGGCCGTACCCACGTCTTCACCTTCGGCCGCCAACTCGACGTCCGCACCATCCGATCCGCCGACTTCAACGACGGCCAGGAACTCACCGAACGAGCTGTAGCGGCGTACATCGCCAAGTACGCCACCAAGGGCGCCGAGACCGCCACGGGAGCTCTCGACCGGCCGCTGAAGTTCGCCGCCGAACTCGCCCAGCTCGACATCAGCGACCACGCCCGCCGCCTCATCCGAACCGCCTGGACCCTCGGCGCCCGCAAGAGCCTCGAACACCTCCGCCTGCGTGCCTGGGCCCACATGCTCGGCTTCCGCGGCCACTTCTCCACGAAGTCCCGCCGCTACTCCACCACCCTGGGCGCCCTCCGTGACGCCCGCGCCGAATGGCGCCGAGCACAAGCGGCAGCAGCCAACAGCCCTACAACCGCCGAGACGACGTACGTCCTCGCCCACTGGGTCTTCGCCGGCACCGGCCTCAGCGCCGCCGAGACCTGGATCGCCGCATCCCTCGAACCAGCCCCCGGAACGGAAGGAGAGCCCACGTATGGCTGACGAAGAGCTGCTGACGGTCCCGGACGTTATGGCCCGGCTCAAGCTCGGCCGCTCCACGGTCTACGACCTGATCCGCTCCCGGCGCCTGCCCTCCCTCACCATCGGCCGGTGCCGCCGTATCCCGGCGCGAGCTGTCCGCGACTACATCACCAACGAACTGGAGGCGGCCGCCTGATGGCCCAGCAGCGCAAGCGCAACCCGAACGGCGCCGGGACCATCACCAAGCGCAAGGACGGCCGCTTTCAGTGCGCGGTGTACGTCCTCCAGCCGGACGGCACCCGCGCCCGCAAGTTCGCCTACGGCAAGACATGGGCCGAGTGCGACGCCAAGCGCCGCGAGCTGCTCGACAAGGTCGACCAGGGCGTGCCCGTGCCTACCAAGTCCGCCAAGCTCTCCGAGTGGCTGCCGTACTGGCTGGACAGCGTCATCAAGCCCCGGCGAAAGCTCAGCACCTTCGACAAGTACGAGACGCACGTCAGGCTCTACCTGGTCCCCCTCCTCGGCTCCAAGCGCCTCGAATCCCTCGGCGTCGCCGACGTCCGCCGCTTCCTCGTCCGTCTGGAGAAGGAGACGACCGCCGCAACCGCCAAGGAATCGCACCGAGTTCTGCGATCCGCGCTGTCCTCTGCCTGCCGGGAGGAACTCATCACGCGCAACGTCGCCAAGCTGGTCGAGCCGCCGCGCACGGACACGCCCGAACTGCACCCCTGGACCCTGGACGAGACGCTCGACTTCCTCGCCGCGTCACGCAAGGACCCGCTCTACGCTGCATTCGTCCTCGCCATCGCCATGGGCCTCCGCCGGGGAGAGATCGTCGGTCTCCGCTGGTCTGACCTCGACCTCGACAACCGCGTCCTCTACGTCCGCCACCAGGTCCAGCGCCGCCGTGGCGTCCTCTACGACGACGACCCCAAGAGCCGCCGTCGCCGCGCCGTCCCGCTGCCCGCCCTCTGTATCGCGCCCCTGCGCTGGCACCGCATGCGGCAAGCAGCCGCCCGAAACAAGGCGGGGGAGAGGTGGCAGGCGTCGGACTACGTCTTCGCCACCCGCACCGGCCGCCCCGTCGAGCCGCGCAACCTCTATCGCTCCTTCACCCGCGTCGCCGAGTCCGCCGGCCTCCGCGTCATCCGGCTGCACGACGCCCGGCACGGCACCGCCACCCTCCTCACGGCGGCTGGGGTGGCTCCCCGCGTCGTGATGGAGATCTTGGGGCACTCCCAGATCAGCATCACCATGGACGTGTACACCCACGTCGTCCAGGACACCCAGCGCGAGGCCATGAGCCACATGGACCGGCTACTCCGAAAGCGGCGCCCCGGTCGTGGCTGACCGCCCCCGTTGATGTCAAAAGTGGATGTCAAAGGCCCCGGACCATGATCGGTCCGGGGCCTTTTGCCTGGTGCCCCCGGCAGGATTCGAACCTGCGACACCCGCTTTAGGAGAAAGACAAGATCGAGTTTGGGGGCGGCCGGGCGGGAGCGGCTTGACCAGGCTCGATGGCGGTGAGGTGTCACCATCAGCCTCGGAATGGCCCCTGACCTGCGCGGATGGTGTCCCGGCGAGTCCCAGACGGTCCCTGTCGGTCCTCCGTCGTACCAAGCACTACGTCCCCGCACTGTCCCCACCAGGACCTCGTGTCCCCGTTCTGTCCCCACTCCGTCCTCATTAAGGCCGAATGGTGTGACTGGCCGACCAGAGTCGACCAACGGGTCAGGTGGGGCCCGGCTTCACGATTCAGTGAGCACCGCTCGGCCTTCGCGGCACGGTCGACCTCGGTGCCGGTGAGCGGGGTTGCGCCGCTAACCCCTCCGTCCTCGATCGTCGGCCTTGGCCCCGATGACGGGCGCCGTGTCGATGTGATGGAGGAAATACGTGAAGGCCGAACGCACCGCGATTGCTGCGCTGGGTGCCGTGGTTGCCGGGATCATCGCCGTGTCGCACCCCGCGCTCATCCCGGCGATGACGCTGGCCGTCGCCGTTTGGGTGGCGCTCGCTCTGTATCTCAAGGTTTGAACCAGTTCTGCCAGAAGTTCGCTGCGACAGTTGGAGGAGAGAAATGAACCCTGACCGCCCTACCTCACCTTTTCAGGCAGAGACGCCTACGACGGCTTGGGAGGACGGCGACGCGCCTTCGGCCCTCAGTGACCCTCTGCCGGTCTGGGAGGACGATGACGTGCCTTCGGCCCTCGGCGACTCTTTGCCGGATTGCGAGGACGTCGACGTGCCATCTGCTTTCAGTGGCCCTCGTTCAGTTCCAGTCGGGTGGCGGGACTGGGATGACGCGCCGCGCGCGATCGAGGCAGAGGGTCTGTGAGTAACGGCCGAAGGGCGGCCCGGACTCCTGTCCGGGCCGCCCTCGCGGTCACGCGTCTTCTTGGGCGAGGCGTGTCGTGAGCCGTCCAACGTGTCCGTTTCGGGTGACCTCACGGTCGTTCGAATCCGGCCATTCTTGTCAGCGCCTCCGATGTGCTGTGTGGCCAGCGAAGACCGGTGCCGTAACCGACATCAGGTGTCCGTTCGGTTCCTGAGGCGAAGCCGGTTGCTCCAGTTGCGGCGCCGAGGCGTCGGTGCATGGGCGAGCTGGGTGCGGAGCTCGGTCACCTCGTCCAGGAGCAGGTCGACGACGACGCGCGCTTCGGCGATGAAGTGCGCGTCCGCCTCGGCGCCGGCCAGTGCTCCGGCGTCTCCCTCATGGGCGACGTCGACGGAGGCGATGCGGTCGTCGTCGCTGTTGGCGATGAGGAAGCTGGTCACCTCCTCGTCGAGGTCGATCCTGATGACTCCCCAGGGACCGGGAACGGTCTTGTCGCGCAGTGCTGCGATGGCGGCGAGTTCGTCAGGAGTGAGCACCGGTGGCCTCCTCGGCGGGTTCGGTGGGTGCGACGTAGCCCCGGCAGCGGCAGTACTCGTAGCAGCGAGAGTCCTCCGGGGCGGTGGGCGGGACGTGCTGGTGGGCGCCGCGGGCGTGGCCGCAGCCTGCGCGGGCGCAGTGGGGGTGGTGCTGGTTGTCGTGGCGATGGGCGGACAGGCCGACCCGGTGGATTGTCTGGCCGGTGCCGCGGGTGGGCTCGGTGTCGGCGAAGCAGCCGGCCCAACCGCAGTCGTGGTTGAAGTGGAAGGTCCCGGCGAAGGCGAGGGCGCCGCAGCGTCCGCAGCGGTACTGCGGGCAGCCGTGCTCGTCGGGCGGGATGGGCTCGCCGGTGCAGCAGTCGATCTTCAGGGATTCGCGGTAGGCGGCATGGCGGCTGGCTCGGGCGTCGCGTTCTGCCTCGCGGGCGGAACTGCGGTCCAGGGCGGCCTGCTTCTCACCGAAGAAGTCGAGTTGTGTCATGGCAATGCTCAGATCAGTTGATGGGTGGTAGGTGCGGGGCGATACGTGGATCGCCCCGCACCCCGGGGCGTTGATCAGCTGGTGGTGGGCTTCTTGGTCGGCTGCGACTTCTTCTTCGCCGCGGCCGCGTTGGTGGTCTTCGCCGTGGAGCGCTTTGACCCGCTGGCCACCGGTTGTTTCTTCGGCTCGGTCTTCTTGGCGGTGGACTGGGCCTTTTGGGCCGTACGGCGTGGATTCCTTGCCGGGGTCTTTGCGGTGGCCTTGTCCGGCTCGGGCTGGTCCGTGGTCTGCGAGGGCGCGCTGTTTGTCGTCACCTTGGCGGCTGCCGGGGGTTCCGGTGCTGCTGCGATACGGCGCGAGGACTTCTTCGGAAAGGCGCGGAGAGCTGGGCGCTTGCCGCCGAAGGACGGCAGGAGCCGGGTGCGGATGTTGCGCGCGGTGGTCGCGGCGGGCGGGTTGTTCGTGAAGCAGACGCCGACGTTGTAACGGACCCCCGGGGTCAGGTGCTTGAGGCTTTCGGCGTACGTCTCGGCATCCCCGTCGTTGTCGAACTCACGGATCGGGACGTCGAGCGCCCACGTCTGGACGGCCGCGCCGCGCCAGATGTGCTTGATGCCGATGCGGCGGCCGTCGGGGTGGATGAGATACGCGGACAGGTCGGGATGAGGCTTGTCGTCGGCGTCCACGGTCCAGCCGTCGCCGAGGCTCGCCACGGTCGTGATGACGAACTCGTCGAAGTCGGCGGGGGAGACGCGCTGCTTCTTGGCGGCCTCGTCGTCAGTTGCGGTGGGCTTGGTCGGGCTCACGAAGCATCCCTCCTGGTTGTGCAGGTGTGGTGCGGGGGCGACGATCACGCCGCCGCTCCGTCGAGGAGCTGGTTGAAGGCGTGGAGCATCCGGCTGGCTCTGTGCTCGAACAGGGCTTGCTCCACGACCGCGTTGCGGTGCTTGATGACCGCCTCGCGCTCGGCCAGTGCCGTTGAGAGGCCGGCGTCGTCGGTGGCGAGGGAGTCCGCGCACCAGATGACGGTCCGGGGGCCGAGGTCCCAGATGATCGCGTTGACAGCGGCACAGGCGGTGGCCAGCGGGTCGATGTCGTTGCCGAACCAGGTGTAGTCGTGCGGGTTGAGGCCGCGGTTGCGCAGCGTCTGGGCGACGGAGCGGAACATGCCGCCGCTGCCGAGGACCGGGTCGCGGATGGTGGGGCCGTGGTCGTCGTCGCCGACGAGGATCTCGGCCATGAGGTCGGTGACACCGGGTGGGGTGTGGTATTCGCCGCGCCATTTCTTGTCGCTCTTGTGGCGTAGGCCCGTGAGCAGGGGGCTCAGGACGTCGGCCTCCGACCGCTCGTAGGGGTCGCCGCTGGCAGTGAGGTCGAACAGCCCGTTGTAGATCGCCGTATGGATGACGGCCTGGACGGCACGCAACTGGTACTCGTCGGGTTCCTCCTCCACCCAGTCGTGCAGGGGACGCGCGACCTCGATGAGGTCGGGGCGGGCCATCCACTGGGATCCCCAGATCTCGCGCAGGAGCGGCGGGAGCTGGGCCGGTTCGAGGGTGAGGAGCCAGTCGCTGACGAGCGGCTCCCGGAAGAAGGACAACGCGGCGATGGTGCCGAGTGGGACATCCATGCGGTTGCCGCCGTAGTGGCTGAACCAGGCGGCGATGACGTTCTCGGCGACTTCTCTGGCTAGTCGGTTGGGGTCGCCCGGGAAGACGATGCGCTTACGGCGCCACGCGAGGGCGGAGGGTGGCTTCGGCGGATTGGAGGCTTCCTCCTCGCGCTGCTGGGCGCGCTCTTCGAGCTTCTGCTCCACCTCGCCGAACAGATCGAACTGGACCACGGCGCTCACTTCCCCGCCGGATCGGTCGTTGCGCCCGGCGACGCGAACGGGTGCGGTGGGGCACCGGCGGGTGCCGGAACGGGGCCCGCCTGGAGGATCGACGTGGCGCGGTCGGCGCGTTGGATGTAGTAGCCGTGGTCCTCGTGGAGGCGGCGCATGCGTTCCTCGTGTTGGGCGATGAGGCCGCCGTAGCGGTGCAGGGAGTCGGGCGCGCAGTGGTGTTCGTGGGCGCGGCGGAGTTCTGGGGTCCAGGGCTGGGCGAGCCAGTGTCGTGCCAGGGCGGCGACGATGTCGGAGGTGCGGAGGGCGGTGCCTTTCGGGACGCGCACGGGGGCACTGACGATGAGGCGGTACGGGCGGAGGCGTAGGGCTCCGGCGTCCAGGGCGGTGCGGGTGAAGGGCTCGGCGCCGGCGAGTGTGATGCCGAAGATGACCGGGGCCTCGGCCATGCGGAAGCCGAGCGGGCCGGTGCCGTAGGCGACCTGGAGGATCTCCTGCACGGGGTCCTGGTCGGCTTCGGGGTGGTGGTCGGGATCCCAGCCGAGGGTGAAGGCGCCGATGCCGGTGACGCGGTACACGGCTTGGCCGGTGTCGAAGTCGGCGAACTCGGTGACTGCGAGGGCCGGGCCGCTGCCGACGGTGAAGGTCAGCACAAGGGGCTCTCTCTCGTGATGCTCGTGATGGAGGCATGGGTGGGGTAGGGGGCCGGCCGATGGCGTGCGCTCGGCCCCCTGGTTGGTGTGGGTGGGGCGGGTTATCCGCCGCGTTCGGCGCGCCAGCCGTTGACGTACGACCCGACCTCTTCGGCGAGAGGTTCGAGGGACATGTCGCCGGGCGGGTCGCCCGCGGCCGTCGTGGTGTCGTAGACGACCTTCGCTGTGCCGAAGGTGTTGTCGATGTGCACGGCCTTCCAGCCGCCGATCTCGGTTCGGTCGCTGTGCCAGGGGAGCGACTCGCGGCCGGTGACGGCGACGTACTGCTCACCGTCGGTCGTGAGCTGGACGGTGATGTTCAGCTCGTTGCCGCACCAGTCCACGCCCACGTCCGTGCAGTGCTGTTCGAGGGCCTCGATGACGTCGGCGTACAGGGCACGAGCCTTTTCCTCGTCGGCGCGGCGGAGGAGGCGCACGGCGCTGAGGTAGTGGAGGGCCATCACTTGTCCTCCGTCGTCTGGTCCGTGTCGGAGATGTGGTCGCCGCAGACGAGGGAGAGGGGTTCGCCGTCGTGCGGGAGGTCGAGCTCGACGTCCTGGGGCCTGCGGCAGAGGAGGCAGGGCAAGGAGACGGTGCGGACCATGCGCAGGGGGCGGACGGGGGTGCCGGCAGGGAGGCGGAGGGGCACGGCGCTCCCGCGGACGGCCAGCGTGAGCAGGGTGAGCTCGGGCGAGACGACGGTCTTCTCGACGCTGACCACGGTGAGGGGCGTGTGCGCCGCGTCGGGGAAGGCGAACACGTCGCCGGGGCGCAGTTCGTGCGCGTGTACAGGTCTGGTGAAGTCGAGGGTGACCACGGCGTGGTTGCTCATGCTCAGGGATCTCTTTCCGTTGTGGTTGTGGGGTGGTCGGCCGCTCGGTGGCGTCTCGCGCGCGGCACCGGGCGGAGTTCCGGCTACTCGTCGAGCACGCGTCGGGTGCCGTTGACCGGGCCGCGGTCGAGTTCCGTGGCGATGTGCCGGGGAACGCGGGGCACCTGCGCGTCGTGGAGGGCGAGTTCGCCGCTCGCGAAGTCGATGAGCACGGTGCCGTCCGGGTCGACGCGGGTGACGCGGCCGTAGAGGGGCTGTTCGGGGTGCCGAACCCACTCGTGTTCGGTGAGGGGCGGCAGGTGCTGGGGGCACTGGCCGGGGTCGCGGAGCGAGAGGTGGGAGGCCGACGGGTGCCAGCAGGGCTGTCCGTCGGGGCGCGGGTGCTCGCAGCCGCGGGTGATGTGGCCGTAGCCGTCGCAGCGGATCAGGACCTGGCCCGGCCAGGGCTCACTGGCGCGCACGATGGCGAAGGTGACGGAGCTCTGCGGGCCTTGGTCGTGGTGGGCGACGTACTCGATGGTCAGGTCGTTGATCGTCGGCCAGGTCTTCAGCACGTTCGCCGCGATGGTCTGGGCGTGGGTGGCGGGAACGGATGGCCCCGACGGGCGCTCGCAAGTCATGTGCATGTCATCTCATTTGCTGTCGGCGCCGCTGTCGGTGCCGGTCTGGGGGAGCAGGAGGAACGCCGTGTGCTCGTCCGGGGCGCCGAAGCGCGCCAGGTGTCGTGCACGCAGGTGCGGAAGGGCGTGGATCTGCCGGGCGAGCGCCGTGATCCGTCGCTCGGCGCTCGGCGGCCACAAGAGGCACTCGTCGGTGGCGCGGATCAGCCGGATGGCGCCGCCCTCGCTCATGGGGATGTCCGCGCAGATGACGTCGAGTACGCGGCACGTGTCACCGGTGAACTCGACCGTGATCATCTGGGCGTGGGGATGGTGTGCGCGGGCGAGCTCGGCGATCCCCGCGATCCGGTCGGCCGGCGGGAGATCGAGCGTCCGGCGTCGGTCCGGTCCTGGGGCCGGGCGTACGGCGCTCCAGGTGGCCGAGTGGAGTCCGGCGAGCGCGTCGCTCAGGTCGTCGGCGAGCTCCTCCAGGTCCAGGGTGGTGGTGTCGGAGTCCCTACGGACATCGAGGACCAGTTCCTCCGTCCCGCCCCGGTGCGTGGTCCACAGGCCGTGCAGTTCGATGGTCCGGTCGTGGGGGGAGTGGTCGAAGGTGAGGTGGGTTGCCTCCGGGTACGCCTCGACGATGCGCGCGGTGACGTGGTCGAGGACCGCGACCTCGTACTGGGCCTGGGCCGCGTTGAAGGCGTCGATGGCGAGATTGCGGTGGCGCAGGGCTGTGGCGGCCCGGTTCGCTGCGGTGTCGGTCATGAGGGCTGTGTCCTTCCGGGGCGCTGAGGTCAGCCGTGGACGGTTACGGCGGAGGGGTGCTCGCGGTACGGGAAGACCAGCTGCCACAGCTGTCCCTCGTGCGCGGAGGCGACGGCCATGCACGGGCTCAGGTGACGGCTGCGCAGGTGGGGCAGGGCGTAGAGGTGGGCGAGGAGGCGGGCCAGTTCGTGGGAGATGTCGTGCGGCCAGAGGTTGTCGTCGGACTCCGGCGAGCAGCGGGGGCACGGGATGCCGACGGTCTCGCCGCCCGCGAGCGTGATCTGCTCGAAGCCGACGGCGACGCCCCGGTGGTCTGCCTCGAAGCGGCAGACCAGCGATTCGGCGTCGGGCACGTGGCGACGCACGATCGCAGCGACGGCGGCGACGCGGTCAGCGGGCGGGAGGGTGAGCCAACGGCGGTCGCGGTGCTCGTGGACGGGGTGCGGTTCGAGGAGACCCCAGCGGTAGAGGAAGGCACCGCTCAGAACGCGTTCGAGGTCGCTGAGGAGTTCGTCGATGTCCAGCGGTCCGTCGCGCCAGCTCTGCTTCGGGTCGTTCTGGGCGTCGTAGAGGAGGCGGTGGTTGTCGCTCGCGGAGCCCTGGGCACTCCAGATGCCGTGCAGGCGGACGTGGCCGTCGGTATCGACGCTGACCTCCAGGTGCTCGGCATCCGGGTGGGCCAGGCGTACGCGGGCGGTGATGTCGTCGTGAATGGCGAGGTAGAGGGTCTCGCCGGCCTGGAGGTAGGCCATCGCGAGGTCCTTCAGGGGGATCTGAGTCGGGCGAAGTTCCCGTTCCTGCATGGGTGTTGGCTCCTGAGAGAGTTGGTTGGGATGGTCAGTGCGCGCGGCGCACGACGATGGCGGTCGCGTTGTCCGGGCCGTTGATGCCGGCCGTTCCGGCGAGGAGTTCGGCGGCTTCGTCCGGGTTGTCACGGAGGAGCGCGGCGGTGATCGTCCGCTCGTCGACGCCTTGGCTGACGCCGTCGGTGCACAGCAGGACCGCGGTGGTGCCGCGCACGGGCAGGGACGTGGTCACGAACTCGTGGCGTGCGACGGTGCGTGTCACCTTGCGGTCGTAGAGCGGCAACGGGCCGCGCTGAGCGGTGTGACGGCGGATGCGCTCACCGAGCGAGTGGTCGTATGTGGCGCGCTGGAGCTGTCCCTCGGAGGTGAGGACGTAGGCGCGGCACAGCCCCGCCCAGGCGAGCCGGACACGGCTGTGGGCGGGATCGAACAGCGCGGTGACGATCGACGCGTCCGCGGTGATGCCGCTGGCGGCGAGTTGGTCACGCGCGCTGATGCAGCCGGTCTCGGGCGTGGCGCCGAGCGCGGCGTCGGCCGCCTCCTCCGCGGCCAGACCGGCCGCGCCGGCCGCGGCCGTGGTGTCACCGATTCCGTCGGTGACGGCGACGGCGATACGACCGGTGGCCTGATCGACCGCGACGGCGAAGGCGTCCGCCTGAACCTCGCGGCGGCCTTGCCGCTGGGCGCCGCCAACGTGCCAGGGTGTTCGGGACATGACTGGACTGACTCCTTTGCGTGTGAGGGGAGTGCAGGGGCCCGCCCGGGGCCGGGCTGCTCGCACCGGCGCGCGGCCCCGGGCGGAGCAGTCGCTACGGCACAGGAACCGGAGCGAGGCGAACGGCCGGAGCGATGAACTCCGGGCAGGAGCCGAAGCGGTCGTGCAGCGTGTGTTCCTTCTCCCACTGGCCGCAGCGGGTACAGGTGGGCTGGGTGTGGCCCGGGGCGGGGCGTGCGACGTAGGCGCCACTCAGGTCGCCCTCGGTGAAGGCGACGACCCCGGTGGCCTCCTCGAGGCTCACCGCGCCCCGGCCGCGTGCGGCGGCCTCGCGCAGGGTGCGGCGCAGGAGGGCTCCGGACCAGTCGAAGCCAGGGCTGATGCCGTCCTGTGGGTCCTCGTAGGTGACGCGGTACGCGGGGAAGGCCGCCTCGGCCGGGTCGGTGAGGGGGCGGGCCCAGAACTGGACGGGGCGATCGTCGGCGCGCTGCTCGGGCTGCGGCGCGACGGCGGAGACGATGCGCATGATCAGGCCGCCGTCGTCGGCGAGGCCGGCCTTGCGGGCCGCGTACGCGCACAGCTCCTTGAAGCCGGAGACCCCGTGCGCGGCGAGCCACCGGTCGGGCGTCAGTTCACCGCCGAAGTTCTCCCGGAAGTCGGCGCGGTCGCGACGCTGGACGGCGGCGATGACGCCGACCGCGCGGTCGATCACGTCCGGGGCGATGCCGTACCTGGCGGCTTCGGCGTGCAGTAAGCGCTCGCGGGTGGGCTGGTCCACTTCGCTCTCTCCTTCGTGGATGCCGGGCTCCGGTGCTCCCGGGCCGCAGGCTGGTGGGGGCGTTACGGATGGGCCGGGGGGCGCTGGTCGAAGTGCTCGGCCGCGGTGCCGTGCAGGACGTCGAGCCGAGCCGACAGGCGTTTGCCGAGCGTGCGGCCGTGCATGTCGATGCCGCTCTCGTGGGTGACGGACTCCAGGTGCCAGCGGCGGTGGCCGTCGTCGAGCGTGAAGTCGTACAACTCGCCGGGGCGTAGGCCGCGCAGCGTCAGGGCGCGCACAGGCCTGCCGTCAGGGTCGGCACGGACGGTGGGCGGGCCCTGGAGGCGGGCGGCAGTCACTATCGCGGCGATGTCGGACAGGGGGATGCTCATCGGTTTCCTCGCACTCTGGTCGGGGCCTGCAGATCTATGGCTGACGGCAGTTGTCTGTCACCACACATGTCAAACGCGTGTGAAGCCGCCCTTCCTGTTCAGAGGTCGCCATACAGGTCCGGTCGGCCGGTCGTCTCGCGCAGGGCGCGGACGAGGAGTCGGTCGGCACCCTCGACGCCGAGAACGTCGGTGACGAACTGCAGGGGGGTCACCGGGCGGCCGATCGCGTCGCCGTAGGCGCGGGCCAGGGCTTCGCCGATCGCGCGTGCCTGCTCTTTGGCCTGCTCGAACTGCTCGGGTGTGACGCCGCGAGTGGCGAGTCTGGCGGTGAGCGCCTGCTGTTCGTCGGGGGTGAGATGTCGGAACATGATCAAGCCCTTCGGGATGTACGGAAATTGATTGATTATGTTGATAACATTTTATCAATCTTGCTTAATTGTCGTCAAGTTTCATTTATCTAGTCGGTCTGTCACCTCGGGGGCGACCGCGTCTGAGCGCCTCGCGCGCCGCCTGGCGAGGCCCCTCGAGGGCGCCCTGGGCTTCGAGCTCCGCGGCGCGGGCGCGCCGCGCCTGGTCTTCCCGGAACCAGCGGCGGTCCCGGCTGCGGGCGCGTTCGTCCTTCTCACGCTTCTCCCGAGCCGTAGCGGCGTCGCGAAGGGCGCGCGGACTCGTGCCACAGCCGCGGCAGTTGGCGGCAGGGGAATCCGGATGCGCCGCACAGCCGCCAGCCCCGCGGCGGCCGTCACCATCCGCCGGGGGCAGGGGGTCTCTCTGGTGGTTCTCTGACGGTTCCCCGGCCAGTTTGGCCGGTTCCTCTGTCGCACCTGGCCGCTGGCCAGTCTGACCGGTGGCCGTTTTGGCCGCCTGCTTTGTCCGTCTGCCGACGCGTTTCTGCCCACCCTTCCTCGCCTCCCGGGCGGGAGCCTCGGAACCGGACGCCGACGAACCCGACGGTGGTGGCGCCTGCGGGCGAGGGGCATGGATCGTGTAGCGGTTGCTGGTGCGTCGCCCGTCCGAGAAACGGGCGTGCGAGACGATGAACCCCTCCGCCTCCAGCCAGTCCAGGTGCCGGCGGACCGTGCGTTCCCCCTGGCTCGTCTTCTGCGCCAGAGTGGCCTGCCCCGGGAAGCAGGACCACTGCTCGTCGGCGAAGTCACACAGGGCCAGCAGCACCAGCTTCGCGCCCGGCTTCGGGATGTCCTGCCGGAAGGCCCACGCCATGGCCTCGATGCTCAACTGCCTTCCCCCTCTTCCTTTTTCCAGGCTGCCCGCCAGCGGGTGACGGTGCGGGGCTCCACGCGGAGGCGCTCGGCGATCTCCTCCGCGCCCAGGCCCTTGCGGGTCATGAGACGTGCGGCGAGTTCCTGCTCGGCCTCGTTGAGGCCGGGCAGCGGGAGATCTCCGTTGACGACCCGCTCGACCGCGAGGAAGTCGACCCCGGGCTCGCCTGTGGCGGTGGTGCTGACGTGGACGCGGGGTCTGGGCCCGCGGGTGGGATCAGTGCCGCTGAGGACGAACGCGGACGCCGCGGTGCGCGGCCGGGGCGTGAAGGCGGGGCGCACGATCCCCTCATTCCTCACCGTCGAGGCCGCGGCCGCCGTCCGGGGCGTACGTGTCCTCGCGTGTGGGCTTGTACTGAACGATCCGCGTCGATTCCGACGAGTACGGGTCGACCTCCAACTCGACCACTTCGACGAGCCCGGTGAACGAGCCGTTCGGCGGGACGGTGAGCGCGACCGAGCCGTCGACCGGGTTGGTCGTCACGGCGGGGTCGGCGGGCGACAGCTCGAGCACGAGGTCACGGGCACGGCCGTTGGCGTCCTCCACCAGCGGATAGGCACCATGCAGATCGAGGACCGGGAAGTCACCGTCGAAGCAACGCCGGGTGGCGATCACGACGAACATGCGCTCCGGGAGCCACACACCCCCGCCGGGCGTGTCGACGTACCGGGGGTCGCCGTTGTGTGCCCCGCGGTCTTTGAGGGGGCGGGCAGATGGCACCGTGTCGTCGACGAGCCCTGGGGCAGCACAGGGGCCGAGAGGCCGACCGTCGCTCTCCAGGACAGCGAGGGCCTGCCCCGGCAGCCCAACACGCAGGAGACGGGCGGCTTCGGCGCCCAACTGCTCCAGGGCGACCGCGGCCGCGCGTGCCCGGTCACGTTCGTCGAGAGCCCGAACAGCCTTGCCGCGCCAGCCGAACGACACGTCCCGCGACAGGGAGACGATCGGCAGGACGACACTCATAAGGGAATTGGCGACGTCGTCGGCGTGGCCATCGTGCGCCATGCGCGGCCAGCTCGCGGTGAGCGCGTCGGCCAGGAGCCGCCGGATGATGTCGGCGGTGAGCGGGTACGGCGGTTCGGCCAGCTCGGCGAGGGGCGCCCGCCCCTCAAGGACCTCTGTGAGGCGCAGCAACAGAGCGATGACGCCGAGGTCGTTCGTATCGAAGTTCGCGATCTCCTGCAGCGTCCGCTCGATGCGTGCCCAGGCGCCGAGCAACTCCGCGTCGGGCGACTCTCCGCTGCCCGCGAGCCGTTCGCGGGGCGTGGGTGATGACATGGTTCCCCCTCCAGGGTGTGTCCGGTGAGCAGATGTGGATGGGCCACCGGCAGCCGGTAACGGCGGTGAGATGACCTCGACCTGTGGTCGTGGTCAGGACGTCCGGGTCAGCCGGCCTCGGGAACGCGGGAGACGTTGATGGTGCGCGACGTCCGCCCGCCGGGCCGCATGGGAAGGTCGACGCCGAGGCCCTCGATGATGCGGATCATCGCCTCGGGGTCGGGCTCGGGAGGACGTGGGTGGCCGCCGGACCAGGACAGCTTGAAGGCGCCGTACGTACCGGCGTCTGCCACGTCCAGCATCTTGCGGGCCTTGGCCTTGCGCTTCTTCGCGGCGCTCTCCACCTCGGCGGCGTCGGCGTAGGCGCGCAGGGCCTCGGTGACGGCCGCCGTGTCCTCGACGAGGATCGTCTGCGGGGCCCGGTCGTCGGCGAGCCGGTCGAGATTCCAACAGGCCGTTCTGAAAGGGCAGTTGTCGCAGATGATCGACAGTCCCGGGCCGTCGAGGTCGCGCGGCATGGCCTCTGGCTCGGAGCTGTCCAGGACGTCCTCGGCCCACGCCAGGGCCTGCGTCGTGACGTCCTCGTCGTACGGGCGTTGGTGGACGACGACCTGCCCGTACTCACGGCCGACGTAGCGCAGCCGTACGACGTCGACCGGCAGCGGCTCACCCGCGGGGAGGTCGGGGTGGTCCTTGAGACCACCGGTGCGGAGAAGGTGCGCGTAGAGGTGGACCTGGAACCACTCGGCCTGGCTGGGTCCCTGGCGTACGACGACGTCGAGGGCGCGGGTGCTCTTGGTCTTCACGTCCTCCACGACGCCCATGTCGACGGCCTGGGCCCCCGGGGTTCGCCGGCGGGGGTCGGTCGGAGCCCAGTAGGCGTCCGCGTGGCCGAGGATCACGCCGTTGGTGAGCTCCAACTCGGTGTGGGCGCCGTACTGTTCCCGCAGCACGCGCAGGATCCCCTCGTGCAGCCAGGTGCCGAGGATCGCGGCGTGCATGTTGTCGGCGAGGTCCGTCGGCCACGTGCCGTGGACCTCGTAGGCGGCGCGGCGTCTGCACAGGCCGATCGAGGAGGGGCCAAGGAGGCGCTGGCGGGAGCGGGGTCTGGCGCGGTCGTCGCGGTGGGCGCCCTTCCACAGGTCGGGGACCGGGACGGTGGCTTGTCCGGCGATGCTGTCGTCGGTGGGCATGGTGATCTCGCACTCTGTTGGCTGGACTGTCCTGCCGCCTGACGGGCAGGCAGGGCTACTGGGCCGAGTCGGTGGTGGTCCCGCTCCGGGAGGACTTCCGGGTCCGGGCCGTCGGCTTCTCCGCGGTGCTCTTCCGCGTGGCGGTCTTCTTCGCCGTGGCCTTGCGGGGCGTTGCCTTCTTGGCTGGGGCGCGTCTGCGCGTGGGTGGGGTGCCGGCCGTCGAGTCGGGATCGGCGGGGCTGTCGGAGGCCGTCTCTCCGTCGTCCGGCCGCAGCGTGTTGAGTAGGGCGCGCAGTTGATCAGTGCTGGCGTCCTGGAAGGAGACGCCGAAGTCCTCGAAGGACCGCTCGTTGACGGTGTCGAAGCCCATGTCCAGGCTGCTGGCCAGTTGCTGGACCTCCCTGCGTGCCTGGTCCAGTTCGGCGCGTGGATCGGCTGGCGGCGGCCTCTCGCTGTCCTGTGCTGATGTGGCTTCAGGCGCCTCCTTGCCGCTACCGGTTTCGAGGACCTCCCCTTCGACCACGTTGCCGGACGAGGAGGCTTCCCCGTCCCGCCGGGACTCGTCAGCGTGCTGGGCCTTCCCGCCGTTCCCCAGTCGTGCGGCGGCGGCCTGGACGCGCTCGCGGGACTCCGCCGCGTCGGCCGCGTGCATCTCCTCGTCGACGTGCAGGCCGGACAGGTCCGCGGGGCAGGCCCGGCGCAGGGCGAGCGCCTCGGCGACCTTGCTCAGCTGGCTGGCGGGCATCTGCGGCCACAACCCGCCGAGCTTGTACTCCTGAGCCTCGTAGTCCCACACCTTCGGCGCGTACTCGCGCCAGTGGGCGACGGCGGGGAAGCGGGAGCCGCCGCGCCAGACGACGAGCCTGCACGCGGCCGGGGGCTCCTCGCGCAGCCACACCGTGTGCTCGCCGCCCTCGGCGTCGTACCAGACGAAGTCCTCGTAGGCGATGGACTGTCCGGCCCGGTCGGCGGCTCGGCGCGCGATGAGCCGGTAGCCGTCAATCCCGGTCTGGATGGTCCAACGGATCTCGCTGCGCGACTTGCGTTTGATCATGTAGATCTGCCGGCCGAACGGGTCCAGCCCGGACGCCTTGCAGTAGTGGAAGAAGATCCCCAGCTGTGCCGGACTGGCCTCCGCCAGGTCCGGGAAGGCCGCGCGCAGCGCGCGTAACTGCTGGTCCTCGAACGCCTTCTGGTCCTCGCGGATCGCGAGCCAGGTGACCGGAGTGTCGGCCACGTCCCCTCCAGGTGATCAGAAACTTCAAGAATCCCTCAACTGTTGCAACACATGTCATTGCTAGCTGAGGAGTGATATAAATCTATTTCACTTGATCTCTTGCGTCAAGTTCCGCTTAGATGTCGGGCGCACGCCGGAGCGGTGGCTGTGCTGCTGGAAATGGAGTGCGGTGCTGTGAATGTCGCTCGGTCGACAGGTGCGCGTTCACGGTCGGACGGGGCTTGTTCTTGGTGCGCCCTCCAGTCATCGAAGATTCATGCTCCGTCTCCACACATGTTGACGCACACCCTAAGCGTGTCGAGCGTGGATTGACACCCTGCGGTGGGGAGAGGGCTCGGTTGACGGCCGTGCTCGGTCGCGTCGCGAACTCCGCTATCGCTTCGGCCGTACCGAGAGCGAGAAGCCGGCTCCCAACAGCTCCGCCGCGAACGCCGTGACCTCCTCAGCCGAGTGCTCACCCGGTCGGAAGGTCCTGGTTTCCGGCAGCGGCGGTGGAGTCGGCTTCGGCTCGGTCGTGGGCTTCCGGCCTCGGGGCTTGATCTGTTCGCGCTCGCCCGCCCGAATCCGGTCGATGCCGTCCCGGACAGTCACCCGGCCGCGGCGCTCGGCGTCCTCCAGTACGGTTTCCAGCAGCCACAGAGGTGAGCCGGAGACCATCGCGTCCTCGGGCGCGAAACTCCTGCGGACCCGCCACTGGTAGATGTCCATGTACTTCTTGCCGAAGATCCAGGGGATCTCCTTCAGGCCGACGATGTGCGGCAGCTCCGCCTCGTCGCTGACCTCGTACCCGCCGTCGATGCCGGCCTTGTACTCCTTCAGCCGCTCCGGCAGGTACTCCCGTGACCCGTCCTCGGCGAGACCGAGCACGGTCGGCAGCAGCCAGTACGGGTTTCCGGAGATCACCACGTCCGGCTCGCCCAGCACCCCGCGGGTCTTCCACAGCTGGGAGGTCTGCCGTTCCACGTCGTAGAGGGACGCGATCTCGCCGTGCCCCAGGAGATAGGGGAACCGCTTCTTCGCCACAACGCCCTCCGGGACCGTCGACCACATAAAACTGACTTGATGCGTCAAGCATAGTTGCTGGGCGAGGGCCGTCCGGTCACGGTTACTGAGCTTCTATACGCGATGTCGCGGCCCGCATGTCCTGACCTGCGAGGACGGACAGCCAGCGAGCGACACCACGCGAAGATCATCAGGAACTGCCTGGCGGCGTGGATCACATTCCCGTGCGAACGGATAGACAACTTCGCTACCTTGGTCCGCCATGTCCCTGTCTTCCCAACTCGGAAGTCGCACATCGACGGTTACGGTCTTCATGGACGGCTACCTCCCGGACTGGGAAGCCGCCCGGTCCAAGCTCCGCCGTTCGTTGGCCGACGCGCCCGCGCCATTCAGGCCGGATGTACCCGTTGGCACTCACCATCCCTGGCAGTTGATCGGTCGAGCGATCGATGAACGCGTCCGTCTCATGGTCGGGCCGACCCAGAGCATCGACCGTCGAAACGGACGGCCCAGTGACGGAGTCGGCACGTCGGATGGGATCGGTCTCGGTCGGGTCCTGCCCGCATTGCAGGCGAAATTGCGGCGCGCTCCCGATGAGATACGCGCGGCCGTCAATGCGGCCCCCGCAGACCTCACTGCGGCGTTGTGCGTAGCACAGGGCTCTGCCGCCCAGGACGAGGAGTTGCTGGCACGCTACTGCTACCTGGCCGCCCTGTTTGACGTCCGCGGGGGGATCTCGCAGGCGGTTGACTGGCTCCTTTGCGACGGCGCCGCAACCAGCCTTGAGTCGTGGGTGACCCGTGTGCCACCGGCTGCCGTCGATGATCTCGTACAACTGGCAGCGTTGGCCGCACCGGTCTTCCATCCTCTGGCGCAGATGCCGACCCAAGACAAGCTCGCCGGTCCGTGGTTTGCCGGCACGCGGGATGTTGGCGGTGCCGATGCGGACCTGATCCTGAACCGCACGCTCATCGACATCAAGGCCTACGCGGATCCCCGCCGGATCGGGCGCGTGGAGCTGTATCAGCTCGTCGGCTACGCCCTCCTCGACTACGACGACGGCTACCAACTGGAGTCCGCCGGCTTCTATCTCGCTCGCAGCGGCACCCTCGTGTCGTGGCAACTGGACGACCTGCTCACGGCGATGGGCGCCACGATCGGTATCGGAGACCTTCGGGACGCCCTTGCATCCCGATTCGAGCGGGAGCGTAAGGAACGGGCGGCCGACCTCAGGGCACGGCTCAGGGGCGCCCCCGCCGAGCAGGACCGAAGGCGCAGACCGCGGCGGCCGGGTGGCAGTGTGACCAGCAGCGTTCTCGCCGACTGGCAGAGCGACCTCATGACCCGCTTCATCCGCGCCGCCAAGCGCCGGATCGACCCCCACTACTGATGATCTTCGGCTGATGCCGCTCAGCGGTTGACCGACGTCGCAGGTGGCGAAGAGGGGCACTACCGTGCCCCGGAATGGGGCCCGGAGGACTTGGAGCGCGCCGCGACGTTCCTGCTTGAACTCGCGCCGCAGGCCCGGCAGATGTTCGAGTACTTGCTGCGTAACCCTGGCCGGGCGATCCACTGCACAGAGCTGGCGGACAAGGCTCTGGGGTGGTCGAACGAGGGCGATATCGCTCGCCGCGTGGCCGGTGTGCTGAATGGGATGAGCAAGGCGGACAGCAACAGTGGGCGGCGCTTGCCGTTCTACTGGTGGGAGGCCCCTGAGGGGAGCGCTGGAGCAACGTACGCGGTCCGCCCCTCGGTGGCGGCGGTGTTCCTGGCCGCTCAACTCGGGCAGTGACAGCGGTCACCGGAACCCTGACCGTTGGCTCTGTCTCCGCTTGCGTCAACCACAGTTGCCTGACCTGGCGCGACTCTCCGCGAAGAGTCCCGGTGCACGACAAGTGCGCGCTGTCAGTCGTCATCCTCGTCGTCCGGTTCAGACTCCCGGACGAAGGCCAGGTCGAGTACGTAGCGTTCGTCGGCCGGGCATCGGTCCCAGGCCTGACGGATCAGTTCGGGGGTCCAGTCGTCGTCGATCCTGCTCAGGACGTCGTCGTAGTAGGCGGAGGCCGCTTTCCGTCCGGCCCACCACGCGTAGCCTTCGTACACGCCCGGGCGAGGCAGAGTCATCTCGCCCGCCGGGCCAAGGGTGAGCTGGTTGACGACGAGGATGCCGGTTTCGGACTCGATGCTGACCGGGACGTGTCCTTCCGCGTCGGCAGGGGGCTCGGGTGGTGTGTCCCAGACGCGGATGGTGACGCGCACCTTGATGTCCGCTTGCAGGCTGAGGAGGTACAGGTGGTAGCCGTTGCCCGCCACCACCTGTACCTCGGCGGCACTCAGGGCGGCCTGGTCGCCGAGGTAGGCGTCGGCGTCATGGACCTCGACGATGCTGCGGTCGGGCCGTGCGGTGACGCCGTATTCGGCGAGGAGCGCCATGAGAAACCTTTCTGTCAGTCGGTGATCTTGACGTAGAAGGGGTCGCCGTCCAGGACTCGGTTGGCTGTGTACATCGCGTCGATCCGCTGGCCGCCAGCGTGGTTGTCCGTGCCGGTGATCAGGCGGACGGAGTACCTGTTGTCACCTTTGGTCGAGCCTTCTTTGGTGCTGGCGAAGGGATACTCGTCGCATTCAAGCCCACTCCCCGAGTAGTCGCCCCACACCTTCTTGCACTCCTTGATGGACTTGGTGCGGTTCGCATCCTGCTTGTCCTGGTCGATCAGCCGGTGAAGGGGCTCCTTCTCACCCGGGACGGTCTTGCCCGCGAAGGACGGGAAGGTGCGCTCCGGGCGCTTCAAGGCGTCGTAGATGTGCAGGGCGCTCTCCTTCACCTCGGAGTCCTTGCGGCTCATGACCAGTTCAACGTGGGCTCCGGTGAAGACAGTACCTTTGAACTTGCCTGCCACGCGTCCGGCGTAGTCGAAGCGGACGCCGGAGTGGTAGGCGTCGACCTCGCTGTACGGGGAGACGCTGGGCGACGAGACGCCGAGGTCCATAGAGACCGTTCCCGCGACCTTCTGCTGGTTGCCGTTGTTGAACTGGGCTCCCAGGTCGGGGGAGGTGTAGGTGAGCGCCCACGTCGGTTTGTCGTTCCAGACCCCGAGAAGTTCGTCGCGCTGGACCGTGCTGGGAGCGGTGATCTGCGGATTGGGGTCGCTGGCGCTGGCGTTGACGTCGTCCCGGAAAGACTGCGCGATGCTCCACTTGGTGGCGTCCTCGGGAGGCGCGGTCTGGACGCGGATGTTCTCGACGCTGGCCAGGTAGTCGACCCTGCGGCTTCCGTCGTAGGCGAAGCCCAGGGTCCACATGTCGAACCAGAGACGGCCGATGGCCTCGGTGCCGTTCTTGTCGCGCAGGATCAGGTCGTACGGCTTCTTCTGACAGCTCTCGAAGCGGCTCTTGAGCCAGCCGGCCTGGGTCTTCGCGGCTGCCGCCTGCTGCTCGCACTGCTGGCGCAGGTCCGACTGTTCGTCCGCGGGTGCGCGCCGGACCGTGTGCCCGTGCCGCGTCTGCTTGCCGTGCGAGCGCCGGTAGACGGCGAACGGAACCGGGTGGTTCAGCTTTTGGAGCTCGGACTTGGGAACGGACGAGGAGTTCACGAACCCTGCGGTCGTGGCGGGTCGCGGTGTGTGCGCCTGAGTGGGCGCCGCGGTCGCGGCGGTGGTGGTCAGGAGGGTCACGGCGCAGGCGGCTGCTGCTCGGCGGGCCCAGCGGACCAGTCGTATTCGGTGGTTGGGGTGCTGCATACGGAGTTGCTCCCTGGGAAGCGTGGTGAAGTCTCGGATGGTGGAAGGCCTCGGCCGGGATCGCTCGTGGCGGCGGCCGTCGCGGGTGGTGCCTTGCTGGTTCCGTCCGCTCAGGAACGGCACATCCCGCCCCAGCAGGCTTCGAGGAGCTGGCCGGTCCGGGCCGAGTACACGGCGGTGAAGCCCCGGTAGCGCCGGTGGTCGTGTTCGAGTCCCGCTGTCATCTGCTGGGAGCTGACGGTCCATGTCGGCTCTGTCCCGGTGCCCAGGGACCGTTGCCCGGTGGTCGACGACCGGGCCAGGTCGATGTGCTGCGGGTCGATGGCGAAGGAGTGCGCGGCGCGCTCGCGGAGGGACGCTGCGCTGGGCGTGCCGCCGGCAGCGCGGGCGGCCATGACCTCTGGCTTGGCCTCCAGAGCGACGGCGTTGCAGACGTGGGCGGTCTGCACGCACTCGGACAGGCCGGGAACCGTCTGGAGGCAGCTGTCAGGGTCCTGGTCCAGGCACGCGGACAGGGCCTTCTGGTCGACGCCGTTGAAGGTGGCCGGTACGTCCTCGGTTTCCAGCAGAGATGCCCATGACGTCGGGTCGTCTGCGTCCCGCGTGACAGCGACGGAGGGCGTGGGCTTGCGCGGCTTGCTCGCCGTCCACTGGGTGAACGTGGTGTTGTCCGTCAGCTTGCTCGTGAAGCAGTACGGCGGCTTGTTCGTGCTGCTGCAGGTGGGCAGCGAGAGAACCTTGGCGACGTTGTTCGTGGCAACCTGGTGCCAGGACTTGTTGCCGTCCATGAACTGCATGCGGTTGGCGATGTCCGGAACGTTCGTGTACTGCGGGCCCGTCACCTCGAGACCGACGTCGACGCGGTTGGTGGCGCCCCCGATGACCTTGAGCTGGTCGGTGGTGCTGCCGACGGTGTTGAAGTCGTACAGCACGTCCCACTGGTTGCCGGTGTCCTGGCGAACCAGCATGTACGTGTGGTTCCGCTTGTCCGGTTTGCCCGGGTTCACGCCGGCGGTGATGGCCTTGGTGCGTCCGCCGTCCTTGCCGAGTTCGGTCCAGCGGGGCCCGTACTTCATCGTGGTCTTGCCGGTCTTCTCGGCGTACAGGCCGATCTCGATGTTCCGGCCGAACTCGTCGCCGTCGGTGTTGGGCGTCACGCGCAGGTAGTTCGCCGTCTGGACGGTCGCGTCGGTGCTGACCTGGTCGTAGGTGATCGGTACGTTCCGCCAGGTCGCGAAGCCGCCGATCACGGGCTGGCCCGGTCGGCTGCACGTCATGGCCCAGAAGGTGATCTGGGCGCTGTACATGGTGTTGCAGGCGGTCGTTGGAGGGGCCGCCTGGGCTGGTGCCGCTCCGGCGAGCGGCATGGCTATGCCCACGCCTGCGATGGATAAGAGGGCCGCAAGTCTCCTGCGTGTACGCAAAGTTGTTCCCCCTGCGACTGAAAGTGATGGTCGCGGCACAACTTATCGAACAGGTGATCTCATAGCATCTTCATAAGAACGTGTTGCTCCGATCAAGGGCGTGATTACTGCCACGCACTGACGCGGTTTCGAACACAGGTGGGCCCGGCCAGGTCACCGACCGAGTGCCGACCAGACGGCGACAGCGAACGCGGCAACACCGGTGAGCGCGCTGATGGCAGGGAGGGGCCAGCGGGAGCGCTCGAGGGCGGTGACCCGGCCGTCCAGTTCCTCGATGGCCTTGTCAATCTGGTCGGAACGCTGGACCAGGAGCGCGAGTTGGCCGTCGATCCGCGCGAGCCCGACTTCGAGCGCACGGCGGAGCTCGGCGAGCTCCAGGGCGATCTCTCCGTCGGGCATGGCGCTTGCTGCTCCTGATCAGTTGATGGTGGTGGAGGCCGGGTCGCTGTCGGCCGGGAGCCACGAAGCCGTGCCGGCGCGACCGAGGAGGGAGCCGACTGCGCCCTTGGCGACGGCGAGGCCCGCGGGAATCGCGGCGATGGCCGCCGACTCGAGCGCGGAGAGGGTGACGACGTTGGTCGCTCCGGACGCGAGGAGAAGGCCGAGGAACGATTCGACGTACGTCAGCACGGCGCGTTCGGCGATGTCGGCGAGGAGCTTGGGTGTTCTGGTGGAGGTGACCACGGGGAAGACGTCCTCTCGACGATTGGGTCAGGGCTTGGGGACGCGGAGCTTGGCCCAGCTGGTCGGGCCGGGGATGCCGTCTGCGTCGTCGCCGGAGTAGCCGAGCTTGCGCTGCCAGGCGGCGTACGAGCGCCGGTCGGCGTCCGTCCAGCTCGGGCCCGGGCCATTGGCGTACCTGCCGCAGCCCTCGGCGACGAGCCGTTTGCCCATCGCGGTGACCAGGGCGGAGCTGCGGCCAGTACGGAAGTAGCCAGCGCCGGGAAACGGCGCGTACCCGGGCTCGTCCTCGGTCGGCGTGCTGCTGGCCGGCTTTCCGCTGAGGTGCTTGGCGACCGCGGTGCGGAAGTCGTCCATCGAGATGCCGGCCGGGTCTGGCTTGCCGGGCTGCCACTCCTTGTGGCCGATCACCGACCGTGCACTCCAGCCGTGGGCCTGGCACAGGGCCGCGCTGACACTGTGCATGGCGTCGAGTTGAGCCTGTGGCCACGCCTGTTCGCCGCCGGTGTTGATGCACTCGAAGCCGTAGAAGTGGGGGTTGCCGTCGGTGTTGGCCTCGTCGTCCGGCGGCAGCGGCTTCTCGGCGATGACGGCCTTGAGGACGTCGTCGTCGCCGGAGCCGGCGTGGTTGGCGCGGCCGTAGCCGACGAGGTGCACGGTGCCGGAGCGGTCGATGACGCCGTGGCACAGCGGCCCGGGGAGCGAGGTGTAGCCGGTACGGCAGAGTTCCACCATGCCGGCCTCGGTGGAGTACGGGCCGGTGTGGTGGATCATCACGCCGTGGACCGGGCCCCAGGCGCCCTTGTGGTTGCGGTTGTGGGTACGCCAGTTGCCGTGCTCGACGACGCGGACGCCGGACCTCTTCAGGACGGCGAGGAACTGGTCTGCGGACAGTGGCTGAGCCACGTCAGGACGCTTTCTCCCCCGCGCCTCCGCATGCGTGAACTGCGCCAGTGGCCAACCGGCGGTCCCTCAAGATCGGGCTGCACGTGCTGGGTAGAGGGTCACCCACCGCGCGGAGCCTAACTCACGGGGCCGTTCAGCGGCGTCACCAGGTCGCTGACCGGCTGGCCGCACCCCATGCACAGGCCTCGATAGAGCGGCGGCTCCGCGTTGGCGTAGTAGGTGCCGACGAATGGCTGGTCCTGCGATGGGCAGCCGGAAGTTCGACATGTGGCCACGAGAGTGACCGGCTCGGGCTCGGTTTCGTCGTCTTGAGTCGCCATGGGCTAGTCCTCTCCGATGATCATCCAGTAGACGCCTGTCGTGGTGGTGTTGGTGCGGGTGAGCCAGATCGTCATCCCGGCGGAACTCACGTTGTTGCAGCTGACCCCGAGGACCTGGGTCCCGGGCAGAGACGTGATGGGCGTGACGAATCCACGGAAACTGGTGCCTCTGATACTGCCGCCAGAGAGAGTGACGGACGTGGGGGTGCCCGCCACGGGGCTGATCGACACCGTGCCCACACTGATGTTGTCGGCGCGGAAGGTCCCTGCGGCGCGGATTCCGGCCTCTGCCGTCAGGGTCATGGTTCCGCTGGGGCCGGCGCTGAGCTGTGCCGTGCTCTTGCCCAGGTAGAGGCGGCCACCGTTGGGCGCGCTGGTAGAGGCGTTGATGCGCTCGGCGACCCAGAAGTCGTTGCCGAACCACGTGCGCCATTTGTAGGTGACGCTGTCGGCGGAGTCGACGAACGTTCCGCTGTTGAAACCCAGGTTGGCGTCGGCGCTGCCGCCCGAGACGTTGGCGACCGCCTTGTTCGTGCCGTCACTCGACGACCAGTAGATGTACGGGTACGTGGAGTTGGGTTCGATGCCGATCTTGCTGCCGCCGGTGCCGTACCCGGTCAGGTTGGAGGCGTTCAGGACGATGCGGGCCCCCGAGGTGGCCGTCTGCACGGTGGCACCGGTGATCACCTTGCCGTTGATCGCGTTGGCGTCGAGCTTGTCCGTGGTGATCGCTCCGGCCTTGATGTGCGTGGCGTCGATGGACCCGACCGCGATCTTGGCTGCTGTCACCGAGTTCGCGGCCAGCTGGTCAGCGGTCACCGCCAGCGCGGCGATCTTCCCCGTCGTCACCGAGTTCGCCGCGATCTTGTCGGCGGAGACGGAGGACGCGGCCAGCGCGTCGGCCTGTACGGAGCCCACGGTCAGGTGCCTGGCCAGGATCTGACCGGCCGCGATTTTCCCGGCAGTGACCGCGTTGTCGGCGAGCGCGGCGGAGTCGATCGCGGCGACCGCGACCTTGGCGTCCGTCACCGCGTCGTCGGCCAACTTCACCGTGGTGACGATGCCGTCCAGGACGTCGTCGGCGATGACGGGCGCCGGCCCGTACGGTCCCACCGTCACCGTGGGCGCGGAGGCGGCGCCGGAGGTGTTCCGGGCCAGCGTGCGCACGTAGACGTCGGTATCGCAGGGCACGACAACGGTCGCGCCTTGGGCGGTCTCCATCGTTGCCTGGAGTGTGGCCGGGCTCGGGTCGTAGGTGGCGTCGGTAGAGGCGTGGATTTCGAGCCGGGCCCAGTCCAGGGGGACGGTGGAGCCGTCGGTGAAGCCTCCGTCCCAGGAGACGGTGATGCCGCCGAGGACGGATGCGACGATCGGCGCGGTGGGTTGTGAGGGCGGCGGGCCGTTGACGATGTTCACACCGGTGGTGCCGTCGGGCTGCTGGCCGATGACGGCGCGCAGGGAGCCGTCCTCGTCGTACACGTCCAGCGCGCCGTTCTCGAGCGAGGAGTAGGCGAGGCGGGAGGTGCGGGTCTGCTGGGTGAGGCGGCGTTCGAGGGCGGCGATGCGGGCCGCCAGTTTCGCGAGATCGTTGGCCATGGCAGTCGGTCAGCTCCCGTAGGTGAAGCGGTCGGCGCGGGCGAGGGTGAGGGTGATGCGTTCGGGGTCGTTGCCCTGGGGCGGGCGGAGGGTCCAGGCGGTGACGCGGCACCAGCCGTCGTAGTCCGACCACTGGTCGTGGAGGGACACGCGGACGTCGTCGCCGATCTGCCAGCTGCCGGTCGGGGCGGCCGGGTGGTCAAGGACCCGGATCTCGGTGACCTCACCGAGGACCTGGCGGGCGGTGCGTTCGGCGCGGGCACGGGCGGCCAGCCGGTCGTTGGCCTTCTCGGCGAGGACTTCGAGGACGTGTTCCAGACGGAGGCGGCCGTTTCGGATCGCGTCGACGGCGCGGCGTCGGTTGCGGCCCTCTCCGGCACCGAGGGCGATGACGACCTGGGCGTACTCGTCGGCGTCGTAGACCACCGGGACGGTGGCGGCCACGTTGATACCGGACGTGAAGGAGATGTCGGTGCGACGGGTGCCCAGGCGGGGCCAGCCGAGACGGATGCGGCCGCCCGGGCGGCCGATGGGCGTCCAGGCGGTGGTCTCGGTCCACTGGGGGCCGCCGTCGACCTGCGCCATGTCGTCGACGACCTCGCCGAGCAGCGGGGCCTCCCACCAGTCGGTGGTGTACGGCTCGGCAGGGGTGCCGGCCTTGGCCTTGCCGGTGGTGCCGTCGACGGTCACTCGGAGGTCGCCGTCGGGCTGGGACTGTGCGTAGGCCCAGACGTCGCGGATGACCTGGCATGGGTCGGCGTAGGTGTACGGCCCTCGGCCGTTCAGGTTGCCGTGGACGTCGTGGCGGCGGTGCAGGTAGCTGCCCCACCCCGCCGCCTCGATGGGGTATGCGGCGCCCTCCGGCTCCGCGCGCCAGACGACGCCGCCCCACAGCAGGGTGCCGTCCCGCTCGGCGGTGAGCAGCGTGTTGCCGGGATCGAGCTGGGCGGGGAGGAGGTGGGCGAAGCGCGGCTCCAGACGGCCGGTGAGGTCCCCGGTCGCGTTGAGGGACAGGCCGAACTCGACCTCGGAAAGCGGAAGATCGGCGGCCAGCGGTTCGCCGGTCAGGGCGTGCCAGCTGCGGTAGCGGTACGACGTCGTCATCGGCTCGGCCTCACCGCACACTCTCGGTGAACTCGATGTCCGCGACCAGTGAGGTGGCGGCATCGACTGACAGGTCGCCGGTCTCGCTCTTCGACATGTACGTCTGCACGTACAAGCTCTGCGTGGTGCCGCGCATGGTGGCGGTGACGGTGATGCTGTCGGCGATGACGACGGTGTTGCGGCGGGTTCCGGATCCCTGGTCGTCGTCGATGGCGGTGTCCTGGCCGAAGACGGTACCGCCCAGGACGTTCTGCATCCTCGCGTACACATCCGCGCGGGTCAGCCGCAGGCCGGCGACCGTGGTGACCAGCTTCGCCGTGGTCGCCCAGGAGGGCACGGGCACCGACCATCTGGCCGCCACCGGCCAGGTGTGCCACTTGTTGTCGGAGTACGTCAGCGTGCTCACGGAGCCGGGGAAGGCGGTGTACAGGCGTCGCTCACGGCGTGGGTTCGCGATCTGTCGCAGGTCGGTGATCACCGAATCCGTGAGCACGGTGGTGTTGGCCGGGATGTCGACGCGAGCCAGCGGGATCGCGGTCATCCCGGCCGGCACGGTCGTCGCCGTGGCCGACACGTTGCTGACCACGTGGAAGTAGCCGATCTCGTCGGCCTCCGGGTTCCGGGTGCCCTCGTACTCCGGGTCCTCCACCCGCAGGCAGACCAGGTCCGAGCGGGCGCTGGCTCCCGTTGGCGCGATGGGCACGGTGGCGTCGCCGACGTTGTACTGCGTGTACGAGCCCTGCCCCCACGCCGCGCCTCGGACCACCGCCGAGCCGTCCACCACCCGCACCCCGGCGCCGGGCGTGGACAGCTGCCTCACCTTCAGGTCGTCGCCCTCGGTCACCCCCTGCGAACCGCGGGCGAGATCGCGGACCATCATGCGGAAGGCCCGGGCGGCGTGCGTGCCGCCGTGGGTGAGCAGCGGCGGGTTGATCAGGGTCACGTAGGAACTCCTCGGTGGGCTACAGGGCCGCGTAGGCCGCACGCCACGTCACGGCCAGTCGGGTGGTGTTGGTGTAGTCGCGGGCGGTCCACCAGATCTCCGAGGCGCCGGGCGGGATGACGAAGGTGTCCAGTCGGGAGGCGGGGGAGAGCGCGGGGGCGAGGTTGCCGGTCCCGTCGCGGAGGATCCAGCGGGTGCCGGGCCGCGTCTCGATGTCGACCTGTTCGCCGCTCCGCAGTGCGACGGACAGCTCGATGACCTCGCCCGACTCGACGTGGCGGATACGCGGGTTGGTGCACGGGCCGGTGATGCGGAGGGACGGCCAGGCGGGCAGGTCGCCGTCGTTGCGTACCCAGCCACGCCGTTCGTCGGGGATCGCGACACCGGTCGTCAGCGGGGCGACGAGCGGCGCGCGGAAGCCGCCCAGGCCGTCGGCGGACAGGGCGAGGGTGAGAGCGGAGGCGTCGTCGGCGTGGAAGCGGGGGTCGAGTGCCGCGAACTCCAGGTCGAGGGGGATCCAGCCGTGCAGCGTGTTCGCGGTGCTCGTGGCCTCCACTCGGCGCAGACGGCCGTAGAGGCGACGCGTCGTACGGCCCGGCCAGCGCAGGCGCAGCACGGACTGCGCACCCGCGTCCGTCCGTACCGCGGGATCGTCGGCGGCGCGGTGAAGCCGGCCCAGCACGTCGAGGGCCGCGGCCGGATTGCCTGCGGTGCGGATGCCCGCCTCGACACGGATTGTCCGTACGCTGTAGAGGTCGACGCCGGGGAACGCGCCGTCCCCGACGGGGTTGTCCACATCCTGTGTACGAAGTTCGGGGATACCGAGACCTTCGACCTCGCTCACCAGGACGTCGGTTCCTGCGCCGATCAGGACTCCGGCGACCTCGATCTGCCACTCGGCGAGTTCCGCCGTCACAGCCGGCCTCCTCTCCGTGCGTTGCGCAGGCGGCGCATGACCTCGGCACCGATCTGCTGTGGACTGGCCTGAGCCGAGGACACGGTGACCGGCATGGTGCCGATCAGCGGCTGCTGCTCCCGTACGACGACGACCTGAACGGATCCGGCCGGGCGGGCGTCGACCGTGTGCACGGGGCCAACTGGTCTTACTTCTGAGGCGAGTTGGAGACCGAAGCGCTGGGCCACGTCGGCGAGTACCGCCGTCGCCGCCGTGCGCTTGGCGGAGGCGAGCGGGATGAACGCCTCCCCACCCGTACTCGCCTCCGCGAACTTGATCAGCGCGGTGGGCGAGGAGTAGATGCCGGGCTCCCAGACGCCACCGTTCGCGTAGGCCAGGCCCTTGGTCGCCTTGGCAAGGTCATCGAGGAACTTCGTTGCGCGGGAGCCGAGGGCGGACTTGATGCGGGTCTTGCCGAGGTTGCCGACCTCGATGACGCGGTCCTCCTCCAGGCCGGTGGTGTCGGCGACCTTGTGGATGCCTGTGCTGCTCGACTTGATCGCGCCGATGATGTCGAGGAGGTCGGTGAGGTCCTCGGCCGCGAGCGTCCTGTCGGCCGCCTTCGCCGCGTCGTCGGCTTTCTTCGCCTTCTTCTTGTCCTTCACCGCCTCGGCGGCCAGGTCCTCGGCGGATTCGTCACCCTGTTCGGCGAGCCTCGCGGCGAGGTCCCCGTAGCCGAGGGCGGCGAGTTTGGTCAGGTTCTTCTCGAAGGCGCTCTGGTCCTTCACGGCCCGCTTGAGCTGGGTGGTGAAGTCGCCCAGGGACGCCTTCGCGACCAGTCCCAGCCGTTCCAGGTCGGAGGCCATCTCCTTGAGGTACTTCGACGAGCCGGTGGCCATCTTGTGGGTCAGTTCGATGCCGTCCTCGCCCATCGCCTCCAACGCGTCGGCCACGTCCTGGCCCGCGCGACCGGCTACGGTTCGCAGGTCCTTGCGCCACCGCTCGGACCTCTTCACCGCCTTGTCGAGGTTCTTCTCGAACTTCGACAGGTCGAAGACCTCGACCTCCTTGCCCTTCCTCTTCACGGTGCGCATGGAGTCCGACCGGATCGTCGTCACCGAGATCAGCTCGCTCCCGCTGGAGGGGCCGTAGGACCAGCCGGACAGGCCGCCGCCCGCGTACCAGGTGACGTCACCGCCGAAGCGCCGGACGACCTCCTCGACGATCGTCTTGCTGCGCGGGCGCTTGCTCGCGGCGAGCGGCACGTACGCCTCGCCCTGCGTCTCCGGCTCGGCCCACACCCGCCAGGAGCCGGCGGGGGCGATCTGCGCGACGTGGTTCTCACGCCGTACGCCGCCGTTGGCGAAGTAGTCGACGACCGCGCCGTCCGCGCGGGCCTGGATGGCGTCGGGGATGCCGTTGCCGTCCCGGTCCCAGGACGTGGCCTTGAGGTAGACGCCCACGCCGACGTTGTTGCCGGTGATGTTGTTGATCGCGCCCTGGATGGTGTGGAGCGCGGTCAGCGGCGGCTGGACGGGGACGGTGACCTCGGCCTGGCCGTCCGGCATGTTCTGCACCTGGAAGCCGAGGTCCTGAAGTGCCTTGCGAGCGGCGGCTGTTGGCGCGCTGATGGTGACGGTCCTGGCGTACGGCGTCTTGGTCAGCTGGGCTTCCACGGCCTTCAGGCTGGTGAGCGCGCCGACGGTGGCGGCACTGACCTTCACCGTCTTGTGGTCGGGAGTGGAGCTGAGCTGGTCGATGAGGGCTTGAAGTGCGCCGCGGGCGCTCTTCGTCGGAGCCGTGATCCTGATCTGGCGGGTGCCCGGGATGGTCTCGACCTTGTAGCCCAGGTCCTTGAGGTCCTTCTGTGCCTCGGTGCTGAGGGAGTCCACCTGGATGGTGGCCTTCTTCGGGAACCGGTCGAACTCGGCTTGGACGGCGAGGAGATCGGCCAGCGTGGAGTCCATGCCCTCCGTCTCCAGCAGGAGCGAGACCCTCGACGGCAGCAGGCCGAGACTGTCGGCCACCGCCTCGGCCTGCGCGCGCGTCAGCCCGTAGCCCTGGGCCGCCTCGATCGCGGCCGCCCTCGCCTTCGTCATCTCCGCGCGGGCCGCGGACAGGGAATCGGTGAGCGGCCGACCGTTCTGCTGGGCGAGGGCGTACGCGGAGACGGACGCGTCGGCGGCGGCGTCGCTCAGGGAGGTGAGGGACTGGTAGAGCTGCTGGCCGTTGCGGCTGGCGGTGTTCAGGGTGCCGTTGTTGTTCAGCAGGGCCTTGCCGTAGCCGTCGGCCTTGTCGATGCCGTCTGCCATGGCCTCGTTCACGTCCAGGACGGCGCTGTTGACGCGGGCTTCGGCGGCTTGGAGGGAGATGCTGCCGCTGGAGAGGAGATCGAGGGCGTCCTTCAGCGCACGCGTCCGGGTGTCGGCGTCGGCGGTCCTGTCGGCGAGGTCGCCCACGGCGGTCCTGAGCCGGTCGTACGCGCTCGTCCCGGTCTTCGTGTCGCTGCTGGCGTCGGCGAGACGTCTGGCGTTCCTGACGCTCTCGGCCATCTCGCCCTTGACCTCACCGAGCGCGTCCGCGGCGATCCGAGCCTTCAGGCCGGTGTCGGTGTACGTCTTCGCGGCGCCGCTCTGCGTGGCGATCCACTTGACGTTCGCCTCGGCGGTCGCGTCCAGCTCCGCCTGCAGGTCTTCCAGCGACTGCCCCTGTCCCAGGTAGACGTCGGTGAGCTCGCGCATGGAGACGCCGGCACTCTCCATGACGTCCACGAGCTTCTCCTTGCCGTTACGGACCTTGGTGTCGAGCAAGGTCTGGGCGGCGGCCCGGCGCACGTTGTCGTCGACGACGCCGTTGGACTCGCGCAACGCGTCGGTGAGCGTGCTCACCCGTTGTTCGTGTTCGGCCGCCGCCTGGGCGGCCTTCCGCTGCTGGTCGGCGAGCAGCCCGAGACCGAAGGTCGCGGCGACCATGGCGGCGCCCCATGGGCCGCCCATGAAGGCCACGAGTCCGCGGCCGGCGCCGAGGAGCCCCGCCCCGGCCGCACGGGCCACGCCGCTGAGCGTGCCGGCGAAACCGGACGTCGGGCCCTGGGCGCCGCGGAAGGCGGCAGCCATCTGACCCACCACGGGGATCCGCGTCTGCAGCACCGCGAACGCCGCCGCGTACCTCGACAGTGACACCCCGGACCGCGCGGCCAGGTTCTGCTGGACCCGCATCTGCGCACCGAAGCCCCGCCACGCGCCGGTCAGCCGACCGCTCACGGTCGAGGCGAGCCCACCCAGCACCGGCGTGAGGCGGCGGGCGAGGAACATCGCGGCGATCGCCGTCTGCACGGGCCCGGGCAGCGACCCGAACGCCCGCACCAGAGATCCGACCACCTCACCCACCGGGACGAATACAGCGGACAGCCCGGCGACCGCGGACATGGCGAGGTCGGCGGTCGTGACGAGAACGTCGAGGCTGGTGCTGGCCCCGCTGGACTCGTCGCCGAGCAGACCGAGCGCGGAGGCGACCGGTGCGGCGCCCTCGGCGGCATTGCCGAGGACCTCGCCCAGGGTGCGGGCCGCGTTGACGAGGAGGTTCAGCCCAGTGGCCAGGCCATGCTCGCCGAGGGCCTGCAGCGGGCCGAGGAGCTGCTTGGCCTCCTCGACCAGTTCGCCGAGTCCGCCGCGCGCGCTGTCCCTGAGCTCCGGGCCGTAGAGGGTGGCTAGGTCGCGCCCGTACTCGATCGCGGCGACGAGGTACGGGGTCGCGCCGGACATGCCGCGCGTCAGGAGTCGGGTGACGTACTCCAGGCCCGGGGCCATCGCGTCGTACAGCGCGAGCCCAGTCTGCTGGGCCTGCTTGCGCAGCACTGTCATCGCGCCCGCGAGCCCTTGTCCGCGGGCGGCGGTGATCTGCGCGGCCGCGCCACTCTCCCGTACGGCCTGGCTGAGCGCGTCGAAGGACTCGGTGCCCTGGTGGGCCAGCGCGATGGCACCCGACATGGCGGGCTTGCCCATCGCCTTCTTCACCGCGGCGGTGAAGTCCTGCTGGGACATCTCGTGCTGGGCTCGGCTCAGCTCCTCGATGACGTACCGCAGGCCCTTGAACCGGCCCTGCGCGTCCCAGGCCTCGATGCCCAGAGCCTCCAGGCCGTCGCGCATCTCCTTGGTGGGCGCGGCGAGGTTGGCCATCATGCCCCGGAGCGCGGTGCCGGCGGTCTGGCCGAGGATGCCGGCCTTGCCGAGCATGCCGATCGCGCTGGCCGCGTCCTCCATGCTCACGCCGAGGCCGGCGGCGACCGGACCGGCGTAGCGCATCGCGTAGTAGATGTCGATGATGCCGCCGGAGGCGTTGTTCGCGGTGGCGGCGAGGATGTCGGAGGCACGGGCGGCCTGGTCGGCTCCGAGGCCGAACTGGTCCATGATGTCGCCGAGGTAGCGGGCCGAGTCGGCCGCGTTGACCCCGGCGGCGGAGGCGAGTTCGAGCGAGGCGCGGGTGGCTGTGATGGCCTGGTCGGTGCGGAAGCCCGCCCTCGCCAGCTCCACCATCGCCTCGGCGGCGTCGGCCGCGGTCGTGGTCGGCAGGGTGAGGTCGTTGCCGAGCCGGTTGGCCATCCAGGCGGCACGTTGCATCTGCCCGGCGGTGGCCCCCGTCACCGCCTGGAAGGTGTTCATCTGCCGCTGGTAGCGGTTGCCCTCCTCGACGAGCTGTTCGGTGCCGAGGACCAGGGCGCCACCGGCGAGAAGGCTGGTGAGGGCGGTGGCCTGGCGGCCGGCGCCGCGGAGAGAGCGCTCAAGCGTGTGGGCGTCGTTGCCCGCCTGACGCAGGCCGCGGCCGGTCTGGCTGCCGCGTGCGCCGAGGGCGCCGAGTCGGGTGGCGGCGGTACGAGCCTGGGCGCCGAGGGTGTTGATCTGCTGGGCGGTGCGGTGGCTGGTGGCGTCCAGCGTGTCGAGGCGGCGGTCGAGTTCGCGGGTGCGGCGGCCCAGGTCCTGGGCTGCGTCGGCGGCCGAGCGCAGGCCGGAGATGAGGCTGTTGGCCTGAGCTGTCAGCTGGACGGTGAGGTTGTAGGTCGCCATCCGGCCCGCTCACCGCCCGCCCGTCGTCAGATGGGACAGGTCGGGCTGGTTGGACTGGCCGGACTGGTCTGGCGGGGTGTCGCGGGGCAGCGCTTCGTAGGCCGGCCGGGGCAGCAGGGTGACCTTGATGCCGTATCCGGCGCGTCCTTCGGGCACCTGGTCGCGCTCCTGGGCGATCAGCTCGCAGCCAGGACAGCGCATGGTGTCCGTGACGTACGCGTGCCGGTGCCCGCCCACGGCCTGGTCCCACTCGTCGAGCCGCGTACGGCAGTCCGGGCATACGGAGCGCTGCCACTGTTGCCAGGCCAGGGCCTTGGCCCGGTCCAGGTCACTCCAGCGGCCGTCCCCGCCGAGGAACTGTGAATGCGGGATGCCGTACTGCTCGCACAGCTCCAGTTCGGCTCGCAGCCGCGGGTCGGCCTTCAGCCTTTTCCCAGGTCGACCCGGTCAGTGCGGGCCTCCTGCTGCACTTCCCAGGCGGCCTCCCACAGGGCGTTCGCGTCCGGGGCCGACCAGGCGTCCAGCAGCTCGCGGGCCTCGGCCTCGGTCATGCCGTCCGTGGACGACGCAGAGATGAGCGCGGCTGGGAAGGTCTCGGGGTTGAACGCCGACCCGTCGGCAGCCTGTTCGTCGGTGGGCGGGTGCGCGTGGAGGAGCTCCTCGAGGACCGGGCGCGGCAGTGCGCGGAAGGTGAGGTGGATCGAGGCCGCGCGCAGAGCCTTGGCCGCGGCGTCGTACCGCCGACCTGTCTCCGCGGCTCGCTCGGCGAGGAGGCCGTTGTCCGCGTCGCTCCTGGCCAGGACCCGCGCACGGTCGGCGGCTCGTCTGGCCTCGTCGTACTCTGCCCGCAAGGCTGCGTTGTCGCAGATCCGCAGAACGCGCTCTGGCAGAGAGCGGCGCCGCAGCCGCTCCATCTTCTGCTCCCACGTCACCAGGCCCTGAGGCTTTCCGGCGGCCATCAGCTGCCTCCAGACGAGGACGAGGAGGAAGCGGAGGAGGCGGAGGAGGCGGCCGGGACAGCGGCGTCGAGGGCCGGCGGAGAGGTGATGGAGAAGACCGCTTGGAACTTCGCGGCCTCGTTGCCGGCGTTGTACTGAGCGGTGCGGGAGGCCACTTGGACCTGGAAGGTGTCCATCGACTTCGACCCGGGGATGTCGCCCTTGCGGAGGAAGACGACGTAGCCGACGGCGCCCTTGGGCAGCAGCGTCTCGATGGTGTCGCTGAGCTGGTCCTCGTAGAAGGTGATCGAGGAGTTCTCGGCTTTGTCGTTGCCCGGGATGGAGGACGAGAAGGTCGACGCCATGTCCGGCGTCTCGATCGCCTCGTTCGTCAGCGACCAGCCGTCGACGTCGCTGATCGCCTCGGTGAGGTCGGTGGCGTTCGGCGCAGAGATCTCCGCACGGGTTGGGACGAGGCCGGCGGAGGCCACCTTTGTCAACCACAGGATCTTGGTGATGCCGCGCCGCATGAAGCGCTGCTGAGCCACGGGGCACTCCTGGACGGGTGCTGCGCCGGGCTGGTCGGCCGGGCGTCCGCGTGGCTCCGCGGTGAGGTGTCGTGAATCGAAGGGGATCAGGCGGCGGGCGTCACGGTGATCGTGAACCGCTGCACGTAGGTAACGATACTGCCCTGCGAACCGTCAACCGGTTCTCCATCGGCGTCGTAAGTCAACTCCCGGTCGATGACCCGCATCCCGGCGACTCGGATGTCCGTACGCCAGCCGCCCGGCGTACGGTCGAAGAGCGTGCCACGGACCCGGTCGCCGAGCCACTGCACCTGGTCCGCCCGCTCACCGACGCTGGTCGCCTGGTACGTCCACGTCGCGTCCGCGTGCCAGTCGCCGAACGACGGGCCGGCGAACTCGCCGGGTAGGCTGTCGAGGATCAGGTACGGGAACGCCGCCGGCCCGCCGTCCGTCGCGCGTGGCAGAACGGTGAGCCCGCAGGGCCGCCCGGTCCCTGCGGTGAGCACGTCGACGAGCGCCCGGGTGAGCGGCAGCCGAGGAGGGCTCACCGTGGCAGCACTCCGCTGCGCAGGGCCTCCAGGAAGCCGGGCTCGGTCTGCCGGAAGGCCGGCTCGATGTGCGGGTACGGCGGTTGCCGGTACTGGCGCCCCAGCCGGTCGACACCGACGAAGCCGTACTCCAGCCGACGGGACTGCGGGGCCTCGGTGAACACCACGGCGCTCACCTGCCCTCCGGTCACGGTCACCCTGACGTCCCAGGACGCCCGGTACTGACCGGTGATGACGTTGGGCCCAGGTCGCCCGGAGGCGTTCTTCTGGATGCGGACCCGCAGGAGCATGGCGTGATGCCGGGTGATCGCCCGCGTCCGGGCCCGAACGGCCGGCCCCATGCGCGACAGCGCCGCAGCCAACTCGATGGGGTCCCGGAACGCGGCCGCGTCGGGGTGCGCGTTGGGATGAGGGTTCAGCGTCATCAGCCGGTCGCCTCCAGGCGCACAACGCGCACCACCGCATAGGTACCGACAGCGACTTCGGCAACCCGAAACCGGCGGCCCACCAGCTGCTCGTCACGTACGGAACGAGAAACGCTCAGCACATCGTCGACCATCAGCTGCGGCGCGGAGAGCGGCAGCAGCGCCTGATACGCGGTCGGTGTGGGGAGCGAGGCGATCACCCCGTCCAGCGATGGAGTGGCCGTGAGCTGCCCTGGACGCACGATGGCCCCAGGCCCCTCCCACAGAGGCACAGACACAGGCACCTGGCCAGTTAGCCTCAACTGACCTGTTTCCTCATCCAGTTCGTCGCCCGATTCACCGTTTGCATCCCGCCACAACTGGAGCTGGTCGTCGAGAAGCCCTTCCACGACACGGCGCACACCCGAAAGGTCAAGCGCCACGAGCCCACTCCGCCAACTGCCGCAGCACAGCTGCTGTGCCGCCACCCGGTACGTTCTCAAGGTCCATCCGCGCGAGCGCCGCCTGCTCAACTTCCAGCGGATCGAGGGCCTCCAGGAATGCGGCGACCGAAGGCCCGGGGGCCGGAGGCACGCCGATCTCGACCTGGGCGAGCAGATCCAGCGAGGTTGGCCACGTCTCAGTCGGGCTTAGGTGCAGCACGACGCGTGGTAGATCGTGTGGCACGGCACGGACGTCGACCGCTGCCACGTGCTCGCTCACGTCTTGGCCATCGATCGCAAGGGAGTAGGAACGTCCGTCGAAGGCGAGTTGAAAACGATTCGGCGTTGTCACCGGCGGAGCCTAAGCCCAACGATGTTGCGGTGCACGACGGCTCATTGCGACGTGTAGTGCAGTGAGCTCAGCTTTTAGCGGTGGCCCGGCGTGTCAGGTGGCTCTGCTTCCGGACGCGTCAGTAGGTCCCTTCGGTTACGCAGATCGAAACTGCCTGGCGGAATTACATCCATCAAGAGTTCCTCTTCTTCACTGGAAAGGTGAGTAAAGAGGTGGACGGATGTGTTCACGAGTTCAAGCAGCGGCACGCTACCGCGGGGCGATTTGACAGATGAAGTGTGCGCGGAGAAATTGTATCTCAATGGCATACCGGAAGGGGGCCAAGCCTCAATGTCCTTGACTGTAGCGCCAAGGCCGAGGGTCTGGCTTAGCTTGTTTAGCTGCTCGTGATGCAGTCGGCCTTCCTTCCCTTGATAGGACAACTTTCTCCCGCCGTTGAGCAGCGTGACGGCCTTCAAACTCAGACCAAGCAGTTGAACGCGCTCGCGTACCCATTCGACTGGCGGCAGTTCGTATTCGCGCTGTTCCCCCACCGATGTTAGTTGGGACACCTTTTGAGCTACGCTCAGGATGAAGCTCGGTGCATGGAAGGTCAAAATCCCCGAATTAACTGACCAGCGCCAAGGGGCTACCCCGCGTGGTGCTGCAGCGGTGAAATGAGAGGTAATAGAACAGGCGCGCGCATCCCAGGAAATGAGCGCTGCGCGCATGAGGTGTTGGAGGTTGTCCGCAGGGGGGACTCTCCTCATTCGTAGGAGGTCGTACAACGTGAGACTGCGTGTGATCCGATGCCAGAACTCCTCGTCGAGGATCTCCTCACCCTGGAGAAGGTATTCGAGTGACGATTCATCGAGCTTCTGTTGATATCTGGGTGCACGCTCCAGCGCACCTACCGGTGCACCACTTCCTTGCCACAGAGTTGTCAGGAACGCGGTCAGGCGCCGGGCAATCGGTGGAGACAACGTGGTCGACGCCACTGCAAGGGCTTCGTCGGTGGCCAGTCGTTCGCCGCGCCGGGCGGCGCGTGCTCCCGTTGTCACGGTGTCGGTAAGCCTGGCGGCTGTGCGCTCGTCGAGGACGCCCTGGCCTCCTTCGATGACGGACTTAGAGACAAGACGCGTTAGTGAAGAGTCCGCCGTCGATGCGGAGGTCAACACCGACAAAGCCGCCAGGTCCAGGACCAAAGCGTTTTGATCAACGGAGATCGAATTCAGTGCGCGAGTGCCGGTCGACTCCTCGAAATTGCCGAGTGCCAGGACAATGGGACGGTTTTCGCGAGCTAGGAAAGCGATGTCGGATTTTAGGTCGTTTGCTTCGGTGGCTGTGCGGAGGTAAATGTAGCGGTCGGTCAGGTCGTCATCGTTCGGCCAGCGCACGACCATGTCGGGCACGTGTGTGTGGTTGAAGTAACTCGTGCTCGTGACCTGGATCTGTGGATTCATATCTCGCAGCGTCGTGACAAGGATCCGCTTGATCTGTGCGAATGAGCGATTCGGGTCAATTTCTTCGAGTGCTTCAGAGATCGACTCTGTGACGGTGCTCACCATTCCCCCTTTCGCGTCAGTTCGCCTGCCACGATGGCTCGCCACTCATCGAGAGGAAGGAGCGTTTCCTGCTTTTCAGACAGGACGATCAACCAGACTCTCGCAGAGACGTCCTTCACTGTTGATTGGTCAATAAGGCTCCTGGCCTCAGTTTCCGAGACGTCCCCGAAGATGCGCTCCCGATGTTGAATGACTGCTGCTTCGATTTTCTCTGTTGAGTTCAGCTGTGACCAGGTCTTTACTGCAAAGGGAGCCCACGTGATCCACATGTAATGGTCGCCGAAGAGGTAGCCCTGTGTTTGGGCGACGTAGCATTTGGCTAGGAACTCAACGAAATGGGGGCCCTGGTCGCCCGGCCCTTGGTAGTTCTTGACCTCGGCGCAGAAGTGGTCGGAATGATAGGGCTTGCCCCTCATGGAGCCGCCCAGATCGAACGAGAAGGTCTGACCGCCACGCGGCCAATCGAGGGTCAACTTCCTGGCACACGAGGGCGAGTCCGTGTTTGCGAAAGCCCCCGATACCCTCATCGTGCCCTCAAGGTAGCGCTTGGCTCTCTTCGCCCCTGAGATCCCCTTGAGATGGGCATCCTCTCCTACAGCCACAACGGGAGTCTACGCCGTGACCATCCGTCACCAGCAAGCAGTTGCGTAACCTGCCGTTCGCACCTCCCGAGGCAGCCTTACGCCGACGTTGCAGTGCCGACCGGCATGCCGGCGAGGGGCAACGAAGCGGTGACCCGAAACGAATTCATCCGCCCCGACGACCATCACGCTCCCTCCTCGTGCCCAGCCCTCTGCTCAGCCCCAGTGCTCCCCGATTGGCGCGCGGGCGACCTCGTTGACCAGCGCACGCATCGCCGCCGTAGAGAACAGCAACGGTGGACGACCGATGTCCTTGGAGTCGCGTACTGCGACGCACTCGCTCACTTCCGAGATCTCAACGCAGTCGTTAGCACCCCCGCTGTACGAGCTCTTCCGCCACCGCGCGTTCGCGAGGTCGACGCCGTGATGAGCTGTCGTGACGTCGTGCGGGGCGGTCATGCTGGGCGTGCTCACTCTTCGAACTCCTTGCTGATGCGTGCGATGCGGGTGCGGGTCTCCGACGGATCAAGGGCGGTGTCCCTCAACTGGTCGAAGATAGCCGTGTAGTTGTCCACGTCCTCCGGGGACTCGAGGTACACGGAGTTCTTGGGATTCTCCAGCCACACCAGATCCGGCGTGGGGTGCGGGAAGGTCAGGATGACGAACGGGCCGTACAGCCCGGGATGCGCGCCGAGCGAGAACGGCAGCAGCTGCACGGTGACGTTCGGCTGCTCGCCCACCTCCACCAGCTTCCGAGCCTGGTCGCGCATCACCTCGGCGGAGCCGACCGTCCTGCGCAGCACGGCTTCGTCAAGGATCGCCCAGAGCCTGGCGGGGGCTTCGCCACCCAGGCGGCTGCTCTGCCGCTCCATGCGGACTCTGACCAGGGACTCGACCTGCGGCGGGGACAGGTCCTTCCTCATCTGGGAGATCACGGCGCGGGCGTAGTCCTCGGTCTGGAGCAGCCCCGGCACGAGCATCGGCTGGTAGTTGGCGAGGTGCGTCGCGCCGGCCTCCAGCGCGAGGTAGCCGTCGTAGCGGGTCGGGGTGAGCACCGTGGAGTACTTCCGCCACCAGGGCTTCTGCTGTTCCTTGTCCGCCCGTACGAGGTCGAGCACGTCAGCGCGCCGGTCTTCGTCTGCGACGCCATACAGGTCCAGCAGGGCTCGGACGAGGACCGGTGTCGTACCGCGTTCGCCGTTCTCGATCCGGCTCAGCGACCCCTGGTTGACCTCCAGTTGATCGGCGACCTCGGTGAGGGTGAGCCCGGTCGCGTCGCGCAGCTCCTTCAGCCGTGCCGCGAGCTGTCGCCGGTACACGGACTGCGGGACCAGGCTTCTCTTCAAGGCCATGCTCGAAGTCTCTCCGTACCGGCGACGCCTCTACAAGCCATACGGGTCAACTTCTCAAGACATATTGCCTAGTTGGTGGTTGCGTCGGCATGCTGTCAGGAGTCACGGCGCGCGTTCGCACGGGTGCGCGCCGCAGCCGACCGATGGGCGACGCGCCACGCCCTGCTACCCGCACGTGCCTCCGCGTCGGTCCTGCACGCCGCACCGGGAGGGTGGGCCATGCCACGGACAACGCTGTTCCGGCAGCTGCTGCAGCAGAGGCACCTGACGACGCACGAGGCCTTCGCCGCCCAGTACGAGCGCGCCGCCGCCCGACTTGCGGAGCTCGACCGCGACCCTCGCCTGGCGTCCCTCCAGGTCTCTCCGCGCCAGTACGACCGTTGGTACGGCGGGGAGTTACTGACTATGCCCCGCCCTGACGCCTGCCGGGTGCTGGAGCACATGCTGGGCAGACCCGTGTCCGAGCTGTTCTCCCCGGCGTACGACGACTCCGTGTACGAGAGTGACCTCACGAACGATCGCGGCGACCTCGCGCACGACCGCGCCGAGGAGCCCTACACGCGCCGACCGCCCACACGCCGGCGGACCCCGAGTCCCCCTCCGCCACGCGAGGACGACGAGAACCCACTGGACATCGTCGCCCGGACCCAGCAGCTCACGGCCAGCAACGCCGACGACGCGACCCTCGCCTTCCTCGACTCATCCCTGCAGGGCATCGCCGGCCGGTACGAACAGGACGGGCCGTACGTCCTCCGCCCGCAGGCCCGCCAGGTGCGCCAGCTCGCCCACACCCTCCTCGATGGCCGCCAGCCCCCACGCGCGCGCCGGGAACTCTTCCGCCTCGCGGCCCGTGCCTCCGGCCTGCTCGGCTACATGGCGGTGAACATGGGCGACTTCGCGCTCTCGGAGGCGTACTGCACCGAATCCCGCGAGCTCAGCCGCGAGATCGGTGACCTGGACACGGACCTCTGGGCGTGCGGCACCCTCTCCTTCAGCCTCTACTACGCCGGCCGGTACGACGAAGCGGACGCCTGCGCCGTCGCGGCCGTCGAGCGGGCCCCGCGCCACGCCCAGTCCATCCGCCTGCTCGCCAACGGCCGGGCCCGGGCCCTTGGCAAGACCGGCGACCGGCGTGCCGTCGAGCAGGCCGTGGGACAGGCGCTCCGGCTCTCCGACCTCCACGATGTACCCGTCGGGCTGACCTCCTGCATCTCCTTCGAGCCGTACGGACGGGCCCGGACACTGGCCAACGCCGTCACGTCACACGTGGCGCTCCGCAACACGGCGCAGGTTCTGCGCGATGCCGAGCACATCGACGACCTCGTGGAGCACTCGACCTCCGCCTGGAGCCGTTCGCTCGTACGCCTCGACGTCGCCACCGCGCTACTGCAGCAGCGCACACCCGACGTCGACCACGCGATGGCGCTGGGCCGTGAGGCCCTGCGGCTGTGCGGGGACACGCCGATCAGCTCCGTCTACCAACGCTCCCGAGACCTGCGCGAGCAGGCCGGGCCGTGGCGTGATCACCCAGCCGTGCGCGATTATGGCGACGAGTTCCGGACCTGGAGCTCACAGCCAGCGGCCCTGGCCATGGCGTCGTCCGTGTCGTAGGCGCCGTCGGTGTCGTCGTACGCCGGGGCAGTGCGATGCCGAAGGAGTACGCCGGGTGCCCCTGCTCAGCGCCGACCCCGCCGCGTTCCCCGCCGAGCCTCCCGCCGACACGCACGATCCGGCGGTCACCGCGGCCCACGACTGGGCGGCGTTCAGCGCACTGGACGAGATGACCGACCACTGGGCGCGCCCCGGCTGGTCGGACGGCAGCCGGGCGTACTACTGGATGCTGACCTTCCCGGGTGATCAGCGTCTCGCGACTCTCGCCGAACACTGCCAGGAGGAGCTGGCTCCGCTCGGCCTCGACCCGGTGCCGACGGACGGACTGCACATCACCCTCGCCCGCGTGGGAGCACCGGACGCCGTCACCACCGGCCAGCTGCACAACCTGGCGCGGGACGCCGAGGCGTCGCTGCCCTCGGCGTTCTCCATACGCGCCATGCCGCTGGCCGGGTCCCGCGGCGCCGTCCGCCTGTCCCTCGGCCCTTGGGAACCTCTCCTGCGGCTGCACCACGCGCTGGCCGAGGCGGGGAGCGGCGTCGGGCTGGCCCCGAAGAAGCCGACGTCCGCCTTCCGGCCGCACCTGAGCCTTGCGTACAACAACCGTCGGCGCCCCGCCGCCCCCGTCGTGGCGGCCGTCTCAGGGCTCCGCACCCTCCCCGCTGTCGAACTCTCCGTCCCCGCTGTCCAACTGATGGAGCTCCGCCGCGAGGGGCGGACGTACCGCTGGGATGTACGGAAGAACGTCCCGCTCGGATAGCGCACCGGCGTCCAGGGCGAGAACCACGACCACTTCCTTGCCGATCGCGGTCGGCCGGGCCAACCACCCGTAGGTCAGGGCCTCCACGAGCAGCAGCCCGAGGCCACTGTCCGCCAGTTCTGCCAGGGACATCTCCGCGGACCGTGCCCGGACCCTGGACACCTCCCGTCCCCAGTCAAGGACCCGTAGCACGGCCACGTTCCGGTAGACCTCCACACACATGCGGTCTGGGCCGCCGGCCGTGTGTCTGACCGCGTTGCCCACCAGCTCCGAGGCGACCAGAACGGCGTCCTCGACCCGCTCCAGCCGGGCGCATCCAGCAAGGGCCTCGCGGACATGTCGGCGCGCGAGTCCCGCGGGCTCGGCACACTCGGTCAGCTTGACCCAACGGCGTCGTACGGGTGTCCGCCTGCAGAGGGGTTGTTCATCCACTGCGTCCATCGCCACTTCTCGTTTCCGGTAGGCACGGGACCGACCAGCTTCCCCACGCGCGAGCCGCGGCGGTACGCCGCGCCTCCGCCTCTTCGCGCCGCCGGACGGCGTGCGAACGGCGTGCTGACGGCGTACCCCCGCCAACTGCACCCGACGAGGCTCTTCTTCGAGGCGCCGGCCTGGCGTCTCGGCCCACCCGGCTGGAGGTGACGCGGAATGAGCTGCAGAGCGAGGCAGATCGCACCGAGCGAGAGGTCCTCAGGCACGCGCCTGGCGTTGAACGGCTGTTTGCCCGCGTCACCTGCTGAGGCCACCGACGCCACAGGCTCACGGAGGCCGGCGACGTGATGACCACCGTGCGGCAAGGGTTTCTCCGCCAGCGAATGGACCAGGTCGGACGAGCACTGCGGCATCCGGCGAAGTACGTCGGCCGCTTCGGCTTCGGCTCCTTCCAGATGCTGTTCCTGCCTGTCCTGGTGACCGGCACAGCGTTGACCACGCTCTACGCGGGCCAGATCCGGTAGCTCCGGCCCGTGTCCTTGACCCCCCTCTCCGGATGCTCCGAATCCAACTCCCCCACGGAATCCGATCAGCCGGAGAGGGGCCGCGCCGCAAGGCGCGAAAGCAGGACCCCGGCGGTGTGCGGCGCGGCGAGCCGCAAACCGCCGGGCAGCAGTACGACGAACCGTTCGGATCCTTCCGACACGAGAGGAAGTGCGATGACCGCAACCACACTCAGCCCGATCAGCGTGCCGCCGCCGGTAACGGCCGGCACCGAGGCATCCGTCGCGACAGGCGCCATCGACGGGCCCGCCGACCCTTTCGACATCGACCTCACCATCATCACGGAGGTCGACTCCGACCTGCTTCCCAGGGCCTGCGACACCGGTGACGGCTGCAAGCCGTCCTGCGCCTCGTCCTGCGCGAGCGCCGTCTGACAGCAGCTCCTGCGGGGCCGGGGGCGGTTTCGCTCCCGGCCCCATCCGGTCACAGCACTTTGGCGGAGGCACTGGAAATGGGAAGTGACGGAAGGCTCTACCAGCACACGGGCACGGCCCTGCTCCGGGCCGCCGCGATGCCACTGACGAGTCTGCCGGGATGGTGGCCCGATCCTTCGGACACGGACGCGTGCGGCAGGTGGCTGAAGCAGGTGTGGGCCGACCAGCGGTTCGCCGACGCCGTTCGGCAGACGAGCGGTGACCTCGCCGCGCGGGTCGACGCGATCCTCGCCGGGCAGCCGGCACGCCCCAAGCAGGTCCAGCGCGCAGCCCTGGCCACCGTCCGCTACGTGCTGCGAGCCACCGGGCGACCGACCCCGTTCGGCCTCTTCGCCGGGGTGGCGCCGGTCAGCGTGGGGTCCACGCCGTACGCGAGATGGGGGGACGCGCACCGGGCCGTGGCACGGGTGGACACCGAGTGGCTGGACGACCTTGTCGTCCGCCTGGAGGCGTGCCCCGACCTGCTGGAAAGCCTGGACGTGGTGCTGAACAACCTGGCGGCAACCCGCGGAGGACGCCTGCACGTCCCACACGGTGGACCGATGGGGGCCACCGTCCGGCGCACCAGCGCGATCCGCCTGATCGAGAACCTCGCGCGGGAGCCGGTCCGCTTCGCCGTCCTCGCGGAGCAGTTGGCCGCCGCCTTTCCCCGAACCGAGCCGCGACACATCGGCACACTGCTCGGCGAGCTCGTGCGCGAGAAGTTCCTGATCACCAGCCTGCGCCCGCCGATGACCGACATCGATCCGCTGTCCCACCTGATCGAACGACTCCACGTCGCGGACGCCGGTACGGTGCCGGAGGTCGCGAAGGTTCTGGACGAACTGGAAGCGGTGCAGCGTGCCGTGCACGAGCACAACCGGCTTCCCGCCACCCACCAAGGGCCGCAACGGGACGCGCTGACAGCCCAGTTGCGCCGGCTCTCCGGCGCGGGGCGAAACCCGCTGGCCATCGACCTGCGGCTGGACGTCGAGGTACGAATACCCGAGAGCGTCGCGCTCGAGATGGAACGAGCCGCCGATGTGCTGCTGAGGCTGACGCGCCGACCGGCCGGCCAGGGTGTGTGGAAGGAGTACCAGGTCGCCTTCTGGGAGCGGTACGGCACCGGCACGCTGGTGCCGGTCAAGGAGGTAGTCGACCCGGCCTCCGGGCTCGGCTACCCGGCCGAGTACCCCGGCAGCCGACGGACCGCGCCGCCACCGGTGGTCTCCGAGCGCGACGAGCGGCTGCTGGCCATGGCCTGGCAGGCGCTCGCCGACGGCGACAGGGAGCTCGTCCTCACCGACGACCTCGTCGAGCGTCTGGCCGACGAGACGATGGCCGCGCAGGAGGCGCCGCCCCACGTGGAGATGTGCGCGCGCCTGCATGCTCACAGCCTGCCCGCGCTGGAACGCGGGGACTTCACGCTCACCGTGACGCCGGCACGCGCGGCGGGAACGCTCACCTCCCGGTTCTCACCGGTCGCCACCGGCTCCGGCCTCGACGAGATCTACCGCCAGGTCCCCGCGAGCGTCGAGAACGCGCTGACCGCCCAGCTCTCCTTTCCGCCGCTGTACCCGCACACCGAGAACGTCGCCCGCGTCCCCGCCTATCTCCCGCACGTGATCCCGCTGGGCGAGCACCGCGGCCCCGCCGACACCGGGCCGACGCTCATCGACGTCGACGACCTCGCGGTCACGGCCACGCACACCCGCCTGCACCTGGTCAGCATCTCCCGCCGCCGCGTGGTGGACCCGCAGGTCTTCCACGCCATGGCCCTGGACAAGCAGCCCCCGCCCCTGGCCCGGTTCCTGGCGCACCTGACCCGCGCCTTCGGCCCCGCCTGGACCGGCTTCGACTGGGGACCGCACGGCGCGCGGCTGCCGTTCCTGCCCCGCGTCCGCCACGGGCGCGTGATCCTCTCGCTCAGCCGCTGGAACCTGACCGCAGACGCTCTGCCAGGTCGTGGAGCGGAGACGCGCGAGTGGGCGGACGCCCTCGGCCGATGGCGGAAGCGGTGGCACTGCCACGGTGCCGTCGAGCTACGAGAGGACGACCGGACGCGGCGGCTGCGGCTCGACGTGCCGGCCCACGTCGCCGTCCTGCGCGCCCACCTCGCCCGGGAGGGCCAGGCCGTGCTCACCGAGGCGCCACCCGAGGAGAGCTACGGCTGGATCGACGGCCACGTCCACGAGATAGCCCTGCCGATGACCAGCACGCGCCCGCCGGCCCCTGACCCGCTCTCCGGCTTTCTCCCCGTGCTCACCAACAGCACCCTCGGACCCGTACCGGGGTCGGGGTGGGCACCCTGGCTGAACGCCAAGATCTACACCCACCCCGACCAGTTCGAGGAGCTGATCGGCACTCACCTCGCGCAGCTCACGGCCCAGCTCCCCGACGAACCCGAGTGGTGGTTCGTCCGATACCGCAGCCCGCACGACCTCGACCATCTGCGCCTGCGCATCCGCACCCGCAGCCCCGGGCAGTACGCGGCCTGCACCGAGCTCGTCGCCCGATGGGCCGCGGCGCTGCGCCGCGAGGGGCTCAGCAGTCGACTCGTGTTCGACACCTACACCCCGGAGGTCGGCCGCTACGGCCCCGGCGCCGCCCTGCGCGGTGCCGAGACGGTGTTCACGGCTGACTCCGCCTACGCCCTCGCCGCACTGCGGGGCCTGCGAGCCGACGGCGTCGACGGTCGCGCGCTGGCCGCCGTCGGCATGGTGGACATCGCCCGCGGCCTGCTCGGCCCAGACGAGGGCATGCGATGGCTGGCGCGCCGCCCCGCACCTGGGGCCCGCGGCGAGCGAGGCGTCAGAGACCAGACCATTGACCTCGTTCGCCACGCCACGCCCCGGGCCCGTGGCTGGAGCGAAGCGCTGGCCGGCGCCTGGCACCGCCGCGCCGTGGCCCTGGCGCTGTATCGCGAGCACCTCGCCGAGGGCATGGACCGCGACTCCGTCCTGGAGTCCCTGCTTCACATGCACCACAACCGCCTGCGAGGCCTGGACCGTGAGGACGAGGGGATCTGCCGCCGCCTGGCCCGTCAGTCCGCCGTCGCGTGGGCTGCCTGGCCAAGGGAAAGCCGCCCATGAGCCACGACACGCCGCCCACACCCACCAGACCCGGCTGGGGTCAGTCGCTGTACGCCGGCGCGGCGGGAGCCGCTCTGTTACACGCCGTCAGGACCCGCACCGGAGAAGACGACAGGGACGCGCTCCGGCCGTGGGCCGCCGCCATGGTCAAGGGCCCGATCCAGGCCGCTCCCGAAGCATGCGGCCTGTACGAGGGCGCCCCGGCCGTCGCGTACGTCCTCAGTTTCACGCACACCGACACCGCCACCCGCGCCCTGGCGACCCTGGACACACACCTCGCCGACGTCACACGCCACCGCCTCAGGCGGGCACACGCGCGCATCGACCGCGGTGCGCTGCCCACCCTGGGCGAGTACGACCTCATCAGCGGACTGACCGGGCTGGGCGTGTACCACCTGCACCGCGGCCACCGTACGGAGCTGCGGGACACCCTCGCCTACCTGGTGCGGCTGACCGAGCCGATCAGCGTCGAGGCTCAGCTCCTCCCTGGCTGGTGGACAAGCGACAGCCCCGATCTGCGCCCGTCGCCGCGATGGCTCGGCGGACACCTGAACTTCGGCCTGGCCCACGGCATCAGCGGACCGCTCGCGCTGCTGGCCACGGCCATGCGCCATGGCCACACCGTGCCCGGACAGCGGCAGGCCATCATCCGGATCTGTGAACGACTTGATCGGTGGCGCGACGGCACCGGCACGCGCGCCTGGTGGCCGGGCCTGATCACCCGAGCCGAACACCGGCGCGGCGTTCTCCAGCACCATGGCCCCGGACGCCCGTCCTGGTGCTACGGCACCCCCGGCATCGCCCGCGCCCAACAACTCGCAGGTATCGCCCTCGGCGACCGCGACCGGCAACGCCAGGCTGAACAGGCCCTGGTCGGATGCCTGGCGGACGACCAGCAGCTCGCCCAGCTCACCGACGCGTCTCTCTGCCACGGCTGGGCGGGGCTCGTACAGACCGCCTCCCGTGCCGCCGCCGACGCAGTCGACGACGAACTCGATGGACACCTGCCCCGTCTGCGGGCCCGGCTCGACGAGCACCTGGACCACAGCGGACCACCGGACGGCGTCGGCCTCATGGACGGCACGTCGGGCATTCATCTGGTCCGCCTCAGTGACCCCGTCAGCACGGCGATCACCGCCCCCTGGGACCGCTGCCTGCTCGTGGCGGGATGACGCCGCGGACCGCACCCCGAACCACAGCGAATGAGTACGATCTGCCCCTGCCGTACGCACGGCCGGGCACCTTCCGGAAGGACGCGATGAACAACACCACCGGTGCCTCCCCCGAGGACCTGCGCAACCGCCTGGTCGACGCCATCCTGAAGCAGGAGGTCTCCGGCCTCCGCGACGCACGCGTCGAAACCGCCATGCGGGCCGTACCCCGCCACGCCTTCCTCCCCGACGCGACCGTCGAGGAGGCGTACGCCAACAAGAGCGTGACCATCAAGGCGAACCCGGACGAGGACGCACTTCCGCTGAGCTGCGCCTCCCAGCCTGACGTCGTGCACTTCATGCTGGTCCAGCTCGCGGTCCGCGAAGGCGACAACGTCTTCGAGATCGGCGCCGGCACCGGCTACAACGCCGCCCTGCTCAAGCATCTCACCGGAACGTCCGGAGAGGTCACCACGTGCGACATCGCCCCCGACGTGACCGCCTACGCCCGCCGGATGCTGGACGCCAACGGATACAGCGACGTTCGCGTGGTCACGAGGGACGGCGCCCTGGGCGCCCCGGAGTTCGGCCCCTACGACCGGATGATCGCGGCGGTCGGCATGTGGGACCTCCCCGGCGCCTGGTGGGACCAGCTCGCCGTCGGCGGACGCCTCGTGGTCCCGCTGCGATGGCGCGGGTTGTCCAGGTCCGTGGCGTTCCGGCGGGAGAAGGAACTGATGCGGTCCGACTCCGTGAAGATGTGCGGCTTCCTCCCGGTGATCGGCCAGGACGGAGAGCGCGACGACTACATCGACGACAACCGGCTCGTCAGGCTCTACTGGGACGAGGACCAGCCCGTCGCCCCCGACCTCCTGCGCGACGTCCTCACCCGTCCGAAGTCGGTCGTCTGGACAGAGGCGACGGTCGGCTCCGTCGAGTCCTTCGACGGCGTCTGGCTGCGCCTGAGCGCCGCCGAGCGAGCGACCTGCCGCATCACCGCGAAGGCCGCGGCGATGGAAGCCGGCCTCCACCGACCTGCCTCACCTGCCCTGAGCCCCGCCCTCGTCGAGGGGGGCTCCATCGCCTACCTCACTCTGGAGCGGACCGCCGAAGGCCAGGGTGCCGAACCCCGGTTCAGGCTGGGAGCCGTCGGCTACGGCCCCGTCGGCGCTGAGCTCGCCGAGCGGATCTGCGCACAGATCCGTGCCTGGAGCCCGGCAAGGACCGTCGACCCCGTGATCACGGCCTACCCCGCGGACACGCCGGACAGCGACCTCGTCGACGGAGCCGTGATCGACCGGCCCTCCGCGCGGCTCATCATCACCTACTGACATCCTGCTGATTCCGATGAGAGCGGGCGTGGCTGTCAGCAGGTGCGGCCGCGCCCACCGAAGCGAGAGCAGAGCCGTCGTGGAGGGCGGCGATCAGCCCTGGGCGAGGTTCGCCTCGCAGGTGCTGCACCGCCGCACGGCCGTCCGTTTCGGATTGCCCGCGGTGGCAGTCGCCGGGTGGGTGCTGCTCAACCGTTCCCAGAGTCCGTGCGGAGGATCCGGGATCCACCCCCACCGCGGGGGCCGAACGTCGTCCTCGGTCATGTGGTCGCACCAGCCTGGCAGGTGCGCGCACTCCCCGGGAGAGATCAGGATCGTGTCGTCCGGATGCGCACGCCACTCCCTCTTCACGGACGTCGATACCGAACGAGAGCCCACCGAAGGTGGTGAGCCCGGCGGGCAGTCGCACGCAAGCCCGATGACGACCCGGCTGCCGCACTCCTCGCAGCGCTCCTCTTTCACAGCCGCACTCACCTCACGCGTTGCCGGAGTCGACCCGGTAGACGATCTTTCCGTCTGACTCGGTGAACCCGAGTGCCTCGTAGAAGGCCGGCGCGCCTGGGTTGTCGCGGTCAGCCATCCACTCGACCCGGCTGCACCCGGGGCGTGCGGCGGCCAGGGCACGGAGTTCGCCCATGAGGCGGGCGCCGATGCCCTGTCGGCGCAGGGTGCCGCGGACGTACAGCTCCTTCAGGAACAGGGAGTGGGTGGAGCCGGCGGCCGGCCAGAGGAAGGAGTAGGCGGCGAGTCCGACGATGTCCCCGCTGTCGTCCTCGACCAGCAGCGCGGAGGCCAGCGGCGGCGAGCCGAAAAGGGCCTCCTCGACCTGGACGCGGCGTTCGTCCAGCGGCTGGATGTCGGCGTCGGTCGTGCCGTAGTACCGCTCGATCTCCTCGATCAGCTCAGCCATGGCCGGGACGTCCCGCTTCTCCGCAGGGCGGATCTTCACGCTCATCGGTGCCTCCCTCTCGTTCCTCGGTTGCTTCGGTCGCTACCCCACTCGTTCGTACCAACGCGCGATCCCCACGCGGCGGTACGGCACAGGCGCCTACGGTGACGCAGCAGCCCCCGTCTGGGGATTCCAGCCGTACTCCCGCAAAGAGCCCTGGACGTGCCGGATGAGGTACTCCAGGTCCGCGCAGTAGACGGACGGGTTCCGGTAGCCGCGGGCGGCACTGAAGCGGTGGGGGAGGTAGCCGCCGCCGCAGACGTCCACGAGCGGGCAGGCGCGGCACTTCTCAGCCAGCGCGTTCCTGCCGTGCTGCCGGTGCTGCAGTTTCGGATGCGACAGCGCTTCGTCGAAGGAGTGACGGAGGACGTCGAGCCCGAGCCAGGAGGCGCCCTCCTCGACCGACCGCAGGGTGTCCACCGCCTCGACGGAGCCGTCGGACTCGATCACGACGCTCGTCGGCGGCGCCAGGCCGAGCGTCTCCACCGAGCCGCGCACGCCGGAGCTGAGGGCCACGATGTCCTCCAGCATCCGGATGCTGTGCCGGTACTCGGGGCGGGCGAGCCAGGCGTCGTACACCCTGCTCATCCACCGCCCGTACTCGGGCACGCCAGGGTCGGTGCGGAACGGCGGGTCGTCGTGGGTCGCGTGCGGTAGTCCGAAGTCGATCACGGGCGGTTCGAAGGCCGCCAGGTAGTCGTGGACCTCGGCGGGGTCGTTGGCCAGGTCCACGACGGCGAGCAGCCCCGCGAACAGGTGCGGCCGCGACCGCAGGAGTTCAATGCCCCGCACGGCGGAGGCCGCGCTCGACCGCCCGGCATGGGTCAACCGGTGCCGGTCGTTCGCACGCGGCGGCCCGTCGAGGCTGATGCCTACCGCGACCTCGTACCGCTCGAAGAGGTCCAGCCAGGCGCCGGACAGAAGCGTCCCGTTGGTCTGGAGCTCGAAGAGAACCCGGGTCCCGGCCGGCGCACCCTCCCGGACGGTCTCCAGCAGATCGGCCATGTGCCCGACGCCGGCAAGCAGCGGCTCCCCGCCGTGCAGTACGACGTGGATGGTCCGAAGGCCGTGCGCGGAGGCGTGCTCACCAATCCGCCGGGCAGCGGCCCGGGCCACGGCGAGGTCCATGCGGGCGGGCAGGCGTCGCGCCGCCTGGTCCTTGGAGTTGAAGACGAAGCAATAGTCGCAGTCGATGTTGCAGCGGTTGGCGACCTTGAGGATGAACGTCCGGAAAGGTGCGAGGCCTTCGGGTTCTGTCATCGACCGGACGTGCTCACAGCGGCCAGGGCCAGATGAGCGAGGCCGCGTGGGAACCGTCGCCGAACCGTCCCGTCACGCCCTCCGCGGTCTCCTCCGCCTCCAGCCGCTGCCGCACGCGGGCGGCCACGCGGTCCAGGACGGCGATGCCGGCCGCCGTCGGCTCCGCGGCCGCCGGGCCGACGGCCGTGATGGTGTGCGGCTCAGTGACGGACGTGGGTGACGGCATCCAACGCTCCTCGTGAGATACGTACCGGAGACGGCACGGTGAGACTGGGTCGAAGCGACAGACCAGCCGGAACCGTACCAGCCTCAACAACCCACCCGGCACAGGGAATTCGGCCACATGGTCGGCGCCAACCGGACCGCTACACCAGCAACTGTTCGATGTCGTCCACGGCCGCGCTCACTCCCAACCGCCGGTACACCGTCACGGCGGCTCGCAACGAGCCCACGCCGTGACCAGGCCCGTCAACCATCCAGTCACCGCGGCCGATGCCCTCCAATGCCCGCGCCTCCTCCAACGGGCAGCGGATGTCCCGAGCGAGCGTGAGGGCCTGATCGAAGTGCTGGCGGGCGGTCGTCGGATCACCGGAGTTGAGCAGCAGCCTGCCCCAGTGGTTCAGCACCTCTGCCTCCCCGCACCGGTCGCCCAGGCCTCGGAGGATCCGCAGTCCATCCTGGAACGCCTCGACCGCTCGGGCGCTCTCACCGGCGATGCTGCGAGCCACGCCCAGCTCGCTCAGCGAGGCGGCCTCACCCCCACGACTGCCGAGCTCGCGGTAGACCTCCAGGGCCTCATCCAGAAGCCGGATCGCCTCGGTCGCATCCCCGGCCACACGTTCCACGACGCCCAGGTGGCGGATGCTATTGGTGCGGCCGAACCGGTCACCGAGCTCGGTGAAGTGCGTCAAGGCCTGGCTGTGTGCCGTCCGCGCTCCCTCGGTGTCTCCGGTCAGCCGCCGGACGACGCCCAACTCGTTGAGCGCGTAGGCCTGGTGCTCACGGTCGTCCAGCTCCAGGTAGATGGCGAACGCTTCCTGGTGATGCCGAGTGGCCACTTCATAGGCACCCATGAGGCAGTGCACGACGCCCAGGTCCCGCAGGGAGTTCGCCTCCCCGTACCGGTCACCGAGCTCTCGGTAGATCGTCAGAGCCTCGCTCTGCGCCTCCACCGCGGCGTCGAACCGGCTCATCTGCCGGTGTGTCATGCCGAGATCGGCCAGAGCGTTCGCCTGTCCGAGCCGGTAGTCCAGCTCACGGTAGAGGGAGAGCGCCTCGGCCTGGGCGCGGGACGCGTCCTCGTTGTCCGCGGTCAGGTACCAGACGATGCCGAGCTGGTTCAGAGCGTCCGCCTTGCCCCGCCGCTCGGCGACCGCTTCGTAGGCCGTCACGGCGTCGTTCAGTGCCTCGATCGCCTGCGGATAGGCCGCCATGAAGCGGCGTACGACACCAAGTTCGGCGAGAGCGTCACCCCGGGCCCTCTGATCGCCGGTGTGGCGGGCGGCCTCGGCGGCGGTCCGGTGCAGGCCGACGGCCTGGTCCCAGGGGCCGGCCTGACGCAGGAAGGGCGCCATGGCCGCGGCGAGCCGGACCACGAGGTCGTACAGGGCGAGACCGTTCGCCTGCCGGACAGAGGCGAGGATGTTGGCCCGCTCGGCCTCCAGCCAGCTCAGGGCGCCCGCCCGCGATTCCATGGCCGGAGTCTCCACCCGCGAGGCGCCGTCGGGCGCCGGAGGCACCGCGGCTCCACTGCGCACGATGTGCCCGTTCGCGACGGCGAGAGCGGCCAGGTAGTAGGTGCACACACGCTGGACGGCCTGTACATGATCATCCATGCTGTCCCCCTCGACGGCGAGGCCCCGGGCGTAGTCGCGAAGGAGATCGTGCAGTCGGTAGCGGCTCCCTGGCTGCTCGTCGATCAGGTTGTCGTCGTAGAGCGCCTCGAGGTGCCGACGGGCCACCAGCACCGGAACCTCACCCAGAGCCGCGCCGACGTGCGCGTCGAGATCGGTGCCCGGGAAGAAGCCGAGCTGTCTGAAGAAGCGCTGCCGCTCCGGCGCGAGATCCCGGTAGGACAGATCGAACGTCGCGGTGACGGCGCGTTCCCCGGCCCGCAGCTCTCCCAGCCGGTCCCGTGCCGCCACCAGCCGCCCGCGCAGGTCCTCAGCAGTCCACGACGGATGGTGCCGCAGCCGTGCCGCGAGCAGCGACACCCCCAGCGGCAGACACCCGCACAGCCGCACCAGTTCGTCCGCCACACCCCGGTCGAGGCCATCGGCCGGCCGCCCACTGAGCCGCACGAAGAGGTCGACCGCGTGATCCGGCGGTAGCGCCTCCACCGACATGACCACCTCCTCGCTCGCCACCAGCCGCCTGCGGCTGGTCACCAACACCAGGCACCCGCTCCCACCGGGGAGCAGCGGCTCCAGCTGCCGGTAGCTGGCCGCGTTGTCGAGAATCAGCAGCGCCTTCTTGTCCGCGAGCCTGCTTCGCCACATCGCGGCCCGAGCCTCCGTGACCGCTCCGACGTCGTCACCGACAGGTATCTGCTGCGTCGGCACGCCGGCGGCCGCGAGAAGAGAGGCGAGCGCCTCGCCTGCCTGCACGGGAGTGCGCCCCGGCGTGTACCCGTTGAGGTTCACGAACAGCTGACCATCGGGAAACCGCTCGGAGAGCAGGTGACCGGCGTGCACGGCGAAAGTGGTCTTCCCGACGCCCGGCATCCCGTCGATCACATGAACCGGCAGCCCCTCACCACGCTCCTGCGATGCCCGCACGGAGCCCATCAGCCGCTCCAGCTCCCCGACACGGTCGGTGAACGCGGCGGTGTCGCGCGGCAACGAACGCAGCACCTGGGCGGCTCCCGGCGGCCCCGCTCCATCCTCCGATCGCCCCGGAGTGGTGGGAGGCCGGGTCTCGGAGAGCCCGGCGAGCAGGGCCGTCAGCCCCGCCATCGTCACGCCCAGCACGACGAACGAGAACCAGGCATGCTCCTGTAACCACCCCAGCCAGCCGGGCCACCGCGACTCGTTGGACACGGCGTTCGTGACAAGCCCGACCAGCAGCGTGGTCACGGCGCCGCCTCCGGCGACGCCGGCGATCGCGAGTCCGCGCCGGAGCCTCATACGGAGGTTCCCACAACCGGGGGAGCGGTCGACTCCGCTCCGATGCCGCTGACGAGACACCACACATCGCCAACCGACCTGGTCACGAAGGCCACCCCCGAGTCCGACGCCCAACTTGCCTAGCGGAACAGTCTGGGTGGACCTTGGTCAAGGGCGCGTCTGCGCCATGCCTGCCGTTGAGGTAGATGCGCGTGTCTGCTCTACGTGCCTAGCCGTTGAGGTTCCGGCGGCTGATCAGCCAGATCGCGATCCGTGGCCATGATGACCGCGTTGAACAACCACAGCAACCGATACGACCTCGTCACACCGAGGAGAAGCGCTGCTTCTACCATCCAATGGACGCCACCCGGGTCGGACTCCGTGATGTCCAGGACAGTGGCCAGCAGGCAAACCCCTGAGATCAGCAGGGTCGCCGAAAGAACACTGACCCAGTTCCGCCGGAATTGGGACGCCAAGTGCCCGGCGGTTCGTAGCGTTCGCATGCGCCTACCCGTCGCGGCCGCATACTGCGCGATCGCAGCAGTGACGAAGCTGCCGACCAGGGCCACGACTGTGGCTCCCGTCGTATAGATCTCAAGGCGTTGCTCACGTCCTGGCTTTCCAAAGAGGTCGCCACCACCTGTCGAGTGCACCCAGACAAGGTGCAGCCCGAGAACCACGATGACAATCAGCCAGTCAGCGCTTGGTCGAGCACGCCACGTGTTGAGCAGTCGCTGTGGTCCACCCCCAGTGCCAGACACCGCGATACCCCCTGCGCGACCAGTAGAAAGACTTCCCCCTGTCGCACTCCAGCCTAGACGTCGGCACCGACAGCGGCCTTCAGGGTCCGCCTGTGCTCAAGAGCAACGCGCTCCAATTCGGTCAGGGCTACATGGAGGTCGATCGAGTGCCCGTCTGTTGACTCGAGAGGCACCCTGCACTTCGCGGTGATGCGTTCGGCCACGAAGTCGATCTTCTCGTCCGTCGCTTGCTGGTTCCATTCATCGATGTGCGCCTCGGCTCGCGCGACGTCCACCGCGTCGGTGTTGTCGAGCCAGTCCCCGATGTCCGCGGCAAGCGCAGAGGTCGAATCCAGCAGCTGCCGGTGGCCGCGCGAGCGGCGCCGAACGGAGTACCACTTGGGCTTCTTCGGGACTTCCAGCGTCAGTGTGATGGTCATGTCCGGGTATTCCTCATGGATCCGGCTGACCGCCGTTCCGATGTCCGAACTGCTGCGGAGCGCAGTCGGACTGTCGTGGGGCTCGGGCTGCACACGGATGGTTAGCTTCTCCACCGCAGTCGCTCGAGCGAGCTTGTCGCGTGAACGAGCGTCGATCACCGGTCGGAGCTGAATCTCCTCGCTGGTGAGGTGCATCCCGTTGAACCATCTCTGGATCGCCTGCACGCGCGGGGCCGAGATGCCACCGCCCATCGTGGCCACTACGTTCCCGAAGGAGAGGAAGTACACCGTCGTGACATCGACAAGCCCTTGGTTAGCAGCGAGTTGCAAGTAGCTGAACGACCCGTCGTCGTAGTTGATCTGCTGTGGTACGTCTTTGCGGACCTTGGCCAGGAGCAGGTGAGGGGCCGGCTGGTTGGGGTCAACTGCACCGATCAGGGTCTCACCGCCCGACTCCACCGTGCGTTGCGGAATCGGCAGGTCGAGCAACTGGCGAAGCTGTGTGCCCCAGTCGCGGTGCTCCATCCGGGAGTTCGGTTCCTTCGCGTCGGCGATTTCGTAGAAGTGAACAGTTCTGTCCCGGTTTCGTGCAGCCACCCGCATGCTCCCCCATCAAGATGTGTACCCACCAGGATAGCGAGCCCAGCGCAGACTGCTCGATGAATCACACCCTGTGGGCCTGCTCCCATCGATGAAGGTGCAGGCCCCACACGGGCTGTTACTCGTTCTCGAACTCGGCATTCAACTTCAGGGTGTTGGCGTTCTCGGTGAGAATTCGCACCTTGTCTTCCGAGAACCCTTCCGGGTTCTTCGCCTGGATCTCGACGGTGACCTCCACCTCGGTGCCGATCGCGTCGAGGTGCTGGATGATCTCGAAGAAGTACTTCGTCGCGTTCTTGCTGTACTGCTCAGAGGTGAGCTGGGCATGTGCGTAGAAGCGGGTGGGGATGCGAGGGATGACCGGCTGCTGCAAACCGTCGGATGCCTTGGTCGTCGTTCCGCCTGTTGACGGGCTTGTGGCGGGCGACGCTGTGGTGTTCGGGTCGGTGGTGGCGGGTTCGCGCTTCTGCGCGGCCGCTTCCTCATCCTCCTGCTGTTGCCTGACCGCTCTATCCGGACGTACAAGGAGAGTGCTGTCGGTGATCTGGCCGAACTTCGCGTTGCCGCCCGGCAGCGTCAGCCCTTGATAGCGGCCACGGTCCTCGTCGTATCCGGAGGCCAGGGCGAAGCCTTCTGTCTCCCACGTCACCATGGACAGGACGTCCTCGATGCCTTGGTCGAGGACTAGGCGGTTCACCAGTCGGTTCATGTACGGGTACGTGGTGTGTAGTTCCCAGAGCTGCCCCACCGAGATGTGTCCCTGTTCCCAGATCCGCGACAGGGGTCCACTGAGCTTCTGATACAGCAGCGCGGGAGCCTGCTGGATGTACAGCAGTCCCTCCCGCCTGAGCCGGTCGGCCGTCCGTACCGCAGCGTCGCTCGCGCGACCACCGTCCACCTTCAGGTGTTCCCAGACGATCGGGCCGCCAGAGCTCTGTTCGGGAATGAGCGCCCACCGGTAGGCGTCGCCGATCCGCAGCTCGACCTTCTCGTTCGCCTGGTCGCGCCGGGTCTGCGCCTGGCGACGCTGGCTCTCGGTGAGATCGAGTTCGAGCTGGGCGTCCAGCACCTTCTTCCAACCGAGGTACTCGCGGGCCGCCTCCATGAGGTCGCCCATGTCCTTCTTGTCCGGCGCCAGGAACACCAGCGTGTTCTGGTGGGTCCGGTTCCTCGTGCCGTGGGAGGACAACGCTTCTACCGCGAATTGCAGAGCCGGGGTGTCCGGGACATCCTTGCCGCCGCGGTGCACGTACTTCGGGTGGAGCAGCACCACCCGCGCTTGCTCGACGTCGGGGACTTCCTTCGTGTGCAGCGGTGCGATGTGGACGGCGCCGAAGTCCCCGCGCCGGTGCTGGATCGGGCTCAGCCGTCGGACGATCTCCGCCCACACGTCCTCGTCCCGGCCGAGGAGCCGCTCGGCCTCGTCCTTGGCCCTGCGGGTGATGTTCGTTTGTGTGTCGAACCAGTAGCGGTCGGCATCGCTGTACAGGTACGTGGAGCGGTCCGCGAGGGTGTTGAGCGCCGTGCGAAAGTTCCCCATAGCGTCACCTGGAACTGCCATGCCGAGCCTGATGTGCTGCTCTGACAGTCCCTTTTTGGCAGCCTTGATGGTGGGGGCGGAACCCATGAAGACCGTGCGCGCGACGCGGCGGCTCATCGCCCGCTGGCCGAGCACCGTCTTCTCGTTGTCTATGGAGACGGGGGTCGAATCGGGACCATCGACGTCAGCGTCGATGATCGGCTTCCAGCGATCCTCCAGGTAGTGAGTGAGTTCGCTCGCGACGCGCTGATCGTCGAGCGGAATGTCTCCGGGCATGATCATGGGGCTCTTGTTCTGGTCCCGCCATAGCGCATGGATGACCGCGCTCATCAGCCTCAGTACACCGCGGGTGCGCTGGAAGCGGTCGAGGGTCGACCAATCTTCGTAGAGACGAGTAAAGAGCTCCGGGTGGATCGGATACGTCGACTTGATCCGCCGCTCATAGTCGGTCCTGTCCACACCCGCCGGGAATTCCCGCTTGTACGTCGCGTAGAACTGGCTGAACAGCCGGGCAGCCTTGTTTATCTCCGCCTGGACGTCGCCGGTCGGAGTCTCAAAGAGCCGACGCCGCACGATCTCGAAAGACTCGTCGGAGCTTGCTGGCCGCCAGGCATCCGCCTTACGATGGATGACCTTCTGAAGCCGGTCCAGGGCGATCTGTCCAGCTTCGCCGCCGATCTCGTCAGCATCAGCCCTCTCGTTCTGCCCATCCTCCGAAGCTGGGATGGACAAAACGAGCTGCGCACCGGTCACCGCCTCGACCGCCTCGGTCAGGGACTGGGCGAACGAGAAGTGTGTCTCGAACGTGCCGGCCGGAAGGTCGTCGTTGTTGACGAGCTGGCGCGCGTAGACCACCCACTCGTCGATGAGGACCAGGCACGGGGCGTAGGCAGCGAGCAGGTCCTGCAGCAACTCCGAGCCCGGGCTGGTACGCGTCCGGTCGGCCTCGGCGATGACGTCGTACGCCTGCCGGCCGCCCAACTGCCAGGCAAGCTCCCCCCAGAGGGTGTTGACTACGGTTCCGTCCGGCTTCTCATCAGGCTGGCCGGGTGCCAGAGCCGTCCCTACGAGTACGGCGCGCCGCACCTTCTCCTTGGGCAGCCCTGAGGGCGAGGATGCGACGAGTTCTTGCATCTCCTGCGGCAGCCGCTGCGGCTGAAGGCCCGCGGAGTAGAGGTGATACAGCGCCAGCATTGAGTGGGTCTTGCCGCCGCCGAAGTTGGTCTGCAGATTCACCGTCGGCGAGGCGTTGTTATCGCCAGAGACTCGCCGCAGCGACTTGCTCAGCAAATCGCGCAGACCGTCGGTCAGATAGGTTCGTTGGAAGAACTCCTCCGGGTCCGTGTACTCCGGCGCACCCTCACCCTTCGCAACCTGCGCGAGATTCGCCGCGAACTCGGAGGCGTTGAAGTCGCCACGTGCCACGTCCTGATGCGGGACGAGGACATCACGCCAGGGCTTGAGGCCGTCAGCGGCCACGCTGGGCATGGCTGCCGCGCGCTTGGTCTGTCGCTTGGTCTCGGCCTCGATCATGGTCCGCTGAAGGTCGATACGAGACTTCCGGACCTGCTCAACCAACTCAGCAGTCGCCCCCACAGCGATCAACAGCCGCTCCGCGGTGTCCAACGCGCGTACCGTGTCGTCGGCGCTGAACGGCTCGTTGTGCGCCCACCGGTTGCGCACGTCGTTGACCTCACTGGCGTACCCGCGTGTGGCGCCTGGCAGCGTATGACGGAAGTACGAGCCCCAATAGCGCTGGACTATGTTCAAGAGGAACTGCGGATCGCGCTTTGACGCCAGGCTGCGCCCCTTCTCGCGCTCCTCGGCAGCTGCATCGTCAAACCAAGTCGCCCCCTGCCTTTTGGTCATCTCCCGCTCCACGAGCGGGAGCAGCCCGTCAGGTAGCAGCTGGATCATGCGACTGATGCGGTCGAGGTTGCTCATTGCCATGATGTCCGCAGTCCTGCCTTCTGTCGCTCTCGTGGTGTCCGTTGTGCTGTTGACGCCATACGCCGTTCGGTTGTTCTGCATGCCCGCCCCCTTGTGCAATTCCCGGCCTCGCCGGTCAGAACAACACGTCTTCCTCTGCTGTCGCCCCTCGCCTGTCTGCGCCCCGAGCCGCTGTCTGCAGGTCCGGCCAGGAACTGACGAGGTTGTTAAACCATCGCTGGCTCTCCGTCCAGCCTCGGCTCTCGCAAACGTTGTGCAAGAGGTAGGCCAGACCCTTGACTGTGTCCTCGTCGATCTCTGGACGTGTACGTGCGCGAGCGAGTAGCTCCCCCGCCGCGTCGATGCCACTGCCTGGTCCCTTGCCTTCGATGAGGCGAGACAGGTGCATGGCCACCTCCCAGACGGTGAGGCGGTTGTCAGTGACCGGGTCGTAGTTGGCAGGAAGGTCGGCGGGCTTGATGAGTTCCGTCTTACCGGCAGCAGACTTCACGACTCCGGCGTGCACAAGACCCGGGATAGACGTGTTGTAGCGGTTTGCAAGTTTGTCGGCCTCGCCAGAGTCCGCGGTCTCCCATTGGTGATCCTCAAACCACCTGATGCACCAACGGCTATCTGAGTCGAAGTCCTCTTCATATTCCGAAAGCAACTCGTCCAGGGCTTTTGTGATCAGCGAGAGTGCGGTTCGTACGCGCATCGGTGAGCCGTCGGGCTCAGTGACCCGGACATACCGAGAGAAGATCTCCATACCTGGGCCGATGGCTGCTTGGCCCAGGTCACTGGCAGGAATTGAACTCTGCTGCAGCGGCTTTATTCGCCCGGGAAGTTCGCGGCGGAGGGCCTGCAGAAAGCCACGGCGATCCAGGGTGCCAGCGCCGTCTGGGCGAGGACGACAGACCATTGCGATGTACGAGGCGAGAGAGTTGGCTCCCTGTCCAATCTGGCGGGTACTGTTCGTTGCATGTAGAGGCCATGTTCCAACCACGCTCACGCCAGCGGCCAGCATGGCCTCAAGGAGTGCGTCCCAAGCTGAGGAAGTCAGCTCACCGTCCTTAGTTTCCTCTTGGCGATGGGCGTAAATGACGATTATTGGCAGATCCGGCCGGGATGCCTGCTTAAGTGAAGCAAATGTTTCCGTGAATCCGTCGATAAAGTATTGACGAGCCTTGTCGGGGCCTCCGTGGCGATACGGGTTCGCTATGAGCTCGTCAGTCTTCGGTGTCGCCATGGTACCGAAGAGATCGGGATGAATTTCTTTCGCTGCGCGCCTGAGCCACACATAGAAGTAATCACTCAGATCCGCATAGGGGATCTGGGCGAAATAGGGAGGATCGGTCGCGATCAATGCGCTACCTGGTTCGACAAGCGAACCAGCCTTACGGGCGTCGGCTTGAACGGCGAGCCCTTGGATGCCTTCGCGAGGCAACGGAGAGAATCCACTTGCAATGCTTGCGACCTGCGCTTTCCAGCTTCCGACCGATTCGCCAAGAGGGTTGGTTTCAGCAAAATCCCACGTCATAGCGATGGCTTGCCGTCCGAAGCCTGGCTCCGCTTTGGATGCACCGTTACGCGAGTCTAGACGCCAACGCGTTTGTGAAGAATTGGATTGCGCCAATTTGCTGACACAGATGGCTAGGATCGACGCGATCGCAGTCGCCTGCTCGTCTTCTCCGCCATCATTTTTGACCCATTCTGGAACCTTGGACACCGTATCGGCGAAAGTCCCGATTGTATGGAGTTGACGGGAAGTGTAGATATCTGCTTGCCGCCGCAACCCATACAGTGTCGTGCTGAATTGCTTCGAATTATTTGCAAACTCCAGATCAGGAACCTCATTGGGAGGTGTGATGTTCTCCGACACGCTCCCTTCTGCCTCAGGAAGGAAAAGTCGACCTACGGCACTATCTACCGCAATCGCAAGGAGTTGCGTCCCCATGTGGCCCGAGGTTCCGCACTGTCGGATATAGGCCTCGTTAACCTCGCTCCCGCAGGCCGGGCACGTGAATTTTCCACGCACGCCAGCTCGCTTGGTTGCGTTCGGCACGTTCGACCTAAGACCCGTGCCGATCTCGAAGCGAACCTGTCTGTTTTCCAAAACGGGATTCAGCCAAGCCTCACGCCCCTTTTGCTTACTCAGCCACGGTGAGCTATAAAGGGGCATCGCTACGCCGCAGGCGGGGTTAGCGCAGGGAGCGGTCCTCGCCCAGATCCAGGCGACGACTTCACCCTCCTTCGCTTTCTCGTACAGGTGGCTGACCTTGGCCTTAACTTCGTCCTCGACGCGTTTCGCATAGTGTTGAACATCTGCCAACAGGCCGGCAAGTGGGTCGACGTCGATGCCTTTAAACGCTCCGTCGTCGCCGGAGACTGGTGGCTTGCCGAGTACGGCGGGCACGAGCTGCGTCTCCACACGAGTCACCAGCGCCGGCACTGGGTTTAGGTCACTCGCAACTGTCGGGAAGCCGAGTCTCTGCGCTTCGACCAGGGTGGATCCACCACCACAGAATGGGTCAAGGACGGTGGGAAGTTCCTGTTCCTGCTCGGCCAGCACCTGCTTCGCACGCTTCAGCGCTTCCAGCGACGGAGTCGTCCCGTTGCCGGGGACCAGATCCTCGATGATCTCCAGTAGATCCGCCCGCTTCTCTTCGTCCCCCGGATCGTCCACAACAGCCGCAAACAGCAGCGCTCGCCATGCCGGCGTAGGCATCGGTGCGAACCACTTGTGGATGTTCTTGATGGTCCCGACCTTGCGGTCCTTGTCCGCCTTGCTGGCCCTGCTGATGGCCTCCGTCGGCAGCGCGACCTCAATGAGCTTGCGCTTCCGAGGCGTTGACTCGTTGTCCGTCCCGGCACTCACAGTGGAGTTCCTCCCTTGGTCCAGGCGTCCGGCCACGACAGCAGGAGCCCCTCGGCTTTCAGATCCCCGAACTCGGTGTCGGCGAAGGCGTTACTCAGGTACCGGACCTCATCATGCTCCGGCCCTTCCTGGTGCACGGATACGAGAGCGAGTCGGTGTTGATCGCCGCGATTTTTGGCGACCAGGATTTCGTTTCGGCTGATATAGAACTGGTCCGCTCCGACACGGCGACCCTTGACCTCAATGTGGACGAGTCTGCCTTCCGGCGTCAGGGAACGGATGTCGTATCCCGGGTTGTTGTGGGCCATCTCTTCAGGAACGCGCCCCAGCGACCTCTCGGCTCTCAGCACGGCGGCAACTGCTCGGCGGTCGGTCTCGTATCCGTCTGTCGCGTGCACCGGTGCGAGAGCGCCGCTACTGTCCTCGGCTCCAACTGCTTTGGCCAGCCAGCCAATCGGGACGATCAACGCGTGGCCGGCCACCACTGGTGGCTTGGGCTGTAGCGATGCGTCCTTCTCCAGATCAGCCAGCCGCTGTTCGCGGCGCAGTTCAAGTTCCTCAGCCCATGAGCGCGCTCGCTCCGGCCTGTGACGGACCCGCTTCCCTTCGGCGAGATCCTGCTCCAACTTGCCAGCCTGCGCGTACCAGTAGCTGATCTCCTGCTTGAGGCGCTGCTCGACCTGAGTGCGAGTGCGGTCGATGACAGGCAGGAGGCGTTCGCGAGCTGAAGAGAGATGCTCGGGAACAGCTTCCTGGATCGCCCAGTCCAGAGCCCGTGCACTGCCGCCGTCGCGCAACCACTCTTCGTCCAGCAGGACCTTTATGGCTTTGGCCTCCAATGGCGTCGGCGGTCGGTAATCGAGGTAAGGGGCCGGACCCGCGTTTCGGGCCGTGCCGTCAGGCCGCAGCTCCGTGAACGCGAAGGTTCGGTCGACCGCGCGCCGGTGACCATCCAGGACGTCCTGTTCCAGAGCGACGAGCAGCTGTGGCTGGTCGCTCGAGTCTGCAGCGTCGACCAAGACTGCGCCCTTGGCCAGAAGGTGACCGTGGCGGCGCACTGTCTCGTTCAGTACGGCGTCGAAGAGGGGGTGCCCTGGTGCGATGAGGTCGGCTCGTGGCTTGCCCGCTACGGTGATGCAGTCCCGCTCGAAGCACACTCGCTCATACTTGCGCTGCACCATGCCGCCGAGCCCGTCACCGAGACGTCCCGCCTCTCGCAGGATGACTGGCACGTGGGTGATCTCGGAGCGGCCGGCTTCGCGAGGCTTCAGGTGACCGCCTAGACGGGCGAAGGCGTCGCGGAAGAACGCTTGTACGTAGTGCGGATGCAGTCGGCGGGCCTGCGCCTCTTCCATGCGCAGCCGCACCCTGTGGACGTCCTCGATCCCCATGACTTGAGCGTCAAGGGCAAGGCCCTTGATCAGCTCGACGGCACGCTCACCGACTCGGGCATCGATGACCTGGTCGAGCTGGGCCTTCACCTCGGGCCGGTCGCCGTAACGGATCGCCTTGACCAGCAGCTCACGCAGCGGCTCCCCCTCGAAGATCTCGCCGAGGACATTGTAGACCTTGCCCTGGTATGCCTTGCTTTGCTGTTCGATCTTGTCCAGCAGCCGCTGGAAGACCTGGCCCTCGCGTGTGTTGTCGGCGACCAGATTCCAAAGGTGGCAGACCTCGGTCTGGCCGATGCGATGGATACGGCCGAAGCGCTGCTCGATCCTGTTCGGGTTCCACGGCAGGTCGTAGTTGACCATGAGGTGGGCGCGCTGGAGGTTGAGACCTTCCCCGGCCGCGTCGGTGGCAATGAGGACCAGGACGTCGGGATCCTGGTTGAAGGCGTCCCGAACGTCACGTCGCTGCTGTCGCGGCGTGCCGCCATGGATGGTCACCACGGTCTCGGGGCGCCCAATGAGTGCACGGATTCGGCGGGAGAGGTACTCCAGGGTGTCCCGGTGTTCTGTGAAGACGATCAGCTTGCGAGGCTGGCCTTCGACGTCCCGCATGTGTTCATTGTCCTGGAGCAACGTGGAGAGTTCCAACCACTTACGGTCCTCGCCCAGCGCGAGGACGCGGGTGGCCAGGCTTTCCAGCTCCCGCAGGCTGTCGATCTCCTGCTTCAGCTCGGCGATGGTCAGCGCGGCGGAGGCCGAGTCGACGACCTCCTCTTCCAGGTTCTCCAGTTCCTCACCGGACAAGTCGTCCAGCTCGCTGTCGAGCGAGTTCATCCCGGCCATCGCTACGGAAGTAATGGGCTGAGGAGTCGTGGCAGCAAGCTCGGCCTGCTGTTTTGCAGTGAGCATCTCCTCGCGTCGAGCCTCGAGTCGTCTTCGGCGGCGTTCCAGAGATCTTGCGATGGCCTCGGGACTCGATGCGAGCCGGCGCTGCAGCACGGTTAGGGCGAAGCCGACCTGGTTACCACGGCGGCCGTCCAGCCGCTCGGCACGGTTCATCTCGTCACGGACGTACTCCGTGACCCGCTCGTACAGTTCCTGCTCGGCGTGCGAGAGCTCGTAGGGAACGGTGTAGGCGCGCCGCTCTGGGAACAGTTTCCGCCCATCGAAAGTGAGCAGGTCCTCCTTGACCATGCGCCGCATCAGGCCAGAGGCGTCGTGCTGATGGACTCCGTCCCGGTACTTCCCAGCGAATCGGTCGCCGTCGAGTAGCGCCATGAACAGCTGGAAGTCCTCCTCCTTGCCCGCGTGCGGGGTAGCGGTCATCAGGAGGAAGTGCCGTGTGATCCGGCCGAGGAGGCGGCCGAGCTCGTACCGCTTGGTCGTCTTGAGCTCGGTCCCGAAATAGCTGGCGCTCATACGGTGTGCCTCGTCGACGACCACCAGGTCCCATGCCGACTCGACAAGACGTTGCTGGATCTCCTCGGAGCGTGCCAGGGCATCCATGCGCGCGATCAGACGAGGGTGCTTGTCGAAGACGCTGCCGTCGATGGTGGAGTCGATGAGTTGCTTGGTGAGCAGCGTGAAGTCGAGCCCGAACTTCTCCAGAAGCTCGTCCTGCCACTGTTCGACGAGACCACCGGGGGCGACGATCAAGCAGCGCTCCAGGTCGCCGCGGAGGGCCAGCTCTTTGACGTAGAGGCCAGCCATGATCGTCTTTCCGGCACCGGGGTCGTCAGCTAGCAGGAACCGGAGCGGTGTACGAGGTAGCAGCTCGTTGTAGACGGCCTGGATCTGGTGAGGCAGCGGATCGAGCACGCTCGTAGAGACGGCCAGCATGGCATCACCGCGCGCAGCCATGCGGATACGTAGTGCCTCTGCAGCGAGGCGGAACAGCTCGGGATCGGCGTTGAACCCCTCGTGGGAAGGAGTGGATGCAGCGAGCGCGAGCTTGCTCTCGTGGTCGCGGTAGAGAATCGTCTCCTCGACCGTCCCGTCAGGGCGGCGGTAGGTGACCTGTGCCGCGGACGTGCCGAACATCCGCAGCGCGACGATCACGACGTCCGTACTGGGAGCAATCCCCGATATCGCTCTGCCCGGCGTAAGGTCCTCAAGCCGGAGGTGGCTTTGTCCAGACATATCTTAGCCTCCTGCCGACTGCACCCATGGCCACGCGCATAACGAGCTTCAATGATGCATCAGAGCGAACAGCCCGAACCCCGAGATGCCGCGGCCTCCCTTCGCGTCATCCGCGACCTTTTGGACGGGCTCCCTCGCACTTCCGTCGGGCCTCGCGATCCGCGCTGCTCTACTAAATGGCAAGGTAGGTCCCGTGATGACGCGTGTCGAACTCATGACCGCCCTATCGGGAATGCGGCGAGCGCAGATAGGGAGCCGCCGTGCCCCACACAAGCCGCTGCTCATGCTGTGGCTGTTGGGGCGATTTGCCGAGTCGGGTAGTACCGCGGTCACGTACGACGAGGCGGAAGCCCCTGTCAGCCGTCTCATCAACGACTTCGGTCCCGCCGTGACGAGCCGCTCGCGTGCACGGGAGCGGGCTGCGATGCCGTTCGTGCACCTGGAGCGCGAGCTGTGGGATGTTCGGGACAGTGACGGCCAGGCCCTCGGCCCGGACGTTCCGGAGCGCGGCACCTGGTTGCGGAACAAGGGCGCCCACGGAAGGCTGCGCCCCGAGGTCGAGGTGGTGTTAGCGGACCCGGGCACACTGACGGCGGCCGTCCGACTCCTCATGGATCAGCACTTCACGCCAGCCCTGGAGGTGCCCATCTGTGACGCCGTCGGCCTCGACCTGACCGGGCTGGACGAGGTGACGTACATCCCGGCGGAGAGGAAGCAACGAAAGCGACGGGCAGGGTTTCCGGAGGAGGTCCTCCACGCCTACGCGTACGCGTGCGCATTCTGCGGGTTCGACGGCGCGCTCGGCCGAAATCCAGTGGGACTGGAGGCAGCCCATGTGCGGTGGCACAGTCAGGACGGCCCGGACGAGGTGAACAGCGGGCTGGCGTTGTGCTCCCTGCACCACTCCCTCTTCGATCTCGGCGTGCTGGGGCTCTTGCCCGATCTTCGAATACAGGTGTCGCAGCTGTATGTCGCCCGGAGCGTGGCGGGACAGGCCATAGACGCCCTCCACGGGCAGCTGGTCGCGACGCCCCGACCCGGCCGACCCACCATCGACCCGAAGTACGTCCTCTGGCACGGGGGGCAGGTGTTCAAGGGCCCAGGTGCACAGGCCGCGTAAATCAGCGGCTGCGTCGGCGCATCAGGGGGACGGGTACCGCGTACGCGCTTTCGTCCAGCCAGGCGTCCCCGAGTGCTGCGATCTGCCGTTCAAGCGCTCTGACGTTCTCCGCGTTGTTCACGGTGGCGATGCCCTGGACGGTCACTGCCAGTGGATCCGAGACGAGTGCTGCCTTGCGTTCCCGGAGGACCTCTATGGCGACGGCTTGGAGTGAGTCGAGGCGCTGGTAGCGGGTGTCGAGGTCGGTGCGGTCGGCTTCGCCAAGTTCTGAGCGGAGGTAGGCGTACTCGGCGTCGGTGAGACTCATGGGGCTTCAGCCTTGGCGCGTCGCGTTTGCCGAGGCGGCTCTGGTGCCCAGGCGTCGGGGTGGGTGACCTGTTCAGCGATTGCCGGGTCGCTGACCTCGGCGCCGGGCTGGAGAAGCAGAGTCTCGCGGGTTTGCGGGTGGGTGACGAAAACCGCTGTAGCGAGGGTTCGAGTAGTGGGCATCACAGAACCTTGGCGGTGATGTGGATGTCGGGGACGTACATGACTGGCATGGCGACCGCGGAACCCTTCGTCCAGACCTGGACAGGGTCGTCCTGGTGGCCGGCGGTGATGACGATTCCCGGGGCGTCCTCGCGGGTGATGGCCGGGTTGGTGCTGGAGGACAGGACCAGGGATTCGGCCGTGATGCCGTATTGCGTCTCCGCCCACGACTCCGGGTTGGGCGGCAGGAGGACCCAGCGGTCCTCCGGGACGACGCGCTGGTAGGCATCGTCGACGGAGATCTGGACGTCGTAGACGGTGATCGGCGGGAGGTTGTAGCGGGCGCGGACGACCTCCACCTCGTTGGGGGCGAGGACCGCCGTGGGGGTGCTGGAGCCGTTGACGCTGCCGTAGTACGCCGCTCGGTAGGCGTCGTTCGCGGCCAGCGTCGCACGTGCCTTGTAGGACGTGATCACGCGGGCCGGGAGCGGGGCGCCGATGGAGCGCAGGTACTCGATCCAGCGCAGTTCGTCGGCGATGGGGTCGCTCGTCGGGTCCGACCAGGGCTTCGCGGCCGTGGGCATGTTGGCCGCCGGTACGCCGAAGTCGGCCTCCAGGGTCAGGCCGTTCTCTCCGTTGAGGCTGAACTTGCCGTCGACCAGGAGGTCGCCGGCGGCCAGTTCCATGCGGTTGTGGATGGACTCGACGTGGCGCTCGATGTCGTCGTAGAGCAGCTCGACGAACTCGGAGGAGTCGGCGCCGCGGGCGGTGTCGAGGAGGATCTGCTCCAGTTCGCCGACGATCAGTTTCTGGCCGAGGGGCGGCAGCATGCCCTCGGTGATGATCTTCTCGGCCTGGCGGCGGGCGACGGCGGTCTGGGCGTCGTACGCGCGGAACTTGGCCGCGTTCACGCGTCGCTTGCTGCTCTTGATGCGGAACTTGACGGAATTCAGGCGACGTTCGGGCATGACCGTGCGGGTCAGTTCGAAGTCGGCCGGCGTGGTCATGGTGCGTGCGAAGGCGTTGAGGTCGGCCGCGTCGATGTCGCGCAGCAGGGTGTCGAGCATGGGGCGGGCTCCTCGGCGGCTGGGTGTGTTAGATGAAGTGGATCTGCGCGGTCGACGTGGTGATGGCCGCAGGGTCGAGACCGCCCGGAATCTGGGCGGCGGCGATCACTCCGTGCCAGAGCAGGGCCGCGCCGGCACGGCTGCCGCTCTGCGTGAAGGGCACGTCGGCGAGGAGGACGCCGGTAAAAGTGGCGCGGCCGTCCGCGACGGCGGTGTCCCACGGGCCGTACAGGCCGGTGGCGGTGACGCGACCGAGCGGGATGCCGGCCTTCATGACGTAGCGGGGCTGGCCGATGGTGGGCTGCGTGTAGTGGGTGCTCTCGGTGAAGAGCGCGGTGTCGAGGGTGATGGTGAGCGGGGTGTCGAGTCCGTGGCGTGAGGCCAGCCAGGGGCGGTCTGCGGTGGCGGACTCGGAGTAGGTGATCGGTTGGAGATCCATGCCGGGTTCCTCCGGGTAGGGCGTCTCGGTGAGTGGCGTACGGTCACCGGGTTGTGCCGTAGTCCGCGGAGGTGGAGCGGGGCCGCGGTTCCCGTGTGCGGTCGCGTGGTCAGGAGCTCTTGAGGTGACCGCGGCGCCGGGCGATGTCCAGGCCGAGCTGGCCTGGGCGTGGCGGGATGCCGCCCGAGCGGGCAGGGACCCCGGTTGGGCTGCCCGAGGGAGGAGGCACGGGTGCCGGCGGGGTTGCGGCGCTGAAGAGTTCCGGGCGGCGCTGCTTGAGCCCCGCAGCGGCTTGGGCGAGTGCCGTTTGATCGGCGTCCGGTTCGATCTCGCGGGCCAGGAGAAGCGCTGCGTCCTCCAGCTCCGGGCCGGTGGCACCCAGGCCGACGAGTGTGGCCCGGCGGGCGGCGTCCTGCTCCCGCGCCGTGGCAGCTGTTTCCCGTTCCTGGGCCTGGTGCTCGCGCTCCGCCGCGGCCCGCTCGCGCCGCTCAGCTTCGGACAGGCGCTCGCGTTCGGCGTCCTTCTGCTGCTGTTCCGCCTGACGCTGGTTCTGCACGTACTCCGTCAGGGCCTTGGCAGATTCGAAGCCGAGCTGGCCGAGAAGGTCGCGGACGGCGGCGCGGCGGCCCTGGTCCTTCTCACGGGCGAAGCGGCGGGAGAGTTCGTCCTGGGGGATCGAGACCACCGTGGTGCCGGTGTCTTCGGTTGTCGGATCGCCGGTGGGCGGGGCGTCGGGATCGTCGGAGGAAGCCCCGATGATGGGGAGGATCGGGCGGCCGTCACGGCGGTAACCGAGGGGCGCAAGTGGCAGCGGCGGACGTGTACCCCACGTTCGTACGGTCATGGGCAGACGTTCTCCTCGCCCAGACGCCCCCGCGTCGGCGCGCAGTCTAATGGGCAGTCGGCGCCGTGCGGCCACCCTGGAGCCCTCATCAGCCGTGGGCGCCGTTCTCTGCCTCGCCCGCGCTGTCGTCTGCGGTGTTCTGCCGTGCTGCCCGCGCCTCGGTATCCGCCCGGATGCGCTCCACTTCCAGCGCCGCATCCTCGATCGGGAACCCGGCGTCGACCAGCAGCCGTACGCCTGTTTCCAGTGACAGCACGCCCGCCTGCACCCCGCGCGCCACCAGGTCCAGGGCGGCGGACAGATCAGTTGGCAGGTAGGCGCCGAACGCGATCGCGGCCCGGGGGTTCTCACCCGGTGGCAGGACGCCGCCGAGCTGGTAGAGCCGCTGCACCATCTTCAGCAGGAGCGGGTACTTCGCCTCGCGCGCCAGCCGCATGGAGCGCACCATGGCGTCCAGCGGGCCGAAGCTCAGCTGCAGCGCGTACCCGGAAGGCACCTCGGCGGGGCTGACGGTACCGAGCACGCTCGCGGGCAGTCGGGTCACCACGGACAGTCGATCCCTCAGCGTATCGACATAAGAACGGAGTTCGGCCAGTTGGGCTGAGGTGTCGACCGTACTGAGCTGCCCGCTCTCGCCGAGCGGCCAAACCATCCCGGGTTCGACCTGGACCGGCAATGGGTTGCCCGTCCTGCGGTCCACCGGCAGCCGCGCTCCGGACAGGCCGATGATCGGTGAGCCGGTGGTCGCGGAGGCGCGCTGGCTGTCGGTGTCGGCCGCGGCGAGGTCGTCGAGGAGCTGGGCAGCGGACAGCAGGCTGGACTCGCCGTAGTGCTCGGCGGCGTTGATCGTGTTGGGGACGTGGACGAGCGGGATGAAGTCCAGCTGGAGATCGAGACGGTTGAGGACCTCGCCGTCCGCGTTTGTGCGGAAGCGAGCACGGGCCAGGGACAGAGCGTCGATGTCGTCCATCCTGTCGAGCTGGTCCAGGTCCCATTCGGCGTCGGTGAGATAGCAGGTGACGGCGCCGGGGCGGCTCGACCACGGGTATGTGCGCGTCGCGACGGCGTCCGCTCCGATCGGGGCCAGCTCGTAGGTGACCCTGCGCAGTGTGCCCCTGCGACCGGTCGCGGGATCCTCCGGCACCTCCCACGCCAGGTGCACACGGTCGGGGTACTCGCCGGCGTCGAGTGCGCCGTCCGGGAGCACCGGGAAGTAGAAGCCCGGGTCGACGGTCTTGAGGACCGGCCGGGCCTTAACGCGCGACCAGGCCAGGAGATAGACGGTGTCGCCGAGCAGGACGGCGTCGCGCTCGGCATGCTGCATCCGCATGCGCAGATGCTCGGATTGCGCCCACTCCCGCAACAGCCCCTCCCGCTCCTGCGCAACCATGTCGCCGTCCTCGACGCCCTCGACCACGATCTTCTGGGACTCGCCGAGCAGATGGGAGAGGGTCTGGTCGACGATCAGGGACGCGTCGCCGTATTCGCGGCGGTCGGCGCCGTCCTCGCCGAGCAGGGCGGCGGCTTGGTTGTGGTCGTAGGCGGCCAGCACGGTGTACGCCGCCAGCCGCCGACGCTCCGACACCGGCAGCCACGATGAGGCCATGGGGCCGGGCAGCCGCGTCGGCCGCCCTTCGACCGCGGCCTGGAACGCCGGCTTGTACGCGAGCGCTCCCCAGGCGTCGATGACGAGCTGCCGCCAATTCCGCATGTACCAACTCCCGTTGTCCCACCGCCGGTCAAGAACGGCGCAGCCTAAGGGATGGCGACCTTTGTCATCGCTTGACTGTTGCTTTACCCATCCTATGGCCGACCTCACTACGGTCGTCGGGTTGGCATGTGCACAGAGTGAAGTACGGGGGTGGGGTGGCATGTCGGACCTGAAAAAGCAGGCCACGTCCATGCACAAGGCCGCGTCGGGGCTGCGAACGGTGGGACATCACACGGCGAAGCCGCTGCAGGAGTTCAACGCGCAGTCGCATGACCTGGGCGCGCTCGGCGCGCTGGGTTCCCTTCTCGGCGCGAAGAGCGAGATAGAGCAGGGCATGACCACCCTGGTGAAGCTGACCAAGGCGCTCGAGGACGAGTGGGAGGCGGAGGCCAAGCTGATCGGCGAGGTGTCCGACGCCTTCGACCTGCTGGATGTGCTGATCGCGGCCGCAGCCCAGAACAAGAAGGGCTGAGAAGGCGCAACCATGGTCGACCTCAACCCGTTTCACTACATCAACAAGTTCAACCACATGTTCGGCGACAGCGTCGCCAGTGGTCTGGAGTTCCTGGGCATCAGCAATCCGGCGGTGAACCCGGACGGCGTGCGGGAGATCGCCGAGAAGTGGCGTCACCTTGCCGATGGCCTGGACGACGCGGCGGAGGCTTCGCGCAAGGCGCTCGCGGACGTGGAGTGGGAGGGCAAGGCGGCCAAGGCGTACAACAAGCGGGCCAAGGCGGCCCGTAAGAACGCCACGGAGATGGCCCACTCCCTGCGCGAGGGTGCGAAGGCCCTGGACGACTTCGCGGACAAGGCCCACGAGCTCCTCTCCGAGATTGGCGTGATGCTCGCGGAGATCGCAGAGTTCGAGATCGCTGGTCTGGCGCTGGACGTCCTCACCGCCGGCGCGTCATCGGTGGCCTCCACCCTCATGGCCGGCGAACGCGCCCTCAAGGTCGTCGCCCTGATCGGACGGATCGAGGAGGAGGGCACCGCGCTGGGCTCCGTGATCCGCGGGATCATGGAGGTCATCCGGGGCGTGGAGCGTGCGCTGAAGGCGCTCAAGGAGATCCGTGGCGTCGCCGAGGTGGCCAAGATGGCCAAGGGCGGCATGGAGTTCACCACGTTCCAGACGCTGCTCGAGGACCCGGGTGCCTTCAAGAACTCGGAGAAGTTGGCAAAGCTTCTCACCGAAGGCGCCCTGATGGGCGTCGGCTTCGGAGTGCTCGGCAAGGCCCTCGGCAAGGGGCTGAAGGCCATCAAGCCGGCCGAGCTGGCCGAACTCAGCAAGGGCCTGAAGCTGAACTGCGCCACCTTCGAGCGGCTCAAGTTGAACCCAGGGTTCAACAAGCTGCCCGCCTCGATCCAGGACATGGTCAAGACGTTCGTCCGGGATCCCATCGACGTGGCCACCGGCGACATGGCCATCTCCCGCACGGATGTCCAACTCGGCGGTGTACTTCCGTTGGTGTTGGGCCGCACCCACATATCCTCGTACCGCTTCGGCGGCTGGTTCGGCCCGTCCTGGGCCTCCACACTCGACCAGCGGGTTCAAGCGGACGGCGAGTGCCTCGTCTACGCGACCCCGGACGGCGCTCGCCTCTGTTTCCCCGTCCCCGACCCGGAGACCAATGCCCCTGTCCGCCCGGAAACCCCCGGCTCCCGCCTGACCCTGGCCTGGGACGACGAGACAGACGGCGCAATCCGCATCACCGATCCGGCCACCGGCCTGGCCCACGTCTTCCACAGCCCCGTTCCAGCGGCCGGCGACACTGCCGTGGACCTGCCCCTGCAACACATCCAGGACGGCAACGGCAACCGCATCACCGTCACCTACGCCGACGGCGACATCCCCATCACCGTGGTCCACTCCGGCGGCTACCACATCGCTCTGGATCGCCACCCGGCCCTCTCCCGCATCACCGGCCTTCGCCTCCTCGACCCCGAAGCCCCGAACTTGCCCGGCACCACCCTGCTCACCTTCGGCTACGACGAGGCCGGCCGATTGACCGAGGAGACCAACTCCTCGGGCCTGCCGACGCGCTACACCTACGACGCGGACGGCCGCATCACCTCCTGGACCGACCGCGGCGGCACCACGTACTGGTACGCCTACGACGAGCAGGGCCGCGTGACAGCCACCGGAGGCACCGGCGACGCGCTGGCCTCGACCCTCACCTACGCCGACACCACACGCACCACCCGGGTGACCGACTCCCTCGGCCACACCCGCGTCTACGAGCACAACGAAGCGCTGCGCCTCATCCGCGAGACCGACCCGCTCGGCAACGTCACCGAGTACCAGTGGGACGCGGAACACCGCCTCACCGCTTCCACGAACGCACTCGGCCACACCACCAGCTACTCCTACGACCAGTCCGGAAACGTCACCTCAACGGTCCTTCCCGACGGGTCCACCGGCACCGCGGAGTACAACGATCACCACCTCCCCGTCCGTGTCACCGAGCCGAACGGGGCCACGTGGATCCACGAATACGACACGCACGGCCGTCCACTGATGACGCGGGATCCACTGGGAGCTGAGACCCGCTACCGGTACAACAAGTCCGGTCATCTGGTGGAGATCATCGATGCGATGGGGAACTACCGGCGCATCACGAACGACAAGGCCGGCCTCCCGCTCCGGGTCACCGACGCGCTCGGCCACACCACCCAGATCGTCAGAGACACCTTCGGCCGGGTCGTCGAGGCTGTCGACCCCCTCGAGCGCAGTTTGCACCTGTCATGGACGGTCGAAGGTCTGCCTTCCCTGCGTCGGCGCCCCGACGGCACCCGCGAAACCTGGTCATGGGACGCGGACGGAAATCTCCTCTCACACACGGACGTGACCGGCGCCGCGACCTCCTACTACCGCACGCACTTCGGCTTGGCCGGCACACGAACCGATCCCGGCGGCACCACGTACGCCTTCGGCTACGACACCGAACTCCGCCTGACCGAGGTCACCAACCCAGCGGGCCTCACATGGCGTTACGAGTACGACGCCGCCGGCCGACTCATCGCCGAGACGGACTTCAACGGCCGCGCACTGACCTACGACTACGACGAAGCCGGCCAGCTCGTCACGCGCAGGAACGGGCTGGGCGAGTCGATTCACTACACGCGTGACCCAAGAGGCCGCGTCACGGAGCAGCGCAGCGAGACCGACGTCACCACCTTCGCCTACGACGCGAGCGGTCACCTCCTGCGGACGGCCAACGCGGATGCCGAGATCACGTTCGGACGGGACGCGACAGGCCGCACGCTCTCCGAAGACGTGAACGGCAGCGCGACCCGCTACTCCTACGACGAACTCGGCCGCTGCATACGCCGGACCACCCCGACGGGCCACACGTCGACCTGGTCGTACAACGCACAGGGCCTGCCCACCGAACTCGTCACGGACACAGGCAGCCTGACCTTCGCCTACGACGCCGCAGGACGCGAAACCTCACGAAAGCTCGGCGAGACACTCACCCTGACCCAGTCGTGGGACGCCGCCGATCGCATGACCGCCCAGAGCGTCACGCAACTCGCCGCCGACGCTGAGCACCTGGTCCACAGACGCACCTACGCCTACCGCCCGGACGGCTACGTCACGGAGATCGATGACCTCCTCTCCGGAACAAGGCAATTCGAGCTGGACTCGGCAGGCCGCGTCACAACCGCTCGAGCGGATAACTGGCGCGAGAACTACACCTACGACAGCACCGGCCGCCTCGCCCGGGCAGTGTTGCCCGACGACCCCGCTCCCCAGCAGCACGAGTACAGAGGGAACCAACTGCGCACATCCGGGCGCACCACCTTCCATTACGACGCCGAGGGCCGCGTTGTCCGACTGTCCCGGAAACTGCTCAACGGCCAGCGGCGGATCTGGACCTACGAGTGGAGTCCGGAGAATCGGCTGACGCGCGCCACCAACCCGGGCGGCCAGACCTGGCAGTACAGATACGACCCCTTGGGACGCCGTACCGCGAAGCAACTGCTGTCAGAAGACGGCTCAGCCGTGGAGGAGATACGGTTCGGCTGGGACGGATCCCGTGTCGCCGAACAGATTGGTCCGAACGGCAGCGTCACCACCTGGGACTACGCCCCCGATTCGCACCGGCCGCTCGCGCAGACCGACCGCACGAGATCACGGGCTGAACTCTCCGCGCGAGATGGCTCACCCCGCTTTCACGCAGTGATCACCGACACCGTGGGCACGCCCACGGATCTCATCGGCCCGGATGGATGTATCGCCTGGTCCAGCCGGGCCACGCTGTGGGGAATGTCCGTGGTGCCGTCGACAGCGGCCCCCGAGTCCGTGGACTGTCCTCTCCGCTTCCCCGGCCAGTACCACGATTCCGAGACCGGCCTGAACTACAACTGCCAGCGCTACTACGCCCCCGACGCCGGCCGGTACGTCAGCCCGGATCCTCTGGGGCTGGAGGCAGGACCGGACAACTACGGATATGTGCCAAACCCGCTGGCCTTCCTGGATCCCCTGGGACTGCAATGCACGGAGGGCGGTCCCGCCGAGATCACCGTCCAGTGGCTCGAGGGTATGCCCAAACAGCAATTCAGAATGAAGGCCGACGCGCTCCTGAAGCTGAGCGACGCGGGAGTTCTCTTCAAGGCGCCCAACCCGGTGGCCCGAGACTCATCGATCACCAACAACTACAAACGAGACCTCATACGTCGCGTTTATGACCAGTTCGGGAAGACTAACCGCGAGTTCGCGGACACCCTCCGTAGTAGAATCCTCCAGAGGATGAACCCGGATCACGTGTGGGAACTGCAATTGGGGGGACCCGATGCCGCAACCAATCTGCATATCCTGGATGCGTTCACCAACCAGCGCATAGGAAACCAGATTTGGCAACAAATCAGGAACCTTCCCGACCATACTCCCCTGAAGATTAGAATCGAGGGTCCCGAATGATCTCCCGGGAACTGGAACAACTCTTGGCGGCGGCACGCACCCTGCTCGCCGATGATTTCGAGCTGGGCATAATGAACGATGTCCCTGCCGGGTACTCCGGGCGCCCCCTCCCCTCTGACGTGCCTGCCACCTACGCGGACTTCCTGAGCAGAGCCAACGGGGGGATCTTCGGCTCCGTGGTGCTCTTCGAGGCAAAGGTTGTCGTCGACTCGCAGTTCTACGCGGATCCCAGGGAAGGGACACCGGTCCAGCTGAACCGGGATGAATGGTTCTGCATCGGCAAGATCAGCGAGGATCCCGTGTTTCTTCGCCGATTGACCGGAGAAATCTGGGGCTTCCCTGACACCGGCGTAATCTGGTGGCAGAGCGAGGTCTTCGAGAAATTCGCCGACGACCTCAACGAATTCCTGCTCGACAAAGTCTTCGGCAGCGGATATCGGAATATCGTCGGCGACGATCCGGATGATTCCTGGCTAACGGCACTACGGCAACTGGGTCGCATTTCATAGGCGCTCCACGAACGCTGGCTGCGGGTCAGCGACGACCGGTCAGGCGACTGTCGGAGGGGCGTGACGGCGCACCCGGTACTGAACCGTCGAGGAAGAGGTCCGTCAACGCCCACACGCACGAGTCGAGCAGGTCCGGGGACTTCTCTTCGGCCTCCGACGCACCGACGTACGTCGTCATCTGCTCCTCCAGCACCGCGAACGTGCGCGGCGAGCCGGCGTGGCTGATGCGGGACTGCTCGTACAGCATCGCCACCGGCGCCGCGCGGGCCCGCTTGCCGCGGGTGGCGTGGACGACTCGGCACGGGACGGTCGGGTCGACCTCGGCGAGGAGAGCGGGGAGGTAGTCGCCGCCGTTGTTGGCCTCGATGACCACGCAGTCGGCCTGGTGCTCGTGGTACAGGGCGGCGGCGCGGCGCATCGCGGCTGTCGGGGTGTGGCGGTCCTGTTCGGCGTGGAGGACGTAGCCGCGGGGACGGCGGTCGCCGTACATCTGCTCCAGCGGGTAGGAGCGGCCGGCGACCGTGAATGCGGTCAGGTCCGCGGAGTCCGTCGTCGTGACGGCCGGGTCGACGGCGACGACCAGGCGGTCGAGCGGCGGGACCGCGGTGCGGGCGACGCGGAAGCCCTCGACCTCGAACATCCACTGCTTCCACAGGGCGCCCTCGACGTCTTCGAGAAGGACGCCGTCCAGCTCCTGGCGGCCGAGGCGGGTGCCGCCGTACTCGGAGTCGAGTTCGGCGAGCGCAGCGGGGGAGAGGTTGGCGCGGTTGTCCTCGGTGCGGCCGGTGGTCAGGACGACGGTGGAGCCGGGGCGGCGGCCGCGCTCCACCAGGCGCTTGACGTGGGGGAGGGGCTTGGGGGTGGTGGAGATAACGACCTGCGGGCTCGGGGCCTCGCGCAGGCAGAACCACAGCATGTCGTACACCGACTGGGCGGTGTGGCGGTTCCAGGCCGCGTACTCGTCCAGCCAGCCCTTGTCGAAGGCGAACCCGCGCAGGTTGTCCGGGGTCTCGGCGCCGAAGCCGTAGATCGCCGAGCCGTTCTTCAGGCGGAGGGTGGTCAGGCCGTTGCCGGGGCTGTAGCGGCGGATGTCCTCGGGTGGGATGACAGCCAGAAGGCCGGACTTGGGGGACTCGAAGCAGATCTCCTTGACCAGGGTGGCGTTCTTCGCGACGACCGCGATCATCGTCCCTGGGGTGGTCGCCCACTCTCGTACGGCCTCCGCCGCCGACTTCGTCTTGCCCCAGCCTCGGCCGGTGAGCATCATCCATGCCGCCCAGGCGCCCTCGGGCAGGCGCTGCGTGGCGCGGGCGTGGCGGTGCAGCCAGCCGGCGTGGGGCAGGCCGTCGCAGTCGGGGCGGTCGCAGGCCCAGCGGCTTGCCGAGACCGCGTCGGCCTCGATCAGTGCGGTGATCTCGGCGTGCAGCTCGGCGTCGGACATGCCCGTCGGGTCAGGCAGTGCGGCCGGCGGTTCGGCGGTCACGGCTGTTCGCCGCCCAATGCGCCGATGCGGGCCTCGAGTTCGCGGCGGAGTTGCTCCATGCGGGCCCGGCGTTCCTCGTCGGTCAGTGCCGACACGTCCGCCGTCTCCTGGCCCTTGGAGGTCGACGTGGCGGCGTCTGCCAGGTCCATGCCGTACGCCTGGCGCTCGATGCGGATGGTGACTTCCAGCCAGCGGATCACGTCCGACGGGCTGAGGCGCGCGGGGTCGAGCTGCTGAAGTTGGCCGACGATTTTTGACTGGGCGGCGGAGGCGAGGCGAGCGTGCCGGCGGGCCACCTCCCGGGCGGCCTGCTGTCGCTCCGCCCGCCAGAGGCGGTCCTGCTCCCGGTCCCACGCCTCGGTGCGGGGCACCCAGCGGTGTGTGGTCGACCAGCGTTCGATGAGCGTGCGGGACTTGGCCAGGCGCTCGGCGACCTTGCCGATGCTGCGGGACAGGCCGAGGTCGCGGTAGCAGGCGAACGCCTCCCACGCGGCTGCCGACTCGCTCGGCTGCCGCTCCCATGCCTGGCCGCTGTCCGCCATCCGATCAGTGCTCTCCCGCCTGGTCTGTCTGCCCTCCCGTTCCTCTCCTGCGAGGGGACGTCTCGCCTCAGCTCGATGCGCTGCGCAGGGCAGGGTCGAGGAGGCCGAGGTGCGCCAGGATGTCCGCGCAGTCGGCGTGGCGCTGTGCACGCTCCCGGCCGGTGGCACGGGCGGCGACCTGGAGGGCGGCTCTGCGGCGTACGGAGTCGGGCAGTGGCGTGACCGAGACGGTGCGCTCCCACGACGAGGAGTCCTTGGCGAGGTTCATCAGGTCTCTCCTTCGGGAAAGTCGGGGATGTCGTCGGGCTCCAACGCGCCGTCGAGGAGGCGCGCGACCTCGTCGGCGAGGTGGAACGGTTCGCCGACGAGGCGTTCGGCCAGGGAACGGGCCAGGCCTGCGGCCGTGCGGTGGACGGTGGTCAGGTGGTCGATCTCGGCGTGGAGCTGGTTCAGCTCGTCGGTGTACGGGCCGCTCACCGGGCCGGCCTGCGGAAGTTCGAAGGCAGGGTGGCCCTCTGCCGCGCCGGGCCCAGCACCCGCAGGACGGCGGGCAGGTCGTGAGGGCGCCATACGGCGACCTCGAACCCGCTGTCGGCGAGGTGGGACAGCCACTCACGCCGGGCTGGTCGTATCCGCCCGGTGTCGGTCTTGAACTCCACGAACAGAGTGCGACGTTGGCCGGGGTGTCCGAACACCTCGTCGGGCCAGCCCGGGTCGGAGCGCCGGGAGTCCGCCGTGTGGTACTGCAGTCGCCAGCCGTAGCGCATGGCGATGTCGCGGACCTGACGGCGCCACTGCTCCTCGGTCGTGCCGGTGACCGACTCCGCCCGGTCGATGGCCGGCGGGAAGCGCTCGGTCTCCAGCCGGTCGAGTGGCCCGTACCGTTCGGCGAGCAGCTTGCGGTACAGCTCCCCGTTCACGGCGTGCCGTCCAGGAGCCGGTAGCCCGTGCTCGTCGGCAGCATGCGCTCCAGTGACACCCGGGTCCGCTGGCCGGTCCGGCCGCCGGTCGTGGCGGCGGTGAGCACTGTGCAGTACGCATAGCGGGCATCGACCTCGTCGACGCGCAAGGTGCGGCCCTCGCTGCGCTTGTCGTTGTCCGCCCATACCTGGCCGACCCGTACGTCGGGCTGCTTCACGCTGCGCCTGCCAGGTAGTCGGCGGCCCAGAGCTCCAGGGCACGCCACCGCTGGCCGGCCTCGATGTCGCCGTCCCGCTCCATGCGGTCGATGGCCCGCCGCACGACGGCCGCGGCGTCGGCGGGCATGGTGCGGGTGGCCAGGACCGTCTCGACAGGGGCGGTGCCCTTGCGGCTGGCGGTCTGCTCGTCCGGGGCGTACCAGCCGTCGGCCAGCTCGCCGAGGTGGCGTTCGACGATGGCCAGGATGATCGCGAACACCGTGGCGACGTTGCCGATGTTGTGCGCGCCCTTCACCGTGTCGAGCAGGTCGAGCACGCTCTCGTACTGATCAATGCGTGCCAGCCAGCGGGCGTCGGCCGTGGCGGCCTTCCGCGCGGCCTCGAAGGCTTTCTCCGCGGCCTCCTTCTCGTCCGGCAGGAACACGATCTGCACGGTCGCGAAGTCCAGGTTGGCCTCCGCGAGGCTCGGCACGGTGACCTCGTCCAGCAGGTCGAGTGTCTTGTCGTCCAGGCCGGAGTACAGGCGCATGGAGACGTCCTCCAGCTCCTCGTACAGTGCCTTGAGCGTGGCCGGGTCGTCCTCGCCCGCGATCGAGTTGTGGGCCAGCTGCAACGCGATCTGCCGCTGTCTCGGCAGCGGCTCGGTGATCTCCATCCACCAGATCCGCTCCAGGCCGGCCTCGACGGCGGCCTTTGTGCGGTGGTTGCCCGACAGCACGATTCGTCGCCCTGAACCGATGTCGTTCCACACCAGCGGGGTGGAGGTCAGCGCTCCGTCGGCGCGGATGTTCGCCACGAGGCGTTGGAACTGCTCATGCCGCATGAACCGTGCGTTGACGTCCAGCAGTGTCAGCTCCCGCGGGTCGCCCTCGATCATGCGGGGTTTGAGCGGCTCGGTCATGGCTTCCGGTCCTCCTTCAGTCCCTCGGGGTGTCCGTGCTTGCTCCTCCACTGCGCGAATCCCTCGTCCAGCGACCAGCGACCCAGCTCGCCGCCGTAGTCGAGCTGGTAGCGGTGGGCGGGATCGGTAGAGGCCTTGCGGGAGTTCAGCCGCAGCAGTCCGCGGTACTTCATGGAGACCGGGCGCTGTGTGAACGCCGTCGTGTTCAGCCGGGTCAGGCGGGTGTTCATGGTCCGCTGCGCCAGGAACTGCGCCTCCGTCGACAGCGCGGCGTACAGCACGAGCTTGGCCAGCCGGCCGTACGACGTCGGCGCCACCGGGAAGTCCGAGAGCAGGTACACGTTGTGCGGGTCGAACTTCGGCGTCGAGAACGCGAAGGCGCCCACCACGACCCCGTCGACCAGGACCGCGAGTGCCATCGTCGGCGTGCCCGGACGGATGTTGTGGTTCATGTACTGCGAGCGGAGGGTCGCGAACTGGCCCATCGACAGCGGGGCCAGCGTCAGGGTCTCGCCGAGGCGTTGGCCCGGCACAAGGCGCGGCGCGCGTACCGGCTCCAGGCGCTGGTTGGGCCGGACGATCCGCGACCGCGGCACCGACGAGTACACGTTGATCGGCAGCCCGCGGTTGGCCGTCTGTACCTGACCGCGCAGGTGGCCGGCCAGTTCGTCGACGTCGAAGTGCAGCCCGAGCATCCAGTGAGGCCGGTCGGTGACGCGCTCGATCAGGGTCTGCTTGGCCGCCTCGTCCAGCGTCGGGTACTCCGGTGCCGGCCACTCCAGGTGCTTGTCCAGCGCCGCGAACTGGCCCTCGTAGTCGCCGGCGTAGAACGGCGGGAAGGCGACGACCGGTGCGCCCGCAGGGACCTGTTCTGTGAGCCACTGGTTCACGTCCATCGGCGCGTACGACGCCAGCCGCAGCGGGAGCGCCTCGATCTTCGCGACCGTCTTCGCGTGCAGGTTGGGGAACTGCTGCCGGTACGCCGTCAACATCCGGCCGTAGTACGGGTGGTCGTCCCGTCCGATCCACTGGAAGAACCTGGACCCGAGCAGCACCACCGCGAGAGTCCCCGCCCGGCCGTCCAGGTATGGCTCCAGCCAGGCGAGTCCGTCTCCCGACTCGGGGCGGACCGCGATCGGTAACCGCTCCCCAGCGAGGTACCAGCCGATCGCCGACGAGTACAGCTGCACGTCGCACCCGTGGAGACGGAAGCCGGAGTCGTGCAGGACTCGCTCGATCGTGAAGTTTCCGGAGCAGCCCACGTAGACGTCCTCGGCCTGGCCGCGCCATGTGGTCGCGTGCTCGTGGATGATCGCGCGGAGATCCGAGGGGATCGAGCCGTGGAACAACGCTGCCTCCCCTGCGCGGGGTTGGTGGGTAAGGACGCGGGCCCGGAGGGGCAGGGGGCTGGTCCTGCCGTGCCGGGCCGCCCGGGAACCAGGAGGCGCGGGGGACGCCTGGAGGGGGATGGTTCCTTGGCTGGTGGGCTCCGCACCACGTGCCTGTGCGGACGCGTCCTCGAGCGCCGGGCCCGACTCGAACGGGCTCCTCCCCGCCGGTGACGGGGTGTGCTGCCAGATGCACTACCGGCGCGTGGCTGGACCGACCCGGAAGATCGCCCCGCCGACAACTAGACGCTATCAGACTAAGGACTGTCACAACACATGTGGCGGGCGCGATACCGCACCCGCCACATGGGCCGATCCCTATTCGGGCCAGGGTGGGAGCCGCTACTGCTCCGGCTCGACGAGATCCAGGAGGCTCAGCGTCCCCATCGGGCACTCCTCCGGAAGCCTCGGCTTCGCCCTCGCCCTGCCTGGGCCGGGCTCGAACAGTTCCATCTGTCCCGGCGGTGCCGGTTTTGGCTGGGGCGGGGCCTCGAAGTCCTCGCGACTCATCTCGGTCCAGTCGGGCCCGCGCTGTGCACTCACAGCAGTGCCCCCTGCTCGTACGTGGGTCCCAGTGGCCCGAGCTCCCTCACCTGTGCGCCGGTCTTCTCCTGCCACCACGCGGCGAACATCCGCCGGTGGCACCACTGTTCCGGCTTCGACAGATCCTCGAAGCACAGCAGTACCAGTCGCGGATCCCCGGCCGTCACCGCGATCTCCTGGAACCGCGAAGCGAAGAACTCGACGCCATGCCGGTCCAGTTGGGCCAGATACTCCGCCTCGTACAGCGACCGCGCGGCATCGAAGTAGTTCCTGCTGGGCGCGGCCTCCCGTACCTGATGCTCCAGTGTGTACGGCAGCGTCCACCGCGGGGCGCCCAGGGTGACGCGCACCGGTACGCCCGTCGCCGGCTCGAAGCTCTGGTATCTGTGCGTGAACAGTTCGAACATGTTCCTCCTCGGCCCGCCTTCCGCGCGGTGGCGGATGGCTCTGGCTGGACTCCGTGCCCCTGGCTCCGTTGCCGCAGGCACGTAGAGATGTCAATTAAATTCTATTTTAAATCCTCCCTTATTGAAAGTTTGATTTATCGCCGGGTGTGGTGGTGCGGCCTCGTGCGCGGCCATGTGTCCGGGCAGGTGGTTCCAGCGGCGCGGTCGCGGGCGCTCCGTCGGATCGGCGGCCGGTGTGGTGTCGTACCGGCCCGCTCCGTCGCCCCGTCCGTCGAGCCGCGCCGCCCCACTCCTGCCCCACGTCCGCCACACCGGCCACCGTGGGACCGCGAGAGGTGAGCGTGCCCATCCACGCGAAAGGCGGTCGGGAATCCCACCCGGGACTCCCGACCGCTGTCACTCAACCGAGCTCAGGCGGCGGCTTCGAGCTCCGCCTCCAGCGGTTCCTCGGCCGCGGCCTCGGCGATCTCGGCCTCGCTCGGCTCCTCCTCGCCCGTGGCGCCCTCCGCCTCCGGCTCGACCTCCAGTTCCGGGCGGACCGTCAGCTGCTTCGCCTCCGACATCGCCTTCGCCTTCCGCAGCTTCTTCACTGCCTCGGCGGCCGTCCTGCGCACCCGCTCCACCGCGTCCAGGTGCTTGCCCACCTCGCCCTGGAACAGGTCCGCCAGCTCCGACGGTGTCAGCTTCGCCAGTTCCTCCAGCAGTGTTCCGGCCCGCTCGACCTGGTCCACCTTGCCCTTGGCCTGCTTGCGCTCCTTGGCCTTGTCCTCCTTCTCCTTCTCCGACAGCTCCTTCTCGGAGAAGAAGCCCTCCTGGTTCTCCTTCATCCGCAGGGCCTGCGCGAAGGTGGAGGCGTCCGTCTCCGTCCTGAAGTCGCCCTTCATGTACCGGGTGACCGCCACCTTCTGGTTCGCCGGCGTCAGCTTCGACAAGTACCAGGCGAAGTCCGCCTTGATCTTCCCCTCGGCCACCAGCTCCGCGATGTCCGTGGTGAGGTTCAGCAGGTCCATCCGCCACCGCACGTAGTCGGTGGTCTTGCCGAACATCTCCGCGATGCGTTCCGCCTGGTATCCGAACCCGACCAGATCCGCGTATGCCTGCGCCTCCTCCATCAGCGTCATGTCCGCACGGCCGATGTTCTCGGAGATGCCCATCACGAACGCCTGCTCGTCGTCCACGCTGCCCACGATCTTGGCCTCGATGGTGGTGGCGCCCTCCACCAGGTGCATCGCCCGCCAGCGACGCTCGCCCATCACGATCTGGAGCTTGTCGCCGGCTGGGCGGACCACGATGGGCTGCAGTTGGCCCACAGAGCGGAACTGGGCCGCCAGTTCCTCCAGCTTGGTCTCGTCGAAGTACTTCCGGGGCTGGTCCGGGTTGGGCTCGATGTCCGTGAGCGGAACCGCGATGACCTCGATGCTCGCCTCGGTGACGTTCATGTCGCTGACTCCTCGCACTCTTGGTCTCGCAGGAGGGGTTCCTGTGAGGTGATAGGTAAATACTATTGTCAATCGATCTTGAACGTCAAGTGTTATTTATATTGAAGCCCGCCCCGGGGTCCCCTCCTGCTCTCCGTGCGAGGTCATGGGTGTTGGGGTCCTCGTCATCTCCATCCAGTTCGACATCGGCCCCCATGAGGACCTTCAGGATCTCCATGTCCTGCCAGTCGCCCGTGATCTCGGGGTCGTCCTCCGGGGTGGTGCGGGCGGACTCGTCGGCCTGTTCGTTCGCGTCTGGCGAGCTCGGTCGCTGCGCGCCCGCGCCTTGGTCGCCGGAGTTGTCCCTCTGTGGTCCGGTCCCCGACGCCCTGTGTCCATCCGGCATCGCGGGGCTCTGGCGATGCCGGCTCGGCTCGGGCTCCGTGTGCGCGGGGTTCGCGGGGTGGGGCGGTCCGGATAACGGAGCGGGCGAGTTGCGGGCGGCTCGCATCAGGAGGCCCCTTCGATGGCAGACGGCGTGAAGAACGGTGCGGTCGGCCCTCGGCGTCCTTGCGCGCGGAACCAGAGTTGCGCATCAGAGGCACTTGACAGGAACATAACCGCACACTTGCGTTACGGATCCAACACAGCATCTTCATGAGCTGTCAAGGATCTTTGGTTGGCTGAGAATGGCCCACCAAAGATTTGTGGCAGTGACTAGCATGTGGCGCGAGTGGTCGTTGGTAGAGGAGATGCGCGTGACACGATCTGTCGGCTCCGCCGCGGACGAGTGGTCGTTCAGCGCCCGAATGCTGAACCTTCTGTTCGAGGCCGCGGCGGCGGCCCGCAACGGCGTGGAGTTCAGCAACTCCGAGGTGGCGGACGCCATCAACCGGCGTGCGGGACGGCGCGTGATCTCCGACGAGACGATCCGCAAGCTGCGTATACCGGGCGGTCCCCAACCGTCGTTCGACAAGGTCGCGCACATCGCGGCCTTCTTCCAGGTGCCGTTGGATGCCTTCAAGGACGGCACTGCCACACACGAAGCAGTGGCCGGCGAGGCGAACAAGCTCCTCGACGCGCGACGCAGGCACACGGAGAAGGTGGACCGTCAGGTGGCCGAGGAGGCCGAGAGCGTTCAGCTGCTGGCCCGTAGCGCCCGTCGGCTCGACTCCCGCGGACTGAAGCTCGCCATGGAGTTCATCTCCAGCCTGCAGAAGATGCAGAAGCCCCAGAACTGACACCGAGATTTCCGGAAGTCCCCAGTGATCATCCCCCACGTCCCAACCCCCAAGGGTGGTGCGATCAGCGCGTGTTAGGTCCCGCCTCCCGCCGCCGCTGCGCCGCAGCCCTTGACGGCTTTCCAGTCCCTCACCCACTGACGCTGGAGACGCTGCACCAGGCCGCCGTCGAGCAGCACCACCGGCCGCTGGTGTTGCACCGCGAACCGTTCCCACCGGGCCTGCAACGCCCGTGCGGTCTGTGGTGGCCGACGGAGGAGGCGGACCACATCTGGGTGGCGCCGGAGGCCGCCGGTGCTCAGGCGGTCCACACCTACGCCCACGAGCTGGGTCACCAGCTCCTCGGCCACCCTCCGCTCCCCGTCGTACGGGCCGACGAGACGCCACCCCAGCCAGCAGAGGCCGAGGAGGAGGCGGTCACGTTCACCTGGCTGTCCCCGGCGTTCCTTGGCGGCGACCTCCTGGGTGTCCGTACCCGATCCCCGCACAACCGACGGGATCCGCTCTACATCGAGCGCGAGGACGAGGCCGAGTCCTTCGCCATGCTGCTCCGCCAGCGGGCCGGCGCACACAGCTCAGGCCGGCACACCGACCCCCTGCTCGACCGGCTGCACCGCAGCCTCTGACCGACGGTTGAGGAACCCCTTCACATGATCAGCGACGACGTCATGGCGTTATGCACCATCGTGCCGCTCTGGACCTGGTGCCTGTCCCGGATCGGCTACCTTCGCGGCAGTCGCGGCCAACGAGAGCTGTGGGCCGTCCTGGCGCTGCTCGCGGGCGCCGCCACACTGCGCCTGGGCTTCTTCGAGCGCGGTGTCACACAGTGGACCGGCGTCGGCGATCTCGCCGTACTGGTCAAGCACCTGGCTGTGATGCTCAGTTCGTTCCTGCTGTGGCGGTGGGTGGACTCCGTCGCGGCCGCCGCGGGCCCCCGCAGGCGCTGGCAGAGGCTGACGGCCGCGTGGCCGCGAACCGTCTTCGCGGTGGTCGCTCTCTCTGCCGCCTGCCTGCTGTTCCCGTTCGCCGTACCCGCCCTCGTCGACGCCGACGGAGGGCGGAACTTCATCGGGGCGCAGTTCGGCCACCGGGCGGGAACCGCCTATGTGACCGCCTACCTCGGCACCCTGGCCCTGGCGATGACCTTCTCGGGAGCCCTGTGCACGGTGGCCGCGCGGACCGCCCGGCGTTCAGGGCAGCGGATGTTCAGCGCGTGCATGTACGTGATGTCCCTGGGCTGCTGGACAGGCGTCGGCTACGCCTTCTTCCGGGGCAGCTATCTGGCGTACGGCCTTCTGGACGCCACGTACCCCATGTCCGCGGCGGAGGCCGACGATCTCTCCAGTCTCATCCAGATCGTGGCCATCGGCCTGATCCTGGCCGGTGTCTCGTTCCGGGGCTGGGAGGCCGTCTCCCGCCTGCTCCAACGCCGACGGCAGCTGATCGCCCTGCGGCCCCTGTGGCAGGAGTTGGTCTCCGTCCTGCCTGCCGAGGCCGTCATGCGCGTCCTGGCCGAAGGGCCGTCTCTGCTCCGGGACCAGTACGACCCCCGCGGCCTCTGGGAACGGCTCGACCAACGGGTGCTCGATATCAGCGACTCCGCACTCGAAGTCCTCCCGTGGATCGAGGCCGAGCTGCCGCGCAGGGCACGGGATGCAGCCCACGCCTGCGGCCTCGAAGACAACGATGCCGAGGCGGCCGCCCAGGCGCTGTGCCTGCGTACCGGTCGCCGCGGGCGGGCCGACGACATGGCCAGTGCTGACATGCCCCTGACCCTCCCGCTGCTGTCCCTGGGCACCGACCTCGACGCCAACGCGGCCTGGCTCACCCGCGTGGCCCAGCACTACCACTCTCCGCTCATGGACACCCTCGAAGCCCGTGTCGCGCCCGACAGGAAGACGGCATGACCACCACGTCCCCGGTGACGGAGAACCGCACCGCTCGCGCCATCACCGACGGCCTGGAACCGAAGAACGTCATCCTCGCCGTGTGTCTTCTGCTCGGGGCAGCCCAGGAGGACAGACTCGTCGGCCTGGCCTGGGCCGTCCATGCCGTCGTGTTCGCCGCGGTGATCCCCGTGGCGTACATCAAGTACGGCATACGTGCCGGACGTTGGACCGACCGCCACGTCGGCCAGCGTGAACGCCGGCTACATCTCATACCCGTGATCATGGCGTCCGTCGGCGTTGCCGTCGCGGCCATGGTGGTGCTCGACGCACCCGTGCAGATGACCGCCCTCGTCGTGGCCATGCTGGCCACGCTCGGGGCGATCCTGCCGGTGACGGCGTTCTGGAAGATCAGCGTGCACACGGCGGTCGCCGCCGGCGCCATTACGATCCTGACCGTGGGCGTCAGCCACTGGTGGGCGGCTGCCCTTCCACTGGTCGCGCTGATCGGCTGGTCGAGAGTGGCGCTGCGTGATCACACCCTGGGCCAGGTGGCGGCCGGCACGGCACTTGGCTGCCTGGTCGCCGGTGGCGTCTTCGAATGCCTGGTCTGAAGCTGACCCGCGGCAAGTCGGTGAGAACCAGCCGGGCCCAACTCGTAGAGCGGGGAGCTGGGTTCGGCGGTCCATCCGGGCACTACCGCCAGAAGATCTCGAACCGCGTCTCGTCGAACTTCCGGGAACCGCGCACCGTGGCGGGGCCAACGCGCACCTCCCGTACGGTCAGTTGGACCAGGTTGCGGCGTTGCTCGCGGCCGGCCGTCTCGTTCCACCAGGTCTCGACGCCCTGCGGGGTCAACTCCGGAAGTTCGTCGAGAGCCCTGCCCCGGCGAACAGCGGCCATCGCCTCACCGCGCCGCTCCTCCAGGGCCGCCTTCGCCGCCCGGAACTCGCTCAGGTTCAGGTCCTTGGCGCCGAACGCCTGCGCCAACTCTTCCTTGTGCCCGCGGAGTTCCTGCTGGAACCGCTCGGCCTCCCGGGCCTCCGCCGAGAACCGGTCCCGGATGGCGGCCAGCCTCTTGAGCCGCGCCGGGCTCGCCAGCGCGGCGACGACCCGGTCACCGACGTACTCGTCCAGCGGCTCCGCGGAGATCCGCACCTTGCCGCAGCCCTCGCCCTCGCAGACGTATCCGCGCCCGCCGTTCGCTGTGGACCGGGCCACCAGTGGCTTCTTGCACAGCTTGCAGGTCGCGATGCCACCCGACAGATAGTGCACGTGCTTCGGCTTGGTGCCCTGACTCCGGCCGTTCCGCGTGAACAGCTCCTGCAGCGCGTCGAACGTCTCACGGTCGAGCAGCGGCTCCGCCGGGCCTTTCACGAGTTCGCCGTCGGCGTTCTCGCGAAGGCCGGCGACAGCGGGGTTGCGCAGCCGACGGCGCAGTGTCGTGGGAGACCAGGCGCGCCCCGACACCGTCGGCCCGGCATTCTCCGTCATCCAGTCCGCGGTGTCCGCGATCGTGTGCCCTGCGAGGACGCGCTTGGCGGCCGCCGCCAAGTGGACGGCTTCCTCCGGGACGGCGGTGACACCGTCCGTGTCGTGGCCATAGGCCCTCATGCTCTCTCCAGCCCAGATCCCCCTGCTACCCCTGGACAGCGTATGCCAAAGCGCAGCATTGTCACCCCGACATGACAGCGGCCTGTGGCCCCCCGCCTCAGCCAAGCATGGGGGACTGTACAGCGGGGAGGTCGGTTACTGGAGGGTTCTGCCGAGCCGGATCGGCCTCGGGGTCCGGGCCTATTCCAGGGGCCGCACTCCCAACGCCTCCCACAGCTCCGCGGTCAGCACCCTTCGCTTGCCCTTGCCGTACGGATGCACCGGTACCGGGAACTCGCCTGACCTGATCAGCTCGTACGTTGTGTTCCTGCTGAAGCCGAACGCCTTGCCGGCCGTCAGGACGTCGACCGTGACGGGCAGGGCCAGTACCTCGTTCCGTGTCATCGACATGCAGGCACCGCCGCGTTGTCGGTGGCCGGATTGTTTCGGTCTCGCATGCTCGGACTCTCCTGTTCCGCCCCCGCGCCTCCCAGGAAGTGCCGACGGAGTCTAAGTTCTCCCTGGCGGCCGGACAAGATCCGACACGTAGGCGCCAGCAGTCGATTGAGTAAATGTCTGTCTCAACACATGAGCGCTTCGTGTCGCTCGCGAGATTCGCAGGAGGGGATTTGTTCAAGGGCTCGGTCTACAAGCGCTGTGGCTGCAAGGAACCCGTCACAGGTGAGGACGGCGCTCCGGTCCTCGACGCCAGGAACAGGCCGAAGATGCGGGAGCTCGGCGCTGAGTGCCCAGACGCCGGCAAGAGAGACCACGGCAGCTGGTACTACTACGTCGAACTACCGCCGGGACCCAGGGGGGAGCGGCGTCGACCGCGAAAGGGCGGATTCCTCACCAAGAAGAAGGCCGAGGAGGCAGCCCAGGAGATCTGGGACAAGGCCCAGGACGGCATCGATGTGCTGTCGGACGAGACCGTCGAGCAGTTCCTGCTCCGCTGGTTCGCCAAGCGCGTCGACCTCAAGCGGTCCACCTGGAAGACCTACCACGACCACATCCACCGGGTCTTCGTCCCGAACCTCGGGCACATCAGGATGCGGGACCTGCGCACCCGGCACATCCAGGAGATGTTCGAGCAGATCTGGCGCGACAACGAGCAGCACGCCGCCAACGCCGACGCCGCCGAGCTCGCCAGGGTGGAGTGCGAGGCCGCCCATGGGGCCTGGAAGCGGGCCGCCAGGCCGCGGCCGCCCGAACTGCGGCAGCACTGGAACGCCGCCAAGGAGAAGCTGCGCGGATCCCGCAGGAAGCCGCGCTACATCACCGGCCCGGGCGTGCAACTGAAGATGAAGAACGAGCTCAGCGCGGCGCTCGACTACGCCAAGAACACCGAGAAGCTCATCAGCGACAACTGGGCCAAGCACCTCGTCCTGCCCAAGTACAGCCCGCCCAAGCCGCTCGTATGGACCGACGAGCGCGTGGCCCGCTGGAAGGAGATCGGAGAGAAGCCCGGTCCCGTCATGGTCTGGACGGCCGAGCAGACCGGCGCCTTCCTCGACGGCGTCGCCGAACACCGGCTCTACCCGATGTTCCACCTCATGGTCTTCCGGGGCACCCGGCGCGGTGAGTCCTGCGGCCTGCCCTGGCGCGAGACCGACATGACCGTCGGCACCGTCCACATCAGCGAGCAGCTCGTCGCGGCCTCCTACGACGTCTGGGAGGACACCCCCAAGAGCGACAGCGGCGCCCGCACCGTCCGGCTCGACAGCCAGACCCACGAGCTCCTGAAGTTCTGGCGGCGACGCCAGCAGGCCGAGCGCGCGGAGTGGGAGGAGAAGCACCGCGAGAAGCCGAAGAAGTACGGGCCGTACGTCGACTCCGGCCGCGTCTTCACGTGGGAGGACGGCCGCCCGTACCACCCGGAGTACGTCTCCCAGATCTTCAACAGGCTGATCCAGAGGCTCGGCCTGCCTCCGATCCGCCTGCACGACCTGCGCCACTGCGCCGCGACGCTGTCCCTGGCGGCCGGCGTCCACATGAAGGCCATTCAGGTCCTGCTCGGCCACTCCTCGTTCAAGCTCACCGCCGACACCTACACCAGCGTGCTCCCACAGCTCGAGCTGGAGGCCGCAGATGCGCCAGTGGCGATCGTCCCGCGTAAGGCGGGGCAGCGGGGCGGAAAGGGCGGGGAGGACGCGCCGCCGCAGGGCCCTCAGCTCGTGCCGGCCGAGGTCGGCACGCCAGAGACCGCACCCGAGACGGAGGGCGAGGCGTCCGCCGCGTAGCTGGACCGTCGGCCTGCGTCGGGATGCGGCCCACATACGGCACACACGCCGTGTCCCCACCCTGTCCCCACCAGGCACGAAACAGGCCCCTCGGAGATCACTCCGAGGGCCCTGTTCGATGCTCCGCGCCTGGTCAGGCACTGTGCCCCCGGCAGGATTCGAACCTGCGACACCCGCTTTAGGAGAGCGGTGCTCTATCCCCTGAGCTACGAAGGCGGGGACCGTCGTTGGGGACGGTCGTTGACAGCCTAGCGGATCAGCGTATGGGGGTGGGGCGTGGTGGGGGCCTCTGTGCGGGGGCGCCTTGGGGGCTGCGGGTGTGGGTCGGTTGGGTGGGTAGGGAAGGGACAGTGCTTATATAAGTGCTGTTATTGTTTGGTGTGTGGCCGACTCGTCTGTACCTGATCCGACGCAGCAGAGCCTCTGGCGGCCGTTGCGGCTGCTTCAGGCGTCGCTGGATGCCGATATCGCCCGGGTCTACTCCGGGCAGCGGATCGACGGGCTCAAGCCCAGCTTCGTCATGGAGTTGCTGCGGCTGCATGCTCGTGGGCCCATGACCATCGCGGAACTGGCCGAGTCGGTTCAGCGCACGCATTCGGCGCTCAGTCAGAAGGTCGCGGCGATGCGCGAGGCCGGCTGGGTCGAGACCGTCGTGGGTGACGACGCGCGGACCAGGAAGGTGACGCTCACCGAGAAGGCCCGTCGTGTTGTGGGTCGTCTCGGGGCGGAATGGCGGGCCACCGAAGCCGCCCTCGCGGAGCTGGAGGCCGAGATTCCCTACCCGCTCTCCCGGGTCGTCACCGATATCGAGCGGGCGCTCGAGCGCAAGAGTTTCCATGACCGGATCGTCGGGAGGCTGGCCGAGGCTGAGGTTGAGGAGCCTTCGTGAGGGTGGGGCGCGCGCTGGTCGATGTGAGCCCGTTACGGTCCTCACGTCCGTTCCGGCGGTTGTGGATCGGGCGGACCCTGTCCGGGTTCGGCGGTCAGATGACTCTCGTCGCCGTGATGTACCAGGTCTGGCAGGCGACCAGGAGCACCACCTGGACGGGCGCCGTCGGGCTGGCGCAGGCGATCCCCCTCGTCGTACTCGGGCTGTTCGCCGGATCGCTCGTCGACCGTGTGGACCGCCGGAGGCTCTATCTCCTCACGACCGGCGGGGAAGCCGTGTGTTCGCTTCTCCTCGCGTTGCAGAGCTTTCTCGGGGGCGTCCCCGTCGCCGGTGTGCTGGGGCTGGTCGCGCTTCAGTCCTGCTTCGGTGCGGGCGGCGGTCCGGCCTCGCGTACCTTCGTCTCGCACCTGCTGCCCAAGCACCAACTGGCCGCGGGCCTGGCGCTCGGGCGCATCGCCTTCCAGGGCGCCATGCTGCTCGGTCCCGCGCTCGGCGGACTGCTCGTGGGCGGGCTGGGGGTCGGCGCCTGCTATCTGATCGACGCCCTGAGCTTCCTCGCCGCGCTCCACGGCGCGTTCGGCCTGCCCCGGATGGACCCCGGGGGCGAACCCGCGCGGCCCGGTCTGCGCGGAGTACTGGACGGTCTGGCCTTCCTGGGCCGTACCCCCGTCATCCGCGGGGCCCTGCTCACGGACCTGGCCGCCACCGTACTGTCCATGCCCGTCAGCCTGTTCCCCCTGGTCAACGCCGAACGATTCGGCGGCAACCCCCGCACTCTCGGGCTCTTCCTCACGGCCATCGCCGTCGGCGGGGTTGCCGCATCGCTCTTCTCCGGAACCTTCACCCGGCTCCCCCGCCCCGGCCTGGTCATGCTCGGCGGATCCGCGGCCTGGGGCGCGTCGTTGACGCTGTTCGGGATCTCGACCGACCCCTGGGCCGGGCTGGCCTTCCTTGTCGCGGCCGGTGCCGCCGACACCGTCTCCGTCGTCTCCCGGAGCACCGTCGTCCAGCTGCACACCCCCAAGGAACTGCTCGGCCGCGTCAGCGCCGCCGAACAGATCGTCGGCCAGGCCGGACCCGATATCGGAAACCTGCGCGGCGGCCTCGTCGCGGCCGCCACCTCGGGAGCGGCGGCCCTTGTCAGTGGTGGCCTGCTCTGCCTCGGCGCCGTCGCCGTGGTGGGCGCCACCACGGCAGACCTGCGCGGTTCCTCCGCGACCCCGTCTCCCCGGCCGGCCTCACCCTGAGCCACCGCTCCTATGCGTGGAACGTGACCGACGTGCCCGAGAAGCGGGCGGTGAGGCCGTGGTCCGTGGCGGTGATCGAGCGCAGGTGCAGGCCGTCGGGGATGTTCCGGAGCTGGACGGGCCGCTCGAAGGCCGCGTCGAGGACTGTTTCCGCCGCCCCTGACAGGAGGCTGCCGGTGACCTTGAAGTCCCTGAACGCGATGCGGTTGCCGGTGGCTGCCGAGACGGTGGTCGTCGTGGTCACGCTGTTGCCGAGGGGGAGGGCGGCCGTCGCCCTGATCCGGTCGGGCCGGCTGTCCCGGGAGACCTCCAGGCCGAGGGCGTCGGACACGTCCGCGTAGGTCAGGTGGGCGGTCGCCTCGGCCGACCGGGCCTGCGCCCGCCGGTCGTCGTCGGACTTCGTCAACCCCGTGAGGTGCAGGGAGAGTTCGCTCACCGGCAGTGGGCCGGTCGAGTCGGCGGCGGGGATGTCGTGGGCGGTGATGTCCACGTCCCGCAGGCTGCCGGAGGCGATCTGGGTCAGGACCGGGAAGCCGTGCACATGGACCTCGGGGGCCGTGGGGGTGTGCATGCCCTGCTGGAACGCCTTCGCCGCGCGCGACTCCACCCGCGCCGCCAGGAACCGGTCGACGGCGACGGGGACGAGGAGAAGGAGGAGGGCGAGGGTGAGGACGAGGGTGGCCGGTCGTCGGGCGATTCGGCGGGTGATTCGGGGTGCGGGCGCGGGTGCGGATGCCGGGGCGGGTGTGACGGGCGGTTCGTAGGTGTGAGGGGTGTCGTGGGGGTCGTACGGCTCGTGGGGGTCGTACGGGTGGGAGTGGTGCATCGGGGTTCCTTCATCCGGGGGCAGTTCGAGGGCCTCGGTGCTTCGGCGTCTCTCGATAGTTGCACACGGGTGAGTAATAAAATAATCTGCACATCGATGGGTAATTAAGTGACCCCTCGCCCCCCACGTCCCTGGGAGACTCCCGTGCCGTTCCCCGCCAACACCCCCGTCGAGAAGATGAGCGAGCCGTATCCACGGCGCTGGTGGGCCCTGGTCGTGCTGTGCCTGAGCCTGCTGATCGTCGTCATGGCGAACACGTCGCTGATCGTGGCCGCGCCGGACATGACGACGGACCTGGGCCTGTCCAGCAGTGACCTGCAATGGGTGATCGACGGCTACACCGTCCCCTACGCCGCGCTGATGCTCGTGCTCGGCTCGATCGGCGACAAGTACAGCCGCCGCGGTGCCCTGGTCCTCGGCCTGCTGGTCTTCGCCGGCGGCTCGGTCATGGGCAGCCAGGTCCACCACACCGACCTGGTCATCACCGCCCGCGCGATCATGGGCGTGGGGGCTGCTGTCGTCATGCCGGCCACGCTGTCGCTGCTCGTCGCGATCTTCCCGAGGCGGGAGCGGGCCAAGGCCATCACCGCGTGGACCGCGACGTCCGGCCTGGCCATCGCGGTCGGGCCGCTGGTCGCCGGCTGGCTGCTGGAGGACCACGCCTGGGGTTCGACGTTCCTCATCAACGTCCCGATCGCCGTCGTCGCCGTCTTCGGCGCCCTCGCGCTCGTGCCGCCGTCCAGGGCGGAGAAGCCGGGCCGCATCGACTACGTCGGCGGGCTGCTGTCGATCGTGTCGGTGGGCAGTCTGGTCTACGCGACCATCGAGGGGCCGCACTTCGGCTGGGGCAAGGGTCCGGTCATCGCGGCCGTCGTGGCGGGTGTCGGTCTGGCGGCGTTCGTGGCCTGGGAACTGCGGCACCCGCACCCCATGCTGAACGTCCGCAAGTTCGGCCTGCGCCCGTTCTCCGGGTCGATGCTCGCCGTGCTGTTCTTCTTCTTCGGCACGTTCGGCGCGATCTACTACGCCACCCAGTTCCTCCAGTTCGTCCTCGGCTACAGCGCGCTGGAGACCGGCGTACGGCTGCTGCCGCTGGCCGGAGCGGTCTTCGTCGGCGCCGCGATCACGGGGCGGCTGACCCCGAGGCTGGGTATGAAGCCGATGGTCGTGGCGGGGATGGTGATCGGGACCGTGGCCGTCTTCCTGCTCACGCGGATCGACGAGGGCTCGGGCTACACCGACTTCCTGCCGACGATGACGATGCTCGGCTTCGCGATCGGCCTCAGCGTCTCCCCGGCGACCGACACCATCATGAGCTCCTTCCCCGAGTCGGAGCTGGGCGTGGGCGGCGGTGCCAACGACACCGCCCTCGAACTCGGCGGCTCGCTGGGCATCGCGATCCTCGGCTCGCTGCTCGGCACCGCCTACCGCGACAGGCTGGCCGACCTGGTCGGCAACCGCCTCCCGGCCGCCGCGCTGGACACCGCCAAGGACTCGGTGGGCGGCGGGATCGCCGTCGCCGGGCAGGTCGCGAAGAACCCGGCCGCCGGGGGACCGGAGCAGGCCCGGGCACTGCTCGACGCCGTCCACGAGGCCTTCGCCCACGGTGTTGCCCTGACGAGCCTGATCGGCGGGATCATCATGGCCGCCGGGACGATGATCGTCCTCGCGGTGCTGCCCGGACTCCGGGGGGAGACCGAGCCGGCGGCGGAGGCCGACGAGCCGCGGGAGGAGCGGGCGGGCGTCGCCTGAGCCGCACCCACCCCAGGACGGACCGTGGCTGAGCGGCGCACGGTCCCGGGCGGTGCCGGGAGGGACGTCCGGCACCGCCCGCTGCATTTCCCGGGCCCGCCGCCTCAGAAGTCCCAGACGTCCCAGGCGTCCCAGGCGCCTCAGAACAGCGGGACGTGGGTGAAGCGGGACGCGATGTGGAGGTCGTCCTGGACCTGGTCCGCCGTGGCGTGCAGGGCGGGCAGCACCTCGCTGACGCACTCCGCCAGGGTGCGGCGGGCCGCGTGGGTGGCCACGTTCAGGGCGGCGACCGGGCGGCCCGTCCGGTCCCGTACCGGTACCGCGATCGACCGCAGGCCCGACTCCAGCTCCTCGTCCGCCAGGGCGTATCCGCCCGGTTCGGCGAGGCCCAGCAGGGCCCGGCCGAGCGCGGTACGGCTCGCCGGCAGCCGGGTGCCCACCGTGATGTCCACCGTCAGGACCCGGCTCGCGGCCGCCACCGCGACGTACTGGATCTCCGCCGGATCGGTCCCCGGGACCAGAACCGCCAACGCCGTCGGCTCGTCGAGCCGGTCCGCGAGGGCGCGCAGCCGGGGTTCCGCCAGGCGGGCGAGAGTGGTGCGGGACAGCGGCGGGTAGCCGAGGGACAGCACCCGCGGGGTGAGGGCGAAGTCGCGGCCGGCCGCGGTCACCAGGCCCAGGTGCTCGTACGTGATCAGGGCCCGCCGGGCCGTCGCCCGGGCCAGACCCGTCGCCTTCGCCACATCCGTCAGGGTCAGCGCCGAGCGGCCCGCGCCGAAGGCCGTCAGGACGGTGAGGCCCCGGGCCAGCGACTCCACGAAGTCGCGGCCGAGTTCGTGCTTCGAGGCCGTGGTCCACACGGCGAGGCCGGACGGGGGCGGCCCCGGCTGCGCGGGCCGGGCCGCGTCCTCGCGCAGCTCCGCCTCCATCGCCGTCACCGCCGTACGCAGCCGGGGCAGCAGGGTCTCGCGCAGGTCCGCCGCCGTGTGGCGGCTGGTGTGGCTGACGACGCTCGCCACGCACGCGACCCGGCCGGTGCCGGGCTCGCGGACCGGGACGGACACCGCGACCAGGCCCGGTTCGACCAGCTGGTCGTCCAGGGCCCAGCCGGTGCGCCGGGTCTGCTCGGCCCGTGCCTCGAAGTCGTCGGCGGCGGCCGGGTTCCGGGGCGGTACGGCCGGGAAGCCCGCGTCGGTCGGGTCCGCCGCGCGCCGCGCCCGCCAGGCCGCCCACTCCCGCTGCGTCCACTCGGCCGCGAACAGCGGGCCGGGGGCGGTGCGTTCGGCCGGCAGCAGGTCGCCGATGCGGAAGCTGACGGACATCGCGCGGCGCCGGGTCGCCTGGTGGATGAACCGGATGCCGTCCCGGTCGGCCACCGCGAGGGAGACGGACTCGTCGAGTTCGTCGGCGAGCGCGTCGGCGTGCCCGTCCAGCAACGCGGGCAGGCGCAGGGCGGCCAGATAGGCGTTGCCCAGCTCCAGCACCCGGGGGGCGAGCACCGCCTCCCGGCCGTCCGGGCGGACGTAGCCCATGCGGGAGAGGGTCGCGGTGATCCGGTCCACCGTGGAACGGGCGAGGCCGGTACGCCGTTCCAGCGCGCTCGCGCTCAGCGTCCCGCCCGCCTCGGTCAGCGCCTCCAGCACCGCCACGCCCCGGATCAACGGCGTCACCGCCTCGGCGGGCGGCTGGTGCGCCGCGGGGGAGGAGGACAAGGGGGCGGTCATCGGCTCTCCGGCTCCGGTACGACGGTTTCCGCGATCACCGTGACCTTCGTGCCGGCGATCCGGCGGTCCGGCGATCTCCGACACGGCTGCTGGACGACCTCCGTCACGGCGATCAGCGCACGCCTACCGTAAACCGTGTCCCCCCTGACCGGCGCCGGGTCCGCCAACCCACCCCCACCACCACCGGCCTGTCCCCGACCCTCACCCCTCACCGCGCCCGCTACCCCCGCGTCACCCGCACCCGGTAGTTCCCCTCCCCGTCCACCCCCTCCACCCGCACCTCGATCCCGTGCGCCGGGTCCTTGAAGCTCTCGCCCGGGCCGAACGGGGCGTCGGAGAGTTCGGCCTGGACGTTGGGGCTGCGGGTGCAGCCGCCGGTGTCGCGGTGGGCGTCGTACACCTTGATCGGGCCGCGGCCGGTGTCGACGTTCGCGTCGACCTTGTAGATGAGGACGCCGGGGCGGCAGACCTCCTCGTCGTTGCCGCCCTTGGTGCGCACCTCCAGGGCGTAGCCGGTGCGGGCGTCGACGGGGACGAAGACGAGTTTGCGTCCGCCGGCCCGGGAGAGCGGGGTCAGCGGGTACTCGGCGGTGCCCCGGGCCGACGCGCAGCTGACCTGGTCGGCGTCCAGCCAGCCCAGCTTCCACTTGTGCCAGGCGAGGAGGTCGTTGTCGGCGCCCCAGTCCTCGCTCATGATGTCCCAGTGCCCGACCGCGCCCCCGCCCTCCTGGGTGTAGAGGTCGGGCAGGCCGAAGACATGGCCGTTCTCGTGGGGGAGGACCCGGTAGCCGGTGCGGTCGTAGGAGCCGGAGCCGTCGTCCTGGCGGGAGTAGACGAAGGAGGCGTTGGCGACCGGCGTGCCGTCGGCGACCGGGGCGTCGCCGTTGCCGGCGAAGGTCACCGACAGCACGGTGTCCAGGGCGGAGGGGCCTGCATTCGGGGTGACCAGCACGTTCAGGAGGTCGTACGACCGGAAGTCCACGTCCGGGTCGGCGGCGGCCACGATGTCCTGGACCAGCTGCCGGTAGCCGGGGTCGAAGGGCGCGCCGCGCTCTATGCCGTACGCGCTGAACGGCTTCGGCATCCGCAGCCAGTGGTCGATCGGGGCCACGGGCCGGTAGTCGAGCTTGCCGTAGGAGGCGGTGCGGAACCAGTCCTGGGTCTGCGGGAAGAACTCCCGGTAGCGGTCGAGCGCGTTGCCCTGGCCGGGCGCGTCGGGGAAGTCGACCATCAGGGTCAGGGCGTGCACGGTGCCGGTGGAGCGGGAGTAGCCGCCCGGGGTGGGGATGCCCTCGGTCATCTGGATGTCGTGGCCGCCGCTGATCATGCAGGGGCCGTAGACGGAGGAGCGGGCCAGCGCGATCGGTCCGGCGCCGGCCGGCGAGGGGGCCGCCGTGAGGTGCCCGGTGCTCGCCGAGGTACCGACCGCGAGGATCAGCGCGGCGACGGCGGCGAGGCAGACCGCACGGCGGGAGCGTATGCGGCGGCCCGGCCCTGTCCCGCGGGCCGGTGCCGATCGAAGGGCCGGTGCCGCGCGAGGGGTCGGTGCCGAGCGACGGATCGACGGCGTGCGACGGCGTGGCGAGGTGCGGCGGTGCGTGAGACTCGTGGCGATTCCGGTGATACCGGTGATACCGGCGATACGAAGGCGAGCGGATATCCGGCGGCTGGGCTGCGGCTGCATGCATGGACCTCTCGCTCCACGGCAGCCGCCGGTCTCCGACTGCACCCTTTCGATCACCCTGTGTCGAGGGGGCGGCGGGCGCGCGCTGGAGAGGCCGAACGTGGGATTCACCGAGGGCAGGGGAGTGTGACTCAGGTCACGTGAGATTGGGAGAAGGTGTGGAAATAACCGGGGACCGCCTCCCCGTTTAGACCTGTGTCCGCGCGAACCGGGGAACGCCTCCCCGGATCGCGGAAACCAGGAGACCAGGAGTACGCCGTGCAGACCGCGACTGCCGTCCCCGCCGTGCGCAAGGCACCCCGGCCCCGCGCCGACGCCCTGCGCAACCGGGAGCGGATCGTCAGCGCCGCCCGCGAGATGTTCACCGAGTACGGCCCCGACGTGCCGCTCGACGACATCGCCCGCCGGGCCGGCGTCGGCAACGCCACGGTGTACCGCAATTTCCCCGACCGTGACGCGCTCGTCCGTGAGGTCGTCTGCTCCGTGATGGACCGGACGTCGGAAGCGGCCGAACTGGCGCTCGCGGAGAGCGGGGACGCCTTCGAGGCGCTGGAGCGCTTCGTGCACACGTCCGCCGACGAGCGGGTCAGCGCGCTGTGCCCGATGGTCGCCAGCACCTTCGACAAGAACCACCCCGACCTGGAAGCGGCGCGGCAGCGGTGCGAGGAGCTCATCGGGCAGCTCATGGACCGCGCCAAGGCAGCCGGACAGCTCCGTCCGGACGTGGGCGTCGGCGATGTGATGATCGCCGCGGCCCAGCTCAGCCGGCCCCCGGCCGGCACCGACTGCCTGGTCAACGACCGCTTCGTCCACCGCCATCTGCAACTGTTCCTGGACGGGCTGCGGGCACCGGCCCGCTCCGCCCTGCCCGGCACGGCCGTGACCATGGAGGACCTGCGCCAGGCCTGACCCAGCCGAACCAGTCGACACAACCGAACCAGTCGAACCAGTCGAACCAGTCGAACCAGCCGACACAGTCGACCCAGCCACTCAGCCGCGAATCGCCGATCAGTTCGGGGCCGTCCGCCGGTCTCTTACTGCACGCATCACTTTTTCCGTCACGAAGTAACGAAGTGGGTACCCCCATGTCAGAAACAGCCGCCAAGGCTCCCGGCGCACCGGCATCGTCCGGTGATGCCAACCGCTGGAAAGCGCTCGTCTTCATCGCGCTCGCCCAGCTGATGGTCGTCCTCGACGCCACCATCGTGAACATCGCGCTGCCCTCCGCCCAGGCCGACCTGGGCATCTCCGACGGCAACCGGCAGTGGGTCGTCACCGCCTACGCCCTCGCCTTCGGCGGTCTCCTCCTCTTCGGCGGCCGGATCGCCGACCTGTGGGGCCGCAAGCGGGCCTTCGTCATAGGCCTGACCGGCTTCGCCGCCGCCTCCGCGCTCGGCGGTGCGGCGACCAGCGGCGCGATGATGTTCGGCGCCCGTGCCCTCCAGGGCGTCTTCGGCGCCATGCTCGCCCCGGCCGCGCTCTCCCTGCTCGCCGTGATGTTCACGGACGCCAAGGAGCGTGCCAAGGCGTTCGGCATCTACGGCGCGATCGCCGGTGGCGGCGGCGCCGTCGGCTTCATCCTCGGCGGTGTGCTCACCGAGTACCTGGACTGGCGCTGGACGTTCTTCGTGAACATCCCGTTCGCCGTCGTCGCCGCGCTCGGCGCGTACTTCGTCATCCGCGAGCCGGAGGGCGGCCGCAACCGCAACCCGCTCGACATCCCGGGCGTGCTCCTGTCCACCCTCGGCCTGGTCTCCCTGGTGTACGGCTTCACCCGCGCCGAGTCCGACGGCTGGGGCGACGCCACCACCGTCGGCCTGTTCGTGGCCTCCGCGGTGCTGCTGATCGCGTTCGTCGTCACCGAGATGCGGATCAAGGCCCCGCTGCTGCCGCTGCGCGTGGTCCTCGACCGCAACCGCGGCGGTATCTACCTCTCCCTCGGCATCGCGGTCATCGCGATGTTCGGCACGTTCCTCTTCCTGACCTACTACCTCCAGGTCATCAAGGGCTTCTCGCCGATCAAGACCGGCTTCGCCTTCCTGCCGATGATCGCGGGCATGATGGTCGGCTCGACCCAGATCGGCGCCCGGCTGATGACCCGGGTCCCGGCCCGGACCCTGATGGGCCCCGGCTTCCTGGTCGCCGCGACCGGCATGCTGGTCATGACCCAGATCGAGATCGGCTCGTCGTACGCCTCGACGATCCTGCCCGCGATGCTGCTGCTCGGTCTCGGCATGGGTACGGCGTTCATGCCGGCCATGTCCCTGGCCACGCTCGGCGTCGAGCCCCGGGACGCCGGTGTCGCCTCCGCGATGGTCAACACCTCGCAGCAGGTGGGCGGCGCCATCGGTACGGCCCTGCTGAACACGATCGCCGCGTCCGCGACGACGTCGTACATCAAGGACCACATCGCGACCGCGACCTCGAAGTCGCAGCAGCAGCTGGTCCAGATGGAGGGCGCGGTGCACGGCTACGCCAACGCGATCTGGGTCGCCGTCGGCATGCTGGTGCTGGCCGCGGTGATCGTGGTGAGCTTCGTCAACGCCGGCAAGCCGGACACCACGACGGTGGCCTCCGGGGACGGCGCGGAGGACGAGGTGGCGGTCCCGGTGGTCGCCCACTGAGCCTCAGAGCGACCACTGTGACCGGCCGCTGACCGGCCGCCGGTCACCGACCGACCGGGTACCCGCACGCGGACCTGTTCCTGTGCTCCTCAGCGGAGCCAGGGCAGGTCCGCGCCCGCTTCGTTGGGCTGCAGGCCCTCGGCGACGATCTGCATGATCTCGCCGAGGGCCTGCTGCTGTTCCGGGCTCAGCCGCTCGAACAGCGCCTGCCGTACGGCGGTCACATGACCCGGTGCGGTGCGCCGCAGCACCTCGGCGCCCTCTTCGGTCAGGACGGCGAACTGGCCCCGCTTGTCGGAGGGGCAGTCCTCCCGCCGTACCCAGCCGTTCTTCTCCAGGCGGGCGATGGCGTGCGAGAGCCGGGACCGGGTGATCTTCGACTGCATGGCCAGCTCGGTCATCCGCAGCCGCCGCCCGGGTGCCTCGGCGAGCCCGACGAGCAGGCCGTAGTAGATGTGCGGCATCCCCGCGTCCCGCTGGAGCTGACGGTCCAGATGGTCCTCCAGCAGGGTCGTGGCGTTCAGGTACGAGCGCCAGACGCGCTGTTCGTGGTCGGTGAGCCAACGGTTCTGCGCGGTGGCGGATTCGGATGCCGGGTTCATGGGACCCACTGTACGAGGCTTCTCCTTGAAGATTAAACAAGTGGGGCGTAAGGTGTACGCAGAAAGCTTGAGAGTTAAAACACTGGAGCCGTGGGGGCCGGGAGGGCCCGGCACCCGGAGGGAGTCGACGCGATGTCCGCCGCCGTACCGGAGCGCATGCCCGCCCTCTACCTGAGCCACGGCGCACCGCCGCTCGCCGACGACCCCGTCTGGCCCGGCGAACTCGCGGCCTGGAGTGCGGGCCTTCCTCGCCCCAAGGCGATCCTGATGGTCTCCGCCCACTGGGAGGAGGCCCCGCTCGCCCTCGGTGCCGTACAGACCGTCCCCCTCGTCTACGACTTCTGGGGCTTCCCCGAGCACTACTACCAGGTGCGGTACGCGGCCCCGGGCGCGCCCGAGCTGGCCGAGTCCGTGCGCAAGCTGCTGCACGCGCCCGGCACCCCGGTGCAGGACATCCCGGACCGCGGTCTCGACCACGGCGCCTACGTGCCCCTGGTGGAGATGTTCCCGGCCGCGGACATCCCTGTCCTGCAGATCTCCATGCCCACCCTCGACCCGGTCCGCCTGATGGAGATCGGCCGCCGGCTCGCCCCGCTGCGCGACGAGGGCGTGCTGATCGTCGGCTCCGGCTTCTTCACCCACAACCTGGCCGCCCTGCGCCACACCGGCGGCGGGGTGCCCTCCTGGTCCTCCGAGTTCGACGACTGGGGGCACCGGGCGCTGGAGAACCGCGACTGGGACGCCCTGCTCGACTTCCTCGACAAGGCCCCGGCCGGCCGCTACGCCCACCCGCGCACCGAGCACTTCGCACCGCTCTTCGTCACCATGGGCGCGGCCGAGGCGGCCGGCGAACTGGACGCGCAGCACTCGGTGATCGACGGGTTCTGGATGGGGATGGCGAAGCGGTCGGTGCAGTTCGGCTGAGCCGGTCCGGTCAGAGGTCCTTCTCGTACCAGGCCACGTCCCAGTAGCGGCCGAACTTGCGGCCCACCTCGCGGTACGTGCCGACGTACCGGAAGCCGAAGCGCTCGTGCAGCCGGGTGGACGCCTCGTTCGGCTGCGCGATGCCCGCGTAGGCGCGGTGCAGGTCCTCGCCCGCGAGCGCCTCGAAGAGCGCCTTGTAGAGAAGCGTGCCGACCCCGCGCCGGCCGGCGTCCGGGGCGACGTACACCGTCACCTCCACCGACGTCTGGTAGGCCGGTTTCGCGCGGTAGGGGCTGGATGTGGCGTACCCGAGAATCTCCTGTGAGTCCGCCGCCATGGCAACCATCAGGCGGTACGGGCCGTCTTCCGGGTGGGAGAGCAGCCACGGACGACGCTCTTCCGGTGCGAAGACCACCGTGTCGAATGTGATGGACGTCTCACGAACGTAGTGGTTGTAGATCTCCGTGAGGGCTTCGAGGTCTCCCTCGACTCCCGGCCTGACCTGCACCTCTGTACGTTCCGACGACACCGTGCCTCCTCACGTGGTTGCGCAGGATACTGCATGATCAGAAAATCCGGGGGGCAGCATGGGAATTCTGTCCGGATTCCAGTCGTTGTTTCCTTCGGATGCCGGGCACTGGACGAGAGTCCCAGGAGTTCCAGGAGTGGAGTTCCCGAGCACTGCCGGCCTGGTGCCGAGCATCCACCGAAGGACCGAGAAGAACCGGACAGGACCACCCCGCCCGCCCACCATCGCAAGGGAGCACGCATGGCAACCCGTGCCGTCGCCCGTCGTCAGTCCGCCGCCTCCGGCGAGACGGCCGACTCGGCAAGCAGTGTTCGCGCCCATGGCGTTCGCGGCCATGGCGGCGAGATCGCCGACCGCGATCTGGTCGGCATGTACCTCGACGAGATCGCGCGCACACCGCTCCTCGACGCCGCCAAGGAAGTCGAGCTGTCCCAGACCATAGAGGCGGGTGTGTTCGCGCAGCAGGTCCTCGACGGCGAGGAGGAGTCAGCGTCGGACGCCACCCGTGAGGAGCTGGAGGCGCTCGTCGCCGCCGGTGAGCGGGCGAAGGACGTCTTCATCCGCTCCAACCTCCGCCTGGTCGTGGCCGTCGCCCGGCGCTACCCGAGGAGCGGGCTGCCCCTCCTCGACCTGATCCAGGAGGGCAACGCCGGCCTGGTGCGCGCCGTCGAGAAGTTCGACTACCGCAAGGGCTTCAAGTTCTCGACGTACGCCACCTGGTGGATCCGCCAGGCGATCACCCGCTCCATAGCCGACCAGTCCCGGACCATCCGGCTCCCCGTCCACCTGGTGGAGGAGCTCGGCCGGATCCGCCGCGTGCAGCGGGAGTTCAACCGGGAGAACGGCCGCGAGCCGGAGCCCGCGGAGATCGCCGCCGAGCTCGGCTCCACGCCGGAGCGCGTCATCGACGTCCTGGACTGGGCCCGTGACCCGGTCTCGCTGAACATGGCGGTGGACGACGAGGGCGAGACCCAGTTCGGCGACCTGCTGGAGGACACCTCCGCGGTGAGCCCCGAGCAGTCCGTCCTGACCCTGCTGCGCAGCGAGGAACTGGACGACCTGATCGGCCGCCTGGACCAGCGCACCGCCTCCATCATCAAGATGCGGTACGGCATCGAGGACGGCCGCGAGCGCACGCTGACCGAGGTCGGCAAGGAACACGGCCTGACCCGCGAGCGCATCCGCCAGATCGAGAAGCACGCGCTGCTGGAGCTGAAGAAGCTGGCCCGCTCCACGGGGTTCGAGCCGGCGGCGTAAGGCACGAGAAGGCACGACGAGAAGGCGCGAGAAGGCGCGACAAGGGCACGAGTGGGGCTCGCGTGACGGGCGCGCGCGGGACTCCACTCACGCCGGACGCGTGCGCCGGGTGGCGAAAGGCGGCGCAAACATGGCGCGGTACCGCCGCTTCAAGGTTCCGGGTGTAGGGAACAACTATCCCGGGCCGGGGAGTTGACGCCCACAGGGACGCTGCCGCCACCCGACCCCCACCCCGCACGACCGTCCCGCACGGCCACTCTGACGCCCCGTCGACAAGCCACGTCCCGACGCACCATCCCCCCGGCGCCGGGACTCTCCCAGAGCCGGGCTCCGGAGCCCATCCCCCCCCGGGCGCCGGAGCCCGGCTCCACACCCTCCACGTGGGCCGTGGCACGCTGAGACGGTGGTTCACCCCGTACCTGAACCACGGGGTGAACCACCGGATGGCAGATTCTGCCACAGAGGCATAGCCTGCCGAGGTGAGCACCCCCAGCACCACCGGCGACACCCCCGCGCAGGCCCCCGCCCCCCTCTCCCTCACGGAACGGCGCAAGGCGGAGACCCGCATGGAGATCGCCCGGGCGGCCGCGGGCCTCTTCGTACGGCAGGGTCTGCGGGCCACGCGCGCCGAGGACATCGCGCAGGCCGCGGGCATCGCCCCCCGCACGTTCTACCGCTACTTCGCCACGAAGGAAGAGGCGGTCGCCCCGCTCTACGCGGCAGGCGCGCAGCGCTGGACGGAGGCGGTGCGCTCGGCCCCCGCGGCCCTGTCCGTCCCCGAGGCCCTGGAACACGCAGTCCGCCACACCCTGACCCCCGGCGTGGGGGTCTCCGCCGCCTCCTGGGAATGGGTCCGCACCCTGATCCACCTGGCCGACACCAGCCCGGCGCTGCGCAAGGTCTGGGCGGAGGTGTGCCAGTCCTCGGACCGCCTCCTGACGTCGATCCTGGCGGAACGCATGTCCACCACCATCGACAACGTTGCCCCACCCGTCGGCCTCCGCTTCGCCGCGGCGGTGGCCGGTGCGGCGGTGAGAACGGCGGTCGAATCCTGGGCGTCGGGCACCGCAACGGGTCCGGAAGGCCCGGCGGCCCTGGCCCTCCAGAACCTGGCGGCGCTGGAGGGGTTCGCGTGGGAGGGCCCGAGCGCGTAACCGTTCGGCCGCGGGTGGGCGGGGCCGGCCGCGCAGTTCCCCGCGCCCCTTACGGGGCACGTCGTAGCTGCGGGCAGTCGTGCCGCTGGGGCGGCACGGGTGGGCGCAGCGGCACCCTGCCAGCGCCGGTAAGCGCCCCCACCCCCCCGGCCCCCACCCCCTCATGCACCCCCGGCCCGGCTCAACCGGCCCCCCAACTCCCGCACGCACGCCACCAGTTCCGCAGGCTCCCGCACCGCGAACTCACACCCCACCATCGCCAGCCGCACCGCCAGCCACTCCACCGGATCCCCGCTCTCCCCCCGCAGCACACACCGGCCGCCCTCTTCCGCCACCGGCGTCCCCAGCCACCCCGGCAGCCGGGCCCCCACCTCCTCCGCCGTCCCGGCGAACGCGACAGCGAACTCGTACGTCTCCTGCTGCCGTTGGATGGACCGCCGCAGGTACTCCGCCGCACTCCCCGTCGGCAGCTCCCGCGGAGCGAACCGTGCCCCGGTGGCGAAGGGCTCGCTCACCCGGTCGACCCGGAACGTCCGCCAGTCGTCGCGGTCGAGGTCGTACGCCACGAGGTACCACCGCCGCCCGGTCGACACCAGCCGGTACGGCTCGGCCTGCCGCCGCGTCTCACTCCCGTCCTTCGCCCGGTACGCGAACCGCAGCCGCTCCCGCCCCGCCACCGCCGACGCCATCACGGTCAGCGTCTCGGGCGCGATACTCGCCCCGTCCCCACTGGTCAGCGGCGTGGTCGCGGCCTGCAACGTGGTCACCCGGTGCCGCAGCCGGGCCGGCAGCACCTGCTCCAGCTTCGCCAGCGCCCGCACCGACGCCTCGTCCACGCCCGCCACCGCATGCCCCGCCCCGGCCCGCAGTCCGACCGCGATGGCGACGGCCTCCTCGTCGTCGAGCAGCAACGGCGGCATCGCCTTTCCGGCGACCAGCCGGTACCCCCCGTCGGCCCCCTTGCTGGCCTCGACGGGATACCCCAACTCCCGCAGCCGGTCGACGTCCCGCCGCACGGTACGCCGGGACACCCCGAGCCGATCCGCGAGCTCACCCCCGGGCCATTCACGGGGCGTCTGGAGAAGAGACAGCAGCTGAAGCAGTCGAGCCGGAGTGTCTGTCGTCATGCAGACGAGGATGCCGTAGGAATAGGACAGGATCTGGCCTAATCGGTTCCTAGAGTGACGTCATGACCTCCACCGACGTCGGCACCGACATCCCCAAGGGGCGCGGGGAACTGCGCGACCAGCCACACACGACCGCAACCCGGCACCCCACACCCGCCCCCACGACGCACCCCGAACCCCCGCAGGACCGAACCCGCTGGCTGGCCCTGGCCATCGTCATGACCGCGGCTTTCATGGACCTCGTCGACGTCACGATCGTCAACATCGCCATCCCGTCCATCCAGCGGAACGCAGGCGCCTCGTTCGGCCAGATCCAGTGGATAACCGCCGGCTACGCCCTGGCCTTCGCCGCCGGCCTGATCACCGGCGGCCGTCTCGGTGATATTCACGGCCGCAAACGACTGTTCCTGGTCGGCGTAGCCGGCTTCACCCTCGCCTCGGCCCTGTGCGGCTTCGCCGCAAACCCGGAGATGCTCGTCGCCTCCCGCATCCTGCAGGGCGGCATGGCCGCGATGATGGTCCCGCAGGTCCTGTCGATCGTGCACGCCACCTTCCCGGCGCACGAACGCGGCAAGGTCTTCGGCCTGTTCGGCGCCGTCGTCGGCCTGGGCGCGGTCTCCGGCCCGCTGCTCGGCGCGCTGCTCACCGAGTGGAACCTGCTCGGCCTCGAATGGCGCCCGATCTTCCTGATCAACCTCCCGGTCGGCATCGCCGCCCTCCTCCTCGGCCGCCGTTACATCAGCGAATCCAAGGCCCCGCACGCGCTGCGGCTCGACCTCGTCGGCGTCGCCCTGGTCACCCTCGGCCTGCTGATGCTGCTCTACCCGCTGACCCGCGGCCGCGAGCTGGGCTGGCCGTTGTGGGGGTACGTGTCGATGGCCGGCGCGCTCGCCGTCTTCGCCGTGCTCGTCGCATACGAACGCCGCAAGGCCGCCCGTGACGGCTCCCCCCTCGTCGAACTCTCCCTCTTCACGGTGAAGAGCTTCGCCGGCGGTATCGCCGTACAGACCGTCTTCGGTGTCGCGCTCGGCATCTTCTTCCTGGTCTGGACGCTGTACATGCAGGTCGGCCTCGGCTGGACCCCGCTGCACGCCGGCCTGACCGGAGTGCCGTTCTCGATCTCCGTCTCCGTCGCGGCCGGACTGTCCGTGCAGAAACTGGTCCCGCGCTTCGGCCGCAGGGTGCTCCAGACCGGCGCCCTGCTGATGGGCCTCGGCGTCCTGCTCTACATCTGGGAGTCGGACCGCTACGGCCTCGCCATCGCCTCCTGGCAGATGGCCCTGCCGCTGGTCGTGATGGGTGTCGGCATGGGCCTGATCGTCGCCCCGCTGACGGACGCGGTGCTGTCGGAGGTCCCGCGCGAGCACGCCGGTTCCGCCTCCGGCCTGATCAACACCGTGCAGCAGATGGGCAACGCGCTCGGCCTCGGCCTGGTCTCGGTGGTCTTCTACGGCGCCGTGGACGACCGCCTGACCTCGTCCGAGGTCGGCCCGGCCTTCGCGCACGCCTTCCAGCACGCCCTGCTCTGGGTGGCCGCGGTCATGGCCGTGATCTTCCTCCTGATGTTCGCCCTGCCGAAGCGCCCGGCGCAGCAGCTGGAGGCCGGCGGTGCGGAGGAGTCCCGCCCGGTGCCGGAGGAGGAGCCCGAGCTCGTCCACTGACGCCCGGCGAGGGGCCCGGCACCGGGAGGTGCCGGGCCCCTCCGCGTGCCCCGAACCGGTGCTCCGCATGCCCGAACGGACGCTCCGGGAGGGCCCGGGACCGCCCTGAACAGGCTGGAAGCCCGATTGTGTCCGTTTGAAGCCCGAACCTGTTTACTTTCCGGAAATCCAGGCGTAGCCTCCCAGCGAAACCACAAGTTCGGGCATGAGTCGGACACAGGCAGACACAGCCGGACGTATCTTGGAGCGGAGGCACAGGGGCATGTACGCACCGGAGCGGCAGCAGGAGATCCTCCGGCTCGCCCGTGACGGCGGCCGGGTGGACGTCGTGTCGCTGGCCGAGGAGTTCCAGGTCACGGCGGAGACGATCCGCCGCGACCTGAAGGCCCTCGACCGCGCCGGCCTGGTCCGCCGGGTGCACGGCGGTGCCATCCCGGCCGGACGCCTCGACTTCGAGCCGGACCTCGCCGAACGCGAGTCCACCTCGGCCGACGAGAAGGACCGCATCGCCAAGGCCGCCGTCTCCGAGCTGCCGACCGAGGGCACCCTGATCCTCGACGCCGGTTCCACGGTCGCCCGCCTCGCCGCGGCCATCCCGCTGGATGCGTCCCTCACCGTCGTCACGCACAGCCTCCCCATCGCGGCCCGCCTCGCCGACCACCCGGGCATCCAGCTCCACCTGGTCGGCGGGCGCGTACGGCACAACACCCGCGCCGCCGTGGACGCCTGGGCGCTGCGCGCGTACAGCGAGATCCGCGCCGACGTCCTCTTCGTCGCCGCCAACGGCTTCTCCACCGGCCAGGGCCTGACCACCCCCGACCTCGCCGAGGCCGCGGTCAAGCGGGCGGCCCTCGCCGCGGCCCGCCGGGTGGTCCTGCTCGCCGACTCCGCCAAGCACGGCCAGGAGCACTTCGCCCGCTTCGGCGGCCTGAGCGACGTGGACCTGCTGATCACCGACAGCGGGCTGAGCCCCGAGGACGCCGCCGCCATCGAGCGCGGCGGCACGGAAGTAGTACGAGCATGAACAACACGAGCGCCACGAGCGCCACGTTCGGTGCGGGTGTGATCCTCACCGTCACCCCCAACCCCTCCCTCGACCGGACCTACGAGGTCCCCGCCCTGGAGCGCGGCGAGGTCATCCGGGCCTCCGGCGAGCGCATGGACCCGGGTGGCAAGGGCGTCAACGTCTCGCGCGCCGTAGCAGCCGCCGGCCGCCGCACCGTGGCCGTCCTGCCCCTGGGCGGAGCGCCGGGCGCACTCGTCGCCGACCTGCTCGACGCCCAGGGCATCGAGGTCGCGCCGGTCCCGGTCGCCGGAGCCACCCGCTCCAACATCGCGCTCGCGGAGTCCGACGGAGTGCTCACCAAGATCAACGCGCCGGGCCCGGAACTCTCGGCGGAGGAGCAGGAACTGCTCCTGGAGACCGTGCGCGAGCAGTCCCGCGACGCCGACTGGATCGCCTGCTGCGGCAGCCTGCCGCGGGGGCTCGCACCCTCCTGGTACGCCGATGTCGTCGCCCGGGCACACGCCGGGGGAGCGCGCATCGCGCTGGACACCTCGGGGCGCGCGCTGCTCGAAGCCCTGCGCGAGCGGCCCGACGTGGTGAAGCCGAACGCCGAGGAGCTCGCGGAAGCCGTCGGGCGCCCCCTGGTGACGGTGGGCGACGCGCTGAAGGCGGCCGAGGAACTGCGCGACATGGGTGCCCGGGCCGTCCTGGCCAGCCTGGGCGCCGACGGCCAGCTGCTGGTGGAGGATGACGGCGCCTGGTTCGCGAGCGCCCGGGTGGACACCGTCCGCAGCAACGTCGGCGCCGGCGACTCCTCCCTCGCCGGTTTCCTCATCGCCGGCGGCAGCGGCCCGAAGGCCCTCGCCTCCGCCGTCGCCCACGGCGCCGCCGCCGTCCAGCTGCCCGGCAGCGTGATGCCCACCCCGGCCGACCTGGACCCGACGGCGGTCACCGTCACCGACCGCGTCCCCGTCGACCGCGAACTGACGGAGCCGGTGTCATGAACGCTTGTACGACCGCTCACCGGGCCGCGCTCTTCCCCGGCGCCGCCCGCCGACAACCGGCCCAGGAGCGGCGAGGTGTCTCGTTACTCGCCGCGCCGACGGGCCGTCGGGGCACCCTGAGCCGCCCCGCCGTGTCCGGGAGGCGGGGCTTCCCCGGCCCCGCCTCCCACCCCGCACCCCACGGCACCCCCGTCCCCACCCTCGCCCACCCCACACTCCGGGCGATACGCGTGCATAGGAGCCCGCGATGAGCGACATGATCACCGCGGACCTGGTCGATCTCGACCTGTCCGCCGATACCAAAGAAGCGGCGGCGCGCGCCCTCGCCGAGCGCATGGTGGCCCTGGGCCGGGTGACCGACCTGGAGGGCTTCCTCGCCGACGTGGCTGCCCGCGAAGCCCAGATGCCCACCGGCCTCGACGGCGGCATCGGCATCCCGCACTGCCGCAGTGCCCACGTCACCGAGCCGACGCTCGCCTTCGGGCGCAGCGCCGCCGGCATCGACTTCGGCGCCGCCGACGGCCCGGCCGACCTGATCTTCCTGATCGCGGCCCCCGCCGGTGCCGACGACGCCCACCTCACGATCCTCTCCTCGCTGGCCCGCCAGCTGATGAACAGCGAGTTCACGGACGCGCTGCGGTCGGCGGGCGACGCGGCGACGGCGGCGGCCCTGATCCGCGGCGACGAGTCGCCCGCGCCCGCACAGGGCACGGAAGCGGCCGCGAGCGCCGCCCAGGACACCGCTGCGGCGCCGGTGGCGGCCTCCGCCGGCACCGCAGCGGCCAGCACCGGCACGGCTTCGGACGCGGGCGAACGCCCCTTCCGTATCGTCGCCGTCACCTCCTGCCCGACCGGCATCGCCCACACCTACATGGCGGCCGAGTCCCTGGAGAACGCGGGCCGCGAGGCGGGCGTCGAACTCGTCGTGGAGACGCAGGGCTCGGCCGGCTTCACCCGGCTCGACCCCGAGGTCATCGCGGCGGCGGACGGCGTGATCTTCGCCCACGACGTGCCCGTGCGCGAGAAGGACCGCTTCGCCGGCAAGCCCACCGTCGACGTCGGCGTGAAGGCGGGCATCAACCGCCCCGCCGACCTGATCGGCGAGGTCCGCGCCAAGGCGGCCCGCGGCGAGGTCACCTCCGGCTCCGCACCGGGCACGCCGGTCGAGCGCGCCGGGGAAGCCGGTGAGGGCTACGGCACCAAGCTGCGCAAGTGGCTGATGTCCGGCGTCAGCTACATGGTCCCGTTCGTCGCGGCCGGCGGTCTGCTGATCGCCCTCGGCTTCGCGATCGGCGGCTACGAGATCAAGTCCGCGCCCTCGGTCATGACCCACTTCGTGTGGACGCAGTCCGACAGCTGGGCCGCCCTGATGTTCCAGATCGGTGCCGTCGCCTTCGGCTTCCTGGTCCCGGTCCTGGCGGGCTACATCGCCTACGGCATGGCGGACCGGCCCGGCCTGGTCCCCGGCTTCGTGGGCGGCATGATCGCCTCCACGATCAACGCCGGCTTCCTCGGCGGCCTGGTCGCCGGTCTGCTGGCCGGCGGCGTGGTGATGGCGATCCAGAAGGTGAGGATCCCCGCGGCGGTGCGCGGCATCATGCCGGTGGTGGTGATCCCGCTGATCTCCTCGGCGATCGTCGGGTTCCTGATGTTCGTGGTGGTCGGCAAGCCCATCGCCTCCGCCCAGAAGGGCATGACCGACTGGCTGAACGGCCTCTCCGGCTCCAACGCCATCCTGCTCGGCGCCCTGCTCGGCCTGATGATGTGCTTCGACCTCGGCGGCCCCGTCAACAAGGTCGCGTACACCTTCGCCACCGCCGGTATCGCGGTCTCCAACCCCAGTGACTCCGCGATGAAGATCATGGCGGCGGTCATGGCGGCCGGCATGGTCCCGCCGCTGGCGATGGCCCTGGCCACCACCGTGCGCGGCAAGCTCTTCACCGAGACCGAACGCGAGAACGGCAAGGCCGCCTGGGTGCTCGGCGCCTCCTTCATCTCCGAGGGCGCGATCCCGTTCGCGGCCGCCGACCCGCTGCGCGTCATCCCGTCCTCGATGGTCGGCGGCGCGATCACCGGCGCCCTGTCGATGGCCTTCGGCGCGACCCTGCGCGCCCCGCACGGCGGCATCTTCGTGGTCCCGCTGATCGGCAACCCGTTCCTCTACCTGATCGCCATCGCCGCCGGTGTCTGTGTCTCCACGGCCCTGGTCGTCATCCTCAAGGGCATGCGCAAGCCGGTCCAGCAGACCCAGGCGGGCGGTTCCGCCGCCGGCCCGGCCGCCACCGCGAAGGAGGCCAAGCAGCCGGTCGCGGCCTGAGCGCCCGCACCCCTGCTGCCGCGCTTGTCCCTTTGATTCGCTGTGAGTTGTTCACGGCACCTGCGAGATACGTCACGGTCCGGGACCAAAGTCCCGGACCGTGGTGTGTACTGGGGCGTATGCCCGCGCACGTCTCGTCCCTCCAGCTGATCGGCATGGCCGCGCTCACCCTGGCGACCGTCGCCTGGGCGGTCGTCGTGGTACGCCTGCTGCGCCGCAACCGCCGCGAGGCCCTCGCCTGGCACGCCGCGCGCGCCCTGCCCGCCTTCCCGCACCAGCTGAAAGCCGCTCCGTCGCGCGAGACCGTCGAACTGACCCCCGCCGAACAGGACGCCTTCGCCGGCCTGGTCCGCAGGCTCGGCCGCCGCTGAGCCTCCCGGCAGGGGGCCGGGCCTCCCGGCGGAGAAGCGGGGCTAAACCTGCCGCGCCGCCCGGCGCTCCATCGCGTTCCTGGCCGCGTCCTCCGTCGGGTACACCTCGCACATGTGCCGGCCGTCCGGCGTCGCCGTGTGCTCTACCTCCCACAGGGACAGCTCCCGGCCGTCCCGCAGCAGGAACGCGTGCTCGTACAGCGAGAAACTGAGCCCCGCCCGGCCCGCCCGCCCCGGCCGCCCGAACGCCTGGGTGATCTGGTGCGCGAACGCCGCCGTCAGCACCTGGGCCGTCTCCGCGTCCGGCCGGTCGGCGTTCTCCGCCCGGCGCAGCAGCCGGCGCGCGTGGTCCGCCGAGTCGTCCGGCACATACACGTGCCGGGGCTCCGGGACCGGCGCCAGCGTCACCAGCACCGGCAGCTCGAAGTCCGGAGTGTCCGGCGGTAACGGCAGCCGCGCGGTCGCGGCCCGCAGCTCCTCCTCGTCGACGTACACCTCGTGCTGCGGGTCGCTGCCCGGCGCGGTGTTGTGCACGAGCTCCCACAGCGTGACCGCCGAGCCGTCCGCCAGCAGCCAGGTGTGCCGGTACGTCTCCCGGTGCAGCCCGGCGCTGTGGTGCGCCGAGTGCAGCGAACTGTCGTGCGCCAGCGCGCAGTCCAGCTGCCTTATGGCCTCGTCGGGCAGCTCGAAGGAGTTCAGGGCACGGCCGAGGAGCCGCGCGAGGTGCTCCTCCGGAGACTCGGGCGACTCGGCTGGTTCGTACGCTGCCGTCTCGTACGGAACGCTCAAGGTTTCTCCCGGCGTTGCTGCATGTCACCTTGTGGGTGCATACCGTAGCCCCTCGGTCGGACATCATGTCCGGGAACCGAGAAAACGTACGCCGGGAAAACGCGCGGGCCGCGCGAAAAGTTCCCGCGCGGCCCGACGATCCGTCAAAACCAGCCGGTCAGGCGGCGCTTGTGGCGGTCCACTCGCTCCACGACAGGTTCCACCCGTTGAGCCCGTTGTCCGGCTGCACGGTCTTGTCCGGCGAGTTCTTCACGATCACGACGTCCCCGACGAGCGAGTTGTCGTAGAACCACTTGGCCGTCGTGTCGCCCTGCGCGCCCTGCACGTCCGCGAGCCCCACACAGCCGTGGCTGGTGCCCTCGCGCCCGAACGGCGGGTTGCCCCTGTTGTACCAGTAGTTGCCGTGGATGAACGTCCCCGACGTCGTCAGCCGCATCGCGTGCGGCACGTCCGGGATGTCGTACTCCCCGCCCAGACCGACCGTCTGGCTGTTCATCCGGGTCTGGACGAACTTCTCGGAGATCACCATCTGCCCGTTGTACGTCGTGTGCTGCGGGCTGCCCGTCGACACCGGCACCGACTTGAGGACCTTGCCGTCCCGCACCACGGTCATGGTCTGCGTGTTCGCGTCCACCGTGGAGACCTGCGAACGGCCGACGGTGAAGGACACCGTCTTCTTCTGCACCCCGTAGACGCCGTTCGCGCCCTCGACCCCGTCCAGGTCGATCTTCATGGTGACCTTGGAGCCGGCCTTCCAGTAGTCCTGCGGCCGGAAGTCCAGCCGCTGCGACCCGAACCAGTGCCCCACCACCTGCTGGCCGCTGCTGGACGTGACCGTGATGTGCGACTGCACGGCCTTCTTGTCGGTGATGACCTTGTCGAAGTCGAACGACACCGGCATCCCCACGCCGACCGTCGTCCCGTTGTCCGGCGTGTACGTGCCGATGTAGCTGTTCGCCGAGTTGACGGTGGTGAAGATGGAGTTGGCCGCCGCCGTGAGCCCCTTCGAGTCCTTGGCGGTCGCCGATATCTCGTACTTCGTGCCCCGCTCCAGCTGCTCCTTCGGCTTCCAGGTGCCGCCGTCCGCCGAGAGGGTGCCGTCCACCGCCTGCCCCGACCCCGCCACGGTCATCTTGACGTCGGTCAGCTTCCCGTCGCTGACCTGCACGCCGGTGGTGTTGATGGACGCGCCGGTCGAACCGTCCTTCGCCGAGATCACGATCTTCGCGGCCGACGTCTTCGTGGCGCTGTCCTGCCCGCCCTTGCCGCTGTCGGTGTTGTTGTCGGCGTTGGCGTTGCCGCCGCAGGCGGTGAGGGTGAGGGCGCCGACCAACAGGGCGGCACAGGCCCCCAGTGCGCGCCGCGCTGCAATGTCCGGCGTTGTCACGGGCTGCTCCAGGTTCTTGTGAGTTCTTGTGATGTGGGTGATCCGCTCCAGTGCGTGGAGAAAGAGGCCGCAGGCCCCCGCCGGGGTTCCCTCCGGCGCCCGCGAACGCCATCACGTGACAGAACCAGGACAATCGACAGGTCCGCGCAAGGTTCCGGGTGCGCCGCGGGCCGTCGCCGGCGCACCCCTCGCCGCTGTCAGCGCGCTCCGTACAACTCCGCGTACGACGGCCACACCCCGCCCGGCCCGTCCACCGACTCGGCGGCCCGTACGGCCCGCACGATCGCGCGGGTCACCAGGTCCGCACCGGCCGCGAGGATCTCGTTGAGCGCGAGCGGGCCCGCGCCGAGCGGGCGCGCCCCCGTCGCCAGCGCGAACACCGTGTCCCCGTCGTGCAGCAGATGCACCGGCCGCACGGCCCGCGCGATCCCGTCGTGCGCCGTCCCGGCCAGCTTCTGCGCCTGCGCCTTGGACAGTTCGGCATCGGTCGCGACCACCGCGAGCGTCGTGTTGAGCGGCGGCAGGCCGTTCGCCGCGGCGGTCTCGGCGAGCCGCCGGCGCGCGGCCTCGTGCACCCGCTCCTCGGGGTACTCCACGCGCCCCTGGAACAACTCCCCGTACAGCACCCCCGTTTCCGGATCGAGGACCGCGCCGGCCGCGTTGGCCACCACCAGCGCGGCCACCGTGATCCCCGAGTCCAGCACGGTGCTCGCGCTGCCCACCCCGCCCTTCACCGCCCCGGCCACGGCGCCCGTACCCGCGCCCACGCACCCCTCCGGCACGGGGGCGCCCGGCTCGCTCGCCGCGGCCGCCTCGACCGCCGCCCGCCCGGTCGCCGCGTCCGGCCGGGCCCGGAAGTCCCCGCCGCGCCCCAGATCGAAGACACAGGCGGCGGGCACCACCGGCACCACATGCGCCGGATCCGGGCCCACCCGCACCCCGCGCCCCCGCTCCTCCAGCCAGGCCATCACCCCGGACGCCGCGTCGAGCCCGTACGCGCTGCCGCCCGTGAGCACGATCGCCTCCGCCCGCTGCACCAGGTTGCGCGGGTCGAGCGCGTCCGTCTCCTTGGTGCCCGGCCCCCCGCCGCGGACGTCCACGGCAGCCACCGCGCCGCCCTCCGGGGCGAGGACGACCGTGGTGCCGGTGAGCCAGCCCTCGCCGCTGCGGGTGGCGTGCCCCACCCGCAGCCCGGCCACATCCGTCAATGCGTCAACTGTCATGACGGCCAGTCTGGCCCAGCCCGCCGCGGCACGGCGGAGCCCAGTGGCGGTTCCGGACCGGTCAGGAGGCGGCCGCGGTGGCCTCCGCGGGGCGCTCACGGCCTGCCATGCGCGCCGTCAGAGTCGTCCCGGTCGCCACCGCCAGCGCCGACACGACACCCGCCGCCGGCACCGCCCAGCTGCCCAGGAACGTGCAGCAGAGCACCAGCAGCGCCGTCACCGGCAGCACCAGCTGCTGGGCGAGACCCACCTTGAAGTGCCGCGAGTGCAGCGCCCACACGGTCAGCAGGTACAGCGCCGTCGGCACGGTCACGGCCGCCGACGCGGCCGTCGTGGAGAGGTGCGCCTTGCCGACCGCCTCCTCGACGGCCACCTCGATACCCGCGCCGATCGAGGCCGCCGACGCGAAGATCAGATAGTGGCCGTAACCCCACAGGAACGACTGCCTGTTGGAGCGCAGATGCGCCTGGATCGGCACCGGGAACCAACCGAAAAGGTAATGCGCGCCTCATGGAGGTTCCGGGATCATGGGACTTATGCACCAGGCAGAGGAAACCGAGTATGACGGGTGCGGTAAATGCCTGTTGGGTGTCCGGCGTCTGTCGCGCAAGTCGGACACCACGCACAGCCCAGAGAAGCAGGCCGAGCAGGTCATCAAGGCTGCCGCCGAAGTCGGGGCGCACATCATTGGTTGGGCCGACGACTGGGAAGTATCCGGCGCAACGGATCCGTTTAAGCGGCCGAAGTTGGGTCCGTGGCTCCGAGGTGAGAACGGTCCGTATGACGGCATTGCAGGGGCCGCAGTCGACCGGATCGGCCGCAACGTACGGGATGTCCTGAACACGGCGTACACGATCCATGAGAAGAGCCAGATCCTTGTCACGGCGGACCATGCCGGCGTCTGGGACCTGAACGACCCGAACCAGGAGTCGGAACTACTCATCAAAGCCCTTGGGGCTCAGCTTGAACACAGGTCCACGAAGAGGCGTGTTCAGGATGAGACGGCGCGCGCGAGGAATGCAGGAGAGCCGAGTAACAAGCTCACCTACGGCTACATGTATGCGCGCCTCCCGAATGGGAAGGTGGAGAAGATTTGTCTTCATCCGGAGGCGTCGAAGAAGATACGCAACGTCGCTCACCGAATCCTTGCCGACACAACAGGCAACGTTACGATCTCAACTGAGTGTTCCAGGCTCACAAGGGAAGGAGTTCTCACTCCGCATGATCTTCTAGCGGTTATGTCTGGTCGAGACCCCAAGGGGTCTCCCTGGACCTACATGACACTCAGGGGGATTCTTTGGAGTGAGGCGGCATTGGGCTATCTCATGCATAATGGCAAACCGTTCTTGGGAAGGGACGGGGAGCCTGTTCGAGTTGCCCCACCATTGTGGGATCGAGCTACTCGGGACGCTTTGATAAAGAAGACGACGCCGAAGCAGGGAAAGAAGGCAGGTTCTCTCTATGGGCGCGCAGCGCAGGGAACCAAGATGCTTGTCTCTGTCGCCTATTGCGGCAACTGTTCTGAGCGTCTCAAGATTGGTGGTAAGGGTAAATACATCTGCAAGGGCAGAGTGATGGGGCTACCGGGGTCTCAGAAGTGCAGGCCCGCCCCGAACATGAAGACGGAAACGTTGAATGCCATAGTAGCCGAATGGTTCTTGACCGAGTATGGGTCAGGTCAGGTTCTGGAGAAGAAGTTCATTCCAGGGACTAACTATGCGGCGCAGATCTCCGAGCTTGAGGCCAGTCGGGCAAGGTTGCGGGAAGACCGGAAGGCGGGACTGTATGACGCGTCGGACGATCAGGAGTGGTACCGCCAGGAGTACAAGCGTATGGGGGAGAAGCTTTCCGACCTGAAGAAGCGCAAGGAGACACCGGGACGGATGACGTTCGTGCCGACGGGTGAAACCGTGGCTGACAAATGGGGGAAAGCAAAGGACGATGCAGAGAGGCGAGAAATCCTGCATGAATTCGAAGTGCATGTAAAGCTCTTCCCGGGTAGGTCTAATGATCGGGTGAAGATAACCGGGAGGAATGTCTACGAGCTTGCGGGATAGTCAACAAGAGAGCCCCTCCGGAGTCGGGACCCCGGAGGGGCTCTTTTATTGATTAAGTCGTTCGAAGTGTGGCCTCATGAAGGTAATTGCTGATCCGTTGCTAGTCTCGACGTGGAGGGCGAGTAAATCGAGTATATGTATGACCCCTAAGGGCAGGACCCTGTATTCATTGCGGAGCGTTGATGCAAGGATTCGAGACTTGCAGACAAGTCTAAACACTCCGAGGTTGCTGTCGGTTGGGAGTCGAAATGTGATCTCGGCCCGATCTGTGGGTTCAATCACGATGAGCACTCTTGAACTTGTGGTGTTGAGCGACCAAAGATTTTGGTTGGTCGCCGGTTCTTGTGAAGCGGACCCTCCTAGGATTTTCGATACTCTGTGGAGGGTGCCCCAATCGCTAGAGGTGACATGCCAACCCGAAGAGGGGGGGATGTGGGTTCCGTTCTCGAATCCGGGGGAGAAGTCTCCAATTATCTCGCTAATGGTCGCCCCTCCTTTCTTGCTTGATCTCTCTCCTTATCTCCCGGAGTGTGGCTAGATCTTCGGCGATCCCTGCGGCGATTTCGAACTCCGCTTGAGAGTGGCCGGAGCCGACATATCGCCAGATTGAATCAGTGACCGCCGTTTCAATGTCGAACGTGGAGTTACTGTCTTGGTGGTGTTTGGCTCGTACGGCGCGCAGTTCTCCGTAAGTCGTTGAGTATTGTCGGGACTTGGTTAGCACGTGCCCGCGAAAACCGAGGGTGTGAGTCCATGCCCGTAGGTTCAGGTCGCTTAGTTCGGGGAGGCCGCCCAGGCGCCAGCAGACAGCCATCAGCGCCCGGAAATGAGCGGTAACCGGGGCAAGCGCAATACCTTCGTAGGCGGTTATCCGGCCGTCGAGGCCGCCGGAATCGCCAACGCTCTTGGAAACGTACTTAGCTACGTAGGCAGCAACGGCGTTATCGGTGACGGCTGTTGAGCCCCCGAAGGCCTCGGATCGGATGGTGTGGACGTCGAGCTGTTCACCCCAGCGGATGACGCGCTCACCGGTTGCCGGGGAATAGGGAGCGCGGACTTCTACGGCAGTTGCAGCGGAGCGGACGGCGCCGGCCAGCATCGCAGGCGTGGCCCAGATGGGCGGGGGCGAGGATGGCCCGTCCGGTCCATCGAGGCGCACGACGGCATGAAAGTGCACGGCCGCGCGCTTCTGATACTCCGCCACCTTGGCGAAGGACAGGGTCAGGTGTTCGCGGAGGCGTGTCTGTGTGATGCCTGCCGCCGTGGCCAGGTGTCGCCTGAGGGTGTGGCAGAACCGGTTCCACAGTGAGCCGGCGCTTGCGTGCCACAGGGCGTGGCCTACGTAGTCGTAGCAGTCCGGGCACAGGGGTTGGCCGATGGCAGGGTCGGTGTCCGCGTGCGTCAGGCCGCAGCTGAGGGAGCGTCCGTGCTCGCAGGAGCCGCCGTCACGTCGAGGACGGCACACGGCTCCCTCAGGGCCGCTTGCGCGGTGTACTGCGCCGAAGGATGGAGCTGTGAGGGTGACGAACAGCCGCGGGTGGAGCTGGACGCGGTCAGAGACGCCTTTGCCGCCGAGGAGGCCGGAGCGGACCAGGTGGAAGGTGTCGCCGGAGTGGAGTCGGGAGCAGGGCTCACAGCGGGTTTCCCGGCGGTTGCGGCAGCGCAGCGGCATGCGCCCGCCGGGTTCCTCGCTGGTGTCGTAGTGCCTCAGCACCTCCCCTGTGATGGCGTCGCGGGTTGTGGTGTGGCCGGCGAGGTAGATCGGGTGGGCGCAGCCGCCTATGGATTTGATCTGTTCGAGCCAGCGATGGAATCCGGGTTCGTTGGCGAGCCGGATTAGGTCGCGTTCGGTGGACGAGAGAAGGCGCAGACGCTCAGCCTGTTGAAGGTCTGAGCGCTGCGCCTTTTCGGTGCCAGTGGACATCGGAGGCCCCCTTTCGTGGGGAATAGGCGCGGGATTCATCGGGTCAGCTTTCTTTCAGGGGGTGACGGCGAATGAGCCTCTGGTTACGGCTTCGGGGTGGGCGCCGGGTTCGTTCCGTACGGGTTGGCACAGTTCCAGATGACGTAGCCGTATATCTTGGCGCCGTCGCTCTTGCGGGTGATCTTCCCGCGTGTGTACCACTGCTTTTCGCTCTTCTTGTACGCCCACTGGTCGTAGAGCATCTTGTCGCCCTTGTAGGCGATGCCGACCACGGTGGACGTCTTCTTGGGCTGCTTGTGGACCTTCACCGCCTTGCAGGAGATCTTGGTGGTGTCCTTGGTCACGGCGTTCGCGTGCGTGGCGTTGATCGTGGCACCGGTCACCAGGGTCAGGCCGAGAGCGGCGACGGCAGCGGTACGGGCGAGGAGCTGAGACTTCATTTCAGTTTTCTCCTTTGAGGAATGCGGCGAGTGCGCCGGCTGGCAGGTCTCGCCGGGTTTCTGTGTTATCCGAAGAGACCGTTTCCGATGACCAGGAAAAGGGCCCACACCGGATAGCCGAGAGGGGTCATGGCCAGCAGGAATCCGGCCAGGCATATCAGGATCACCTGATGTATCGGAACTTCCCGGGACCGGGCGATCATGAATGCGTACAGGAAGAGCATGCTGTCGATGACGTAAAGCGTTCCTCTGCTCATGCGGCTGTACCTCCTTTCGTGAATTCGACGGGATCCGACTGAATCAGGAAGGGATTAGCCGGAGGCTCTGTCCCGGAGATCTGCGCAGCGTCCGCCACCGTGATCAGGTGGGACCGGGCACGGACCCATTGGCCGCTCATGGCGACCACGGCCACGCCCTGTTCGTCCTCTGTGATCGATTGCGCGGTGACCACGGCATCGGGGTTGATATCGCCGAGCGTCATTTCGGCCGAGGCTTCATCGTGGGAGCGATGGGCGACGCGTCCGCCGAGCTGCGCGCGCAGGGCAGTGACCCGTGCCCCTATGTCGGAGCCGACGCGTTGGCCGGCGACGACCAGGTGAACGCCGAGCGCCGCACCGAGCTGGGCGACGCGCAGGAGCAGCGTTCCGCACAGCTCTGCCTCTTCCTTGGACTCCCGTGAACCGTCGGTCAGATACAGCTCCGCCAGCTCATCAACGATCACCACCAGGGGGACCGGCCGGATGTCTTCCGGCAGATGCCAGATGGACCGTTTGCCCGCCGCACGGCAGACGCCCATCCGAAAGCGGATCTCATCCACCACCCCTGTCAGCAGGCCGACCGCTTCTGTCCGGTCGATGGCCAGCGCCGACAGCCGGCCGCCGAACAGGCCCAGTTCCATCCCGCCCTTGCAGTCGATACCGACCAGGGCCACCGGCTGAGGGGCGAGTTCCTTGACCAGCGCCGCCAGGAGGGACGACTTCCCGGATTGCGTGGCGCCCGTGATCAGCCAGTGCGGAATCTTCCGGAGGCTGATCACCCAGGGCTCACCCTCCTCGGTCCGGCCGACGAGAGCCGTCAGCAACTCCGGGCGCAGTGGCTTGGGGACCGGCGCCCTCCCCGTGAGCGGATCGGCCGCCGTGACCGTGATGAGGACCTGACCCCGGCGGGGAGAGCGGACCCTCACCCCGTGGACCCGCCAGGCGTGTTCCATCGCTTGCGCCGCAGCGAAGTACGGCGCGGGAGTCTGCCCGGGGTGCAGGATCACCCGCAGGGTCAGGCCCGTCCGGGTCGGCATGGGCCACGCCCGACGAGGAGGCCGCGGTTTGAGCGCTGTTCCCTGCACCACCAGGTTGCGCCCGATGACTTGCCGGTCGGGGGTCATGCTCACCGACAGACCGTTCAGGTAGGACAGGCGCCGCCAGGTCCACCAGACGCGCGCCGCCGTCTGTGGGTAGCCGACCAGCCACCACCGCCACGGCCACGACCGAGGACGAACCCCCCGAGCGGCCAAGCGTGGCTCCCACCAGCTCTGTGTCAGAGCCGCCACGACGATCAGTGCCGTCAGTACCCAGACGATCAGGGGCCCAGGCATCAGCCGTCACCGTCCGCCGTCCGCTCCAGGAGCGTCTTTGCCCGGATCATGGCCGCTTCAGCGTGCCGGGACGTCAGCCCCAGCAGGTAGCGGATGGACGGCATGTCATCGGTGACCGCCAACAGCGCTTCCGCGCCGCACAGAGCCCGCAGGTCCCGCAGGAGGTGACCGAAGTGACCATCCGCCCCCAGGTGGCCGTCATCGTCGTCCGAGTCGGCATCCCAACCCGTCCCGACCTCTGCGGCAGCCTCCCGCATCTCACGGGCCATCTGGTCGGCTGCCGCAGCGATCTTCTCCGCGCACGGGTCGGCGCAGGCGTAGACCGGTGCTTCCGTCTCGGGGACCTTGCCGACCTCAACAGTGGGAATCCGCGCCTTGAGGTAGTCGGCGCCACAGAGCACGCAGGCCAGGCCGTCAGCCTGTGGCCCGGACAGGTGCCAGAAGTAGCGTTCCATCCGATGGCGCTTCATCAGGCATCACCCGACTTGCCGCGTGCGCCGGCACTCTGCCCGCCGGCCGCCGAAGGAGCGCCGGACGTCGAGGCCAGAGGCGTGATGCCGTCCGCGCGGTAGGACGTGCCGGTACGGCCTTCCACCGCCCAGTCATTGGCCCATAGATTCTCGATCCTGACTTCGGAGCCTTCCGTGATGCCCTGCGGCTGGACGGAGGTGACCACCTCGATCACGTCTGCACGGCGCCCCTCCGCCTGCCGCACCGACAGGCCCGTGATCCATTGCGCGTTGCCGTCCCGGTCCTGACGCACCCGCCCGTCTGGACCGGTGCGCAGTTCGGGCGGGACCACACAGCGGATGGACCCCAGCCGGCCGACGTCTACAGGCTTGTTCTGCACAGGACTTCACCTCACCTCACACTCAGTCACTCATCCACTCATTCGAATGAGTTGGGCGATCATCGTGACTTGCTATACGCCGAGGGGTCAACCACTTATTCTCATGAGTGGATGACTGCCTATGACTGCCTACGCCACGGCCCACTGACAAGTATCACGGCCCACTGACAATCAACCCGGCACGACCGACCGAGACCACCCCCGAGAGAAGGACGCCACCAGCTCATGTCAGCACGCGAGCACATCCAGCGCCGTCCGACCATGGCCACCCAGGTTGCTGAAAAGGTCGCCGCCGACATCAAACGGGGCCGATACCAGGTGGGCGAGATCCTCCCGTCGGAAGCCCAAATGGAACAGATGTACGGAGTCGGCAAGGCCACCATCCGCACGGCCATGGGCGAGCTGAAGCGCATGGGACTGATCGAGACCCGCCAGGGCAAGGGTTCCATTGTGATCAGCACCGGAGGCACCGTCCCGCCCGTCACCATCCCGCGCGTCATCCAGCAGGGCGGCAAGGGAAATTGGTTCCTGCCGGAGATGACGGAAGCCGAAGCGCCGGCCATAAGCCGCACGAGCCTGGACGGACCGCCCGCCGTCCACCTCGGACAGCAGGACCAGGACGCCATCAGCGTGGACCGCATGGTCTACGACCCGAATACGGGAACGCGGATGGCTCACCGAACGCTCATCCCCCTCTCCACCGCCGCCGAGGCGCCCAGCCTTGCCGAGGCCCCGGAAGTGCCGACGAGCGAGATCTACGACCAGCTCACCCAGGCCGGGTTCTCTCTCTCGTTCACCGAGCACGTGACCGCGCGCGCTCCGTTCCCCGACGAGCGGATGTCACTCGGTCTGGACGACGCCGCCCCGCTCCTGATCACCTACCGAATCACCGCCGACGCCGAGCAGGACCGCCCCCTGTTGTGCGAGGAGCTACGGGCGCCCGCCGCCACGTGCCAGCTCACGTTCTCTCTGACGCCGACCAAGGCACCCGCCAAGCGCGCCCCGCGCCGACGTTCCGAATCGGAGTAACTTCTCTCTACTTACTCAAGGGCGCGCCTTCGGCGCGCCGGGCGGCCCATGCCGCCCCGGCCGGGCATGCGGCCTTCGGCCGGTCCCGTCCGGTCGGCAACCGCCCGACACCTTGCCGGCCCCGAGCAACAGAGAATCCCCCGCGGATTCCATCGCGGGGGCTCTGTCATTGCAGTCCGGCCCCGAGAGCAAAGCCGACGTTCCGGCCCGCCCGCCGTCCCTCACCAGAGGCTCATGTCAGCATCGGGGGAAGCGGGTTGCTCCAGCCGTCAGCGCTCCGGCCATGCTCCATCGAGCGGCGTAGTGGGTAGCAAGCAATCAGGGGGAGGGAATTATGTGGACCAGCGTCACGGCTTTGGTTACCAGCCTCGTTGCTGTGGCGGGCACGCTCCTGGGAGGTGCCTTGCAACGGCGCGGGACGGCCCAATCCGAGCGGGCGGCACAGCTACGGCAAGAACAGCGGAGGGCATTCAGCATGTTTGCCTACGCCCTTACGGTCCACCGTGGACGCCTGTATGCACGTTGGGACCTCGCTGCGGTGGGAGCCGATACCGAACAGCAGGAGGCGGCCCGATGGGAGAGTTGGGAGTCCCGCTCGGAGCTGACTCGCGCGCTGATTGATCTCCAACTCGTTGCAGATAATCCGGAGCTTTTGGAACTCGCGGAGCACGCCATCAAATCAGCGTTCGCCTTACGAGAGGCTGTGGATCAAGCCGACTTGGATCGGCGGCGTGAGACGTCCCGTCGGGCACACGACGCGTTCCTAGCCGCCGCCCGACACCAGATGATGCAGGCCTTTTGACTTCGCACCAATCTGCGGGACGCAATCAGCACTCCGCGCCGAGGACCACCAGGCCGAAACGATCGAGACCGAGGCCGGTGGTACCAGGGGCGCTATAGCGCGCCCCTGGACCCCGCCCAGGCGTGACAACCTCACGCGCGAATGCAGGTTTCGTCGTGGCCAAGATCCGTGCGCGCGTGAGGTCATCACGCACGCGACCAGCAACTTTCCCGCCGTAGGGGTTGCTCTGCGCCCCGAGCCGCCGTCAGCCGGCCATCTGCACGGGAACGCCGACCTGTTTACTTCCGGCAGGAGTTCGCGTGCCGACGAGCCGCAGCAGCAGAGGACCCGACGCCGGTAATCCTGATCGGTCGAGGGCAGCCGTCACAGTGGATGAACTCACCGTCATGCTCACGCACGACCCGCACTTTCGAACCGGCCCGGGTCTGCCATCCCTTGCCCGCCAAGGTCCCTCCTCCTGTCTCCGTATTCTGCGCTCCAGCGTCCCCCCGAGGCACCGACCGCATAAAGGCAGCGATCAGCCGAACCCCCTCAGGGCTGAACCACACCACGGGCGCCCCGTTCGCACCCGCATGCGGCACCGGCCGCACAACCCGTACATCAAGGCCCACAGCCTCCGCCGCAGTCAGGAGCTCTTGAACCGCAACGTTCGCTTCCTGCCAAGCTGACACGTAGTCAATTCCCCGAGTGAACACGGCCTCATCGGCACTGCCGTCACCCCCGACACCCGAGGACGTACCCTCCGTCATCGCACAATTCACCCTCGCACTCGTTGGTTAGCGCGACCGGCCCCCGCTCCGTTCGAACGCATGTGCAGTCCCAGGAACAGACCATGCAGTTTACTTGTACCCCCTGTGTTTACAAGGGGCTACAGAGTGTGCACGTGGACGTGTCGCAGGCATGTGACAAAAGAAGCGGAAGGGTGACCTCCCCCGCCGGAGCGAAGAAGGCCACCCAAGTCAACTACTGAACAGCCAGTCAGTAGAGGTACATCTCCGTGACCCAGCCGACATATCCCGCCGGCAGGCCCCCCGCCGAACGCCGCGTGAGCTTCACGTGATCCCACCGTTGCCCCTTGCCGTCGCGCGCGGAGCCGATGACCTTGACGCGGTCACCCTTGTAAATCAGGCCCAGAATGGCCCTGTTGGTGCCCGGACCCTTGCGGACCCGGAGGCCGTTCACGGTCGGCCCCTTCGTCGTCGTAGACGCGTATGTGCGGACCAGGGGCGACGACCCACCGGGGTCCGGCGGAATCATTGCCGAGGCCGCCGACGAGCCCACGAGGCCGAAGCCCACCGCCAGAATGCCCGCCATGGCCAGCGACCGCAGAGCCCTACTCTTCATGATCAACTCCATCTTTGCCATACCGCACGGCTGGTTGGTTTCACTCAGACACTCATCCGAATGAGTTGCCAGGATCGAACGTTGCTCCAGTCAGGTCAACTACTTATCCGAATGAGTTCGAAGCCTTCAGGTCACGGGACTTGCTGTTGGCGGTCACTCAAACAAAATCGCTCGGCCGGGAAGCCCCAGCCGAGCGCACGAGTGGTGAAGAGTTGCCCCTGAGTCAGGCGACGCCGAGGCCGCCGGCCTTGACGCACGCTGTGAACGCAGAGAAGGCCCCAGCAGGGAACTCAAGCACCGGGCTAGCAGGGTTCTTGGAATCACGGACGGGAACCACGCCACGCGAGGCGACGAGGTTTGCAGCGACCTCTACGCACTGGCCGCCGTTGCTGCTGTACGAGGACGTGAACCAACGCGGATGTTCGGTCGTCACGGGGTGCCCTTTCGAAGCTCGCTGATCATGGCCACTGACGCCGCCTGTGACAACGCTTCGGCCTGTAGTTGATGGTAGGCCGTCAACATGGGCTGAACGAACCTCGTTTCGCGCTCCAAGCGCCCTTGTAGCGCCGACTCTGCGTATGCGACACAGGATCGATCGGTCAGGGTCAATAGCGTTGCGGGCAGATCGAACGCCCGCCGTTCGCCAAGATCGTACGGAGCCACCTGAAGAACGGTCGAGGGAAGTTCGGCGAACGCGGTCAGTCGACCCAACTGCGCCGCCATAACCTCCGGCCCCCCGACAGCTCGCAGAAGGCAGCTCTCGTCTACAACTACGTAGACCATGGGTGCGGGGGTGCGCTCCAAGGATGCTTGCCGCCGTGCGAGTAGAGACAGCCGCTCCTCCGCCTGGTACTCCGTGATTGCCCCGCGTCGCACAGCCCCCCATGTGATCGCAGCGGCGTAGTCCGGGGTCTGGAGCAATCCCGGAATGATTCCCAGCTCAAAGAGCCGGATCTCTGTCGCGTGTTCCTCCTGGGCGACATAGTCCGGGAACCCTTCCAGCAGCGCTGTGTGCCGCACGGCTCGCCCTTGGCGCTCGAACAGGTCTCCCGTGCCAAACGCCCTGTCAACGCTGTTCGAGAAGCGGGGAGTTGGGGACCGACGACCAGTTTCGACGGCTGAGATGTGCGTGCCGGAGTACCCGATGCGCTCCGCCAAGTCGTCTTGAGTCCAACCGCGCTCGTCTCGCAACACGCGTAAACGTTGGCCATATGCCGCACCTAAGGACGTTTCGGGGTCTAGCTCTTTCCGGTTCAACGGCCACCGCCCAACTCTCCGTGCAAACGCTGCAAGTTGAAGACTCTCCGACTCTAAGGGACGCTGAATCGCCCTGGTAGTGGAAGCACTACGGAGAGGAGCGGCCCCTTGTCAGGCGAGAACGGCACTTCGCAGCAGCAGGAGCCCCCACGCCTCCCGGCTACCGGCACGCTCTTGGTTGATGCTCAGGATCGGGTCGGCGAGTTTCGCGGTGTGATGGGTCCACGCTGGGCCCTGCGCCCCGAGGGGGGCGGAGTTGAGTGGGAAGTGGACCCCGAAGACGTGCAGCCGGCCAGCCCTGAACAGCGCTTGAGATACGCGATCGAGCGAAAGAACGCGCGAAGCCGAGGGGAGTTGCTGTGACTGCCTCCGGTCCTGGCTTACGGCCTATTGACTTCACGCTGCGCCCCGATCGGGACGAAGACGCGCCGCCGACCACGTACGCGCTCCGGTGTCTCACCCTCAACGACGACGACACCGCGTGCGCCGCAACGTCAGAGACGAACACAGACCCGACCGAGCCGCAAAAGTGGGCGTTCGATCACCTTCGCCAGCACCCAGGGCACACGAGTTTCGCCGAGATGATCGAGCGCCCTTGGGTGATGTGGCAGGGGGGCCCGGCATGATGGACCGCCCGACACCTGATGGCTACTGGTGCGAGGTACGCGCCGATGGACTTGTGTACGGCTGGGGAACCCAAGCGACCTTCATTCTGGGCACCCACGAAACGATCTCCCCGGTGCTCGCCCTGAGATGGATCATCGGCAACGCCCGACACATCGCCGATCGCCTCGACCCCGACCCGCAGCGCTCACGATGGGTGCAGCCGTTCATGGAGCAGCCGAACGCGTCCTCCCCAGACGGACCCACGCAACTCCGCCTCTGGTGCATGGATCGGTGGGAGCAGCAGGCCGCCCGCAAGCGCATCAAGGACGGAGACCCGCTGTTCCTCGTGGTCGAGGACGCGGATTGCCGTTACACGCTGTCCGTGTGGCCCATCCAGGTACCGGCTCCGGGCCAGGTCTACCAAGTCTTCACGCCCACCTCGCCAGCGGTCGCGGTGGGCATCCCATCAGCGAGGGTGGTTCCCCGCTGAAGCCCGCTCCGTCCCAGTCCCCCTTTCGCTGGGGCGGAGCGGGCACTACTCCCGGTCGGTTGCTCTGATGACGGCGGGCAGCCGGCCGGGCCGCACCAAGGCCAGCAGTAGACATAGTGCTGAACAGCAAGGGCCGCGCATTGACCACTGGAAGTGGAGGACTCCATGCACGAGATGATTGTGAGCCCGCAGAGCGACAAATTCGTGATCGTGCGCCCGGGAGAACAGGCAGGGATGCAGATCCCTCACGCCATGTTCCAGGAGCTTTCGAACGTGGTCGAGGCTGACAGCCAAATACCGGACTGGCTCTTAGATGCGACACGTACGGCTTGGGGGCTCGAACTCGGCGGGCACTCCAGCCGGGAATGCATCCTTATCCGCCCTGAGACGGCACTCAATTACAATCGCGCCTCATGGGAGATAAACAAGGGATGTAACTTCAACTGCGAGCATTGCTATCTAGCAGAGCGGAAGTTCGAGGGTCTGCCATGGAAGGAGAAGCAGGAGCTTATTTCCATGCTGAGTGATGCTGGGGTGCTATGGCTTCAGATCACAGGTGGAGAGCCCACCATTGATAAGGACTTCGTGGCCGCCTATAGGCAGGCCTACCGCGCGGGAATGATGATCGAGATTCTCACAAACGGATCTCGACTTCATCGGCCGGAGATAATCGAACTCTTCGGAGATATGCCGCCACACAAAGTGAAGGTTTCACTGTACGGCGCAACCTCCGAGAGTTTCGACTCTCTGACTCGAAAGCGAGGAGCCTTCAACCTCCTGTTCAAGGGTCTCGATGCAGCGAAGGCGGCTGGAGTCCCCTTGACCATGTCTCTGATCATCACGACGCACAATGCGCATGAAGTCGATGCCATGCGCGCGCTAGCTGGAGAATACGCAACAGCAGTAGACGAGTTCTCCAACATTTCCCCGACCTACGACGGGAGCCCCGAACCGCTTGCAACGCAAGCCCCGGGTTTCCTCGATAAGTCCGCCGTATTCTCAGGATGTCCGGCCGGACACACATTCTTCCACGTCGACCCCCACGGATTTGCCACCATGTGCAAGATCGGGCGGGAAAACCCGATCAACCTCATGGATGAGGGGCTAGAGGGGCTCTGGCGTCTGCCTGCCATCGCAGATGCCCAAATGCTTCGCACTGGAGGCTGTAGCGGCTGTCAGCTCTCGGGTTCCTGCCGGGTTTGCCGACCGCTTGCCAAGGCGTACCAGCGAGCGAAGGCACCACTTCAGAGTTACTGCCAACACGAAGGAGACGCTCCATGACCGCCGTACTCGTCCCACTCACCAGCCGCCCCGCAGCGAAGAGCCCCGAGCCGGCCGAACGTCAGCCGCTCCAGGAGCCCGCAGGGCTCATCATCGTTGCCGACGTGGAGAACCTGACCGAGGGCGCCGCCTGCAACGACGACAACCCGTACCAGGGCTGAGCCAACACCCCGCGCGGATCCCGTGGAGAAACGTCACGGGGTCCGCGCGACCGGTTGCATATGAGAGTGTGGGAACCGTGACGACCCGAATCATGTTCGAAAATCTTCCGCGCGCCGTTCTTGCTGCGATCGAAAGGCGGAGCGGACGGGTAATCAAGAGCGAAGCCGTAAGCCAAGGATTCAACAGCGAAATCGCCGCGCGTGTTTTCACTGAATCTGGTTCTTTTTTCGTCAAAGGCCTTCAGGTCGACCACAAGCGCGTATGGACGCAGCACAGAGAAGCGGAGGTAAACCCGTATCTCGATGGGATTTCCCCTGCGCTGCGCTGGAAGATCGAAGAGGGGGGATGGGTACTACTGGGGTTTGAGAATCTTTCGGGTCACCATGCGAACTACTCACCCGGCTCGCCGGACCTCGCGAAAGTGGCGGATCTTCTATGCAGGCTTGGTGAAGTCGCGATTCCCGATATTGAGCTAAGGCGAGCTGAGCAACGATTCGCGGCCTACGTAATTGCTACTGAGCATCTCGAATATTTCTCAGGCGCATCCCTGTTGCACACGGACCTTAATGACCACAATGTGATTGTTGATAAAACGGCCTATCTTGTTGACTGGGCATGGGCCACTCGCGGGGCCGAATGGCTAGACGCGGCGTATTGGGTTGTCTGGCTTATCGCCGCAGGAGGTCATGCCCCTGAGTCCGCAGAATATTGGGCTAGCAGGATTCCAGCATGGCACAGGGCGCCCACTGAGGGGATCACGGCCTTTGCGCGGGCTACAGAGAACCTGTGGGAGGAGATTGCCGACGGCGACCCGGACGAGTGGACGGAGCGTTTGCTTCTCGCCGCCCGCCGTTGGTCAGCCTTCCGGCAGCGGAATTAGATCTATCGTTCCCCAAGGGTAGTTGTCACTCAGCCGGCACTCGTGTCTTCCGGCACGTACCGCATCGCGTGAACAGGGATTACCCCTCGTCCTGACCCGTGCGGTCCGCTACAAACGATCCCTTACCCCACCGCGTTTCGATCAGCCCCCGTTCCCTCAGGATTCGAACCGCCCTGCGGGCAGTCTCCCGCGCCACGCCGTGACGTTCGCACAGCTCTGCCTCAGACGGGATCGGCTCACCCGGCGCCTTCCCTTTGATCTCTTCCAAGAGAGCGTCCAGCACTTCCATGTAAGGGGCGCGGGGGGTGTGCGGACGCTCAGGGTGCTCGGGCATGCGACAGAGCGTAGACAACGGGCCATTCTCACGCGAGTTAGACAAGCAGACGTGTTAGACAGGTAGACGAGTTAGACGTGTTGTCTTAGCGTGATCCCTGAACACAGAAGCGCCCCGAGAGACCGATTAGGCCCGGTCCACTCGGGGCTAGCCGAGACAGCTAGCAGGAGCTGACCGACACATGCGCGATCTTATCGCTAGCGCCCTTTCCTGGGTGCTCGCAGTCTTAGCCCCCCAGCACCCCGGACGTCACAGTGCGGAGTACCTCACCGCGCAGGCTGCCGAGGATGAAACCGCGCCCGTCTCGATCTGGAGGACGCCGTGGCGTGGTCTGTCCTCCTGGGAGGCCCAAGCGGTTTTCCGGGACGAGCGGATGCAAGCGTTACCGCCTCTACAGCGTGAGCGCTCGTACGCTGCGGCATTCGCGAGCCTCGGAGTTGACTACGACTTCCCAACCATGGGTCTCGGCAGTGTCATAGCCCGAGAGGGGGCCGCATGACCGCCGCCCGGTACATCGCAGCACTCCGCGACACCCAGCCCATCCCGGACCCCTCCGGCGCGACGTGCTGCCGGTGCAAGAGGTGGACGTGGGCCCCGCTTCCCGTTCGGTACATCCAGCGTCCAACGGGCCCGGGGGTGACCCTCTATGCCTGCCCGGACCACGCCGTCGAGTTCCCGCCGGCCCATCCCTCCGGCGAACTGGGCTGAGTCCTCAGGGGCCGTGAACGGCGTACCCTTCATGGCCTGCCTGTAAGGGTCCCGTACCCGCACTGACCAGCTAACTCACCAGCCCTGCCCCCTAGTTGGGGGTGGGGCTGTTGTAGTACCCTTTGACTTGGTTCCCGACCACGAAGTAGATCCACCAGGCCGAGAAGACGATCACCAGGCCGCCCGCCGCGATCGGCAGCAGCTCGCCGAGCGCGTCGTGCTCGGCCACCGCCGACTTCACGGCGACCGTCGCCGCCGAGATCGTCTCGCCGAGCACGATGATCGTGAACAGCCCGTAGCGTTCGGCGATGTGGTGCGGGTGCCAGGAGGTCGCGTAGTCCTTCTCCGCGTACAGCGGCACGCACATCTCGGCGATCGCCATCACCAGGAACACCCAGGGCCGCGCGGGCTCCGGCAGCACCACCAGGCCGAGCCAGCCGACCAGGCACAGCAGCACCCCGCCCGCGTACCGGAGCGCCATGGTCCGCTCCGCGCCGCGGGCCCACCGCGCGGCCCTGAACCACTGCGCGGCCATCGCCAGCCGCATGATCACGTAGCCCAGCCAGACCACCAGGTAGTCGTGGTCGGTGAAGGCCTGCGAGATACCGGCCGCCAGTACCAGGACGCCGGCGATCTGGACCAGGGTGACCACCCGGTAGAGCACGTCGTCGTTGTCGTACGCCGAGGAGAACCAGGTGAAGTTCATCCACGCCCACCAGATGGCGAAGAACTGCATCGCGTAGTTCAGGACGCCCTCGCCCGCGTGCCCCGCCGCGACGGCGTGCACCAGCGCCACGCCCGCCTGCGCGATGGCCACCACGAAACACAGGTCGAAGAACAGCTCCAGCGGCGACGACACCCGGTGGGCCTCGTCGCGCCCGCGCGCGGTGAGCCTGCGCAGCGGCCGCAGGGGCTGGGGTGAGTGCTGGGAGGCGGGAGCCGCGGGAGAACTGGACGTCATGCGTCCAGCACAGCAGAAAAGGCCACCGAAGGCTCGCGAACAAACCCGAGCCGTGCGCGCCGTAGGCTTGAGGCATGAGCACCGCCCCCGAGCCCGCGCCGCGCGACCCGAAACCCGCGCTGATCTTCGACGACCCGCTCGACCGGCAGTCGTCGGACGACACGGACCGCGGCTGGGGCGACCGCCCGGAGGGCGACTCCGCCGCCGACCTCAAACGCTTCCTCGACGAGAAGCCGCCCCACCACCTCTGAGCCGCCCGCGGCAGCGCGGCTAACGCGCGTCGTGACCGCTTCCGCGCTGCGCGACCAGGGCGTCGCGGATCTCCTTCAGCACCTCCAGCTCGGTCACCTCGACCACCTCGTGGGTGCCCTCCCGCGCCTTCCGGCGGGCCTCCACCCGGGACAGGTACTTCGCCATCGGCAGGACCATCAGGAAGTACACGACCGCCGCGGTGATCACGAAACTCAGCGTGGCTCCCAGGACGGAGCCCCACATGATCTGGATGCCGCTCTTCACCGTGCCGTCCGCGTTCAGCGCGCACGGGTCCTTCAGGCACGAGCTGTAGCTGTCGAGGTTCTTGGTGCCGATCGCGCCGACGAGCGGGTTGATGATCCCCTTCACCACCGAGTTGACTATGTTCGTGAAGGCGGCGCCGATGACCACCGCGACTGCCAGATCGACGACGTTTCCGCGCATCAGGAAGGCCTTGAAGCCCTGCCAGACGCTCGGTTCCTTCTTCGCGTTCACCTCGGGGACTCTCCTCACATGCACAGGGTGTGGAACAAAACGCTCCGCAACCTACGTCACCGTGCAGCCATCGCGCCCAATCCGGTAGCTCGGACGAGCGACTTGACACAAAGCGTCCCGAAAATCGCCCCAGGTTGTTCAGCTCATGCGAGGAAGCGCAGGGCTTCAGTCGGGGGGCATCCTTGTAACCGTGGCGTGGAGCGCGCGGTATCGCTCGTGTGGGCTCGGGCGCGAAGTGGACGGTTGTCATTCCGGCGGAGCCGGTGTTGTGGACATCCGGGCTTGTCACCCGGTCGGGTGATGCGTGCCGAACGCGCGGCGGATGGTCGTACGCGTGTGCAGGTTCACTGATCGTGAAGCTGGTTGTGCAGGTCAGACTGCTGCCGACGCCTGTGCAGGCGGCCGCGCTCGAGGCGACCTTGTCCGCCTGCAACGAGGCGGCTAGCTGGGTCGGCGAGGTCGCCTTCGAAAGAACGTGAAGAACAACTTCGCGCTTCGCAAGCACACCTACGGCGAGATCAAGGCCCGCTGGGGTCTGGGTGCGCAGGCCGCTCAACACGTCATCAAGAAGACCTGCGACGCGTACGCGTCGCTGAAGGCGAACCTGAAGGCCGGGAACCTGGGCAGGCCCGGCTCGAAGCGTTACCGGAAGGCCACCGAGAAGCCGGTCGCCTTCCGTCCGCAGGGGGCGCAGCCGTACGACGACCGGATGCTGTCCTGGCAGATCACCGAGCGGAGGATCTCGATCTGGACCGTTTCGGGACGGGTGAAGGACGTGGCGTTCACCGCGAGCTCCGAGCAGCTGGCCACTCTGGCGTTGTACCGCAAAGGCGAGTCCGACCTGTTGTGCCGGGACGGCATGTGGTTCCTCAACGCCACCTGCGAGGTCCTCGAAACACCGGCGAACACCGACCCGGTGGACTTCCTCGGCATCGACCTGGGCATCGTGAGCATCGCCACCACGTCCGACGGCGAGATCATGGCCGGACGCGAGATCAACCGGGTCCGCGCCCGGGAGCGGACGTTGCGGGCCACGTTGCAGAGGAAGAACACCCCGTCCGCCAAACGACGCCTGAAGAAACGCAGGCGTAAGGAGGACCGGCGGGCCAGAGATATCAACCACAAGATCGGCGTTCATCGGGTACAAGGCCCGCAGGGCGGGGGTGGCGGTGGTGTACGTCGATCCGGCGTACACCTCGCGCACCTGCGCAAAGTGTGGGCACATCGACAAGGCGAGCCGAGTCTCTCAAGCCTGGTTCGCGTGCCGGAACTGCGGATTCGTTGATCACGCAGACCGGAACAGCTCCCGCAACATCCGCGCCCGAGCGTGGGAGTTGTGGCGACGCGGGGCCCCGTCGACGGCCCCCGCCCCACCTCGGCGTCAGCGGGGCGGGGCTGGACGCAAGCGCAGTATCACCGCCGGTGATGCCCGCTGTGCAAGCCCGGCGCCTTAGCGCCAGGTAGTTGACCACAGCGTCACCGCCAGCCGTGCCGTGGTGCTCGCGCCGACCAGTTGGGCCGCGGTGGACCGGGGGACCGAGAGCACGACCAGTGCCCCGCTCTCCGCGGCCGGGTCGACCGGCTCCGGCAGTTTCGTCACGCGTACCCCGCGCGCGATCACCCGGGCCGCCCCGCCCGCCGCGGGGTCCCCGGCCGCGATGACGTCCACCCGGTCACCGGGGCGCAGCAGCCGGACGGTGGCCGCGTCGGCGATCCGTACCGGTGCGGTCACCATGTCCACGGGCGGGGCGTGCCGGCGTACCGGCTGAGCGGCAGGGTGTCCCCGGGGCCGCTCGGCGCGCAGGGGGCCGGTGGCGGTCCGCGGTCCCGCCGCGACGAGCGCCGCCGCCGTGATCGCCAGGCCGGCCGCGAGGGCCCGCCTGCGGTGGCGCAGCAGGCGGTGCAGTTGATATCGCCCGCCGCGTACCCGCACCGGTTCGAAGTGCGGGACCTCGCAGGTGGCGGGGGCGTCCGTGCCCAGCGGGCGCGGGACGCGGAGGGGCGGCGGGACGGCGAGGTAGGGGGACGGGGGAACGGACATGGGGATCACCACCGGCGACGAGGAATCGGCTTGCGAGACCACGATGAGGTCTCGCGCCGAAACGCGTCGGAGCCGGTGGGCTACCGACCGGTTGTGGACAACTCGGCCACCCGAACGAGGAGTTCCGCCCGCATCCCCCTGTGGAAACCGCCCCTGCGCTACGGCAGCTCGAAGCCCGGGTCCATGCCGCCGAGCGCGTTCGTGCACAGGCAGTCCCGTGCCGGGTTCTCCGGCAGGGCCGCCACCGCGTCGAACAGCACACCGCGCAGCCGGTCCACATTGGCCGCGAACACCTGGAGAACCTCGTCGTGCGAGACGCCCTCACCGGTCTCGGCGCCCGCGTCCAGGTCCGTGACCAGGGTCAACGACGTGTAGCAGAGCTCCAGTTCACGGGCGAGCGCCGCCTCGGGGTGGCCGGTCATGCCCACCACCGACCAGCCCTGCGCCTGGTGCCACAGCGACTCGGCGCGGGTCGAGAAACGCGGCCCCTCGATCACCACCAGCGTGCCTCCGTCGACCGGCTCCCAGTCCCGGCCCCGAGCGGCCTTCAGTGCCGCCGTCCGCCCGGTGGGGCAGTAGGGGTCGGCCAGGGAGACGTGCACCACGTTCGGCACGGCGCCGTCGGGCAACGGCAGCCCGTCGAAGTACGACTGAGCCCGGGACTTCGTACGGTCCACCAGCTGGTCCGGTACGAGCAGCGTGCCCGGGCCGTACTCGGGGCGCAGACCGCCCACCGCGCACGGGCCGAGCACCTGGCGCACACCCACGGAGCGCAGCGCCCAGAGGTTGGCCCGGTAGTTGATGCGGTGCGGCGGCAGATGGTGGCCGCGTCCGTGGCGGGGCAGGAAGGCGACCCGGCGGCCGGCGATCTCGCCGAGGAAGAGGGAGTCGCTGGGCGGCCCGTAGGGCGTCTCGACCTGGATCTCGGTCACGTCGTCGAGGAACGAGTAGAAGCCGGAACCGCCGATTACGCCGATCTCTGCGTTCACCATGCGCAGCACACTAGCGGGCCGTTCGCCGGCCGTTCGAGCGGGGCGAGAGCCGGGGTCCGGGAACGCCCAGAACCCCGCCGTCGCTCGACGGCGGGGTCCCAGGGGTGAGGTATCAGGCGGCGGAGCTGCTCGCGGAGCCCGACGAGGACGACGTCGAGGACGACGACGTCGAAGACGACGGCTTCGAGTCGGATGCCTTCGAGTCGGACGACTTCGCATCGGACGACGCGGAGCCCGACGACTTCGACGCGGGGCTGCTGCTCGACGAGGAGCCGCGGCTGTCATTGCGGTAGAAGCCCGAGCCCTTGAAGACAATGCCGACCGCGGAGAACACCTTCTTCAGGCGGCCACCGCAGTTGGGGCACTCGGTCAGGGCGTCGTCGGTGAACTTCTGCACCGCCTCGAGGCCCTCGCCGCACTCGGTGCACTGGTACTGGTAGGTCGGCACTGTCTTCCTCCTGGCACTCTCACTCGATGAGTGCTAACGACGGTCCATAGTGACGTATTCCTGAGGATCAGTCCACCGTCACCGGTACGCGGTGACCGACGCCACGTGCGACGGTACGGTTCCGCGGCGGGGCGACCAGCCGGGAACGCAGTGCCACGAGGGCCACCAGGGCCAGCATCGTGCCGGCCATCGGGACCAGGAATCCGGCGCCGCCCCACAGGCGGTCCTCCAGCTGTCCGGCGGCCGTGACCGCGGCCGCCTGGCCGAGCGCCACCGCGCCGGTCAGCCAGGTGAACGCCTCCGTGCGGGCGCCGGCCGGGACCAGGCCCTCGACCAGCGTGTAACCGGTGATCAGGGCGGGCGCGACGCACATGCCGACCAGCAGGCCGAGGCCGGCCAGGACGAGCACCGAGTGGGACGTCCACAGCGCCGACGCGGTCAGCGCGAGCGCCGCGTAGCCGACGACCAGGCGCCGGTGCGGGGCGGCCTTCCAGGCGAGCGCGCCGCAGACGATGCCCGAGAGCATGTTCCCGGCGGCGAAGGTGCCGTACAGGACGCCGTTCAGGCCGGGCTCGCCGATCGACTCGGTGAACGCGGCGAGGGAGACCTGCATGCCGCCGAAGACGGAGCCGATGCCCAGGAACGCCACGACCAGCACGCGCACGCCGGGGACGCGGAGCGCCGAGGCGTGCCGCACGCGCGCGTGGCCGGTGCCGGTCACCCGGGGCTGGGTGCTCTTGCGCGCGGCGAACAGCAGACCGCCGGCCAGGGTGAGCGCGGCCTCCGTGACCAGTCCGGCGGCCGGGGCCACGGTGGTGCACAGAGCGGTCGCGAGCAGCGGGCCGAAGACGAAGGTGAGCTCGTCGGTGACGGACTCGAAGGCGGCCGCGGTGGACATCAGAGGGGAGTCCTGGAGCTGCACGCCCCAGCGGGCGCGGACCATGGGGCCGACCTGCGGCACCGAGGCGCCGGTCGGCACGGCCGCTGCGAACAGCGCCCACAGGGGCGCGTGCGCCAGCGCGAGCGCCGTCAGGACGAGGCCCGACAGCGTGTGGACGAGCACGCCGGGGACCAGCACGGCACGCTGCCCGTAGCGGTCGGCCAGGCGGCCGCTGTAGGGCGCGAACAGGGCCATGGAGACGCCGGTGACCGCCGCGGCGGCACCCGCGGCGCCGTAGGAGCCGGTGGTGTGCTGCACGAGCAGCACGATGGAGATGGTGAGCATCGCGAACGGCTGGCGTGCCGCGAAACCGGGGATCAGGAACGTCCAGGCGCCACGGGTGCGCAGCAGCCGGCCGTATCCCGGGCGGGACGGCGCAGCCGAGCTCTCCGACGGCTCGGTGGTGACCGTGGATGCCACGGCCCGTGCCTTTCTGCCGCCTGGTAGCGCGCCCGTGCGGGGGCGCCGAGAGCTGTCCTCTTGCGCGGAACTGCGGTAGATACCGGCGCCCACTGCGAGGAGTGATCCGGCCGCCATACGGTCGCGCCAGCTCTGCGTCAGGCAGAGTTGGTTCGATCAGGGTGGTTTCATCGTACAGGGGTGAAAGCCCGGTACGCCTGTGAAAACGAGCACCGCGAACCCTGTTCACCTGGGATTGGCGGTGGTGTGAACCATCCGAAACACGCCCTTAACGCGCGCCCGACGCGCCGCCCGGCCCCGCGCCCGCCGTCCCGTTCGTGCCCAGCCAGCCCGCCAGCTTGCCCCCGTGACCGACCGCGCGCAGCCGCCGTTCCGCGGCGTCCCGCACCGGGTCGGTGGCGACCACGAGGAGTTCGTCCCCGCGCCGCAGTACCGTCGCGGGCAGCGGAACAAACGATTTTCCTTCGCGGACGACCAGGGTGACGGCGGCCCCGGCGGGCAGCCGCAGCTCGTTGATCTCCACGCCGTGCATCCGGGAGCCCTCGGGGATCGAGACGGACAGCAGATGCCCGCGCAGCCGCTCCAGGGGCGCGGACTCGATGCCGAGGTCGGCGGCCTCCGGGCCCTCCCCGAGCCGCAGCTTGCCGGCCAGCCAGGGCAGCGTCGGCCCCTGGACGAGGGTGTAGACGACGACCAGGACGAAGACGATGTTGAAGATCCGGTGGCTGGTGTCGACGCCGTTCACCATGGGGATCGTCGCCAGGATGATGGGCACGGCACCGCGCAGCCCGGCCCAGGACATCAGGGTCTGCTCCGGCCAGGGCACCCGGAACGGCGCGAGGCTGACGATGACGCTCACCGGCCGCGCCACCATGGTGAGCACCAGCCCGATGACGAGGGCGGGCACGATGTCGTCGCCGAGCTCGTGCGGGGTGACCAGCAGGCCGAGCAGGACGAACATGCCGATCTGGGCGATCCAGCCGAGCCCCTCGGCGAAACCGCGGGTGGCCGGCCAGTGCGGCAGCCTGGCGTTGCCGAGCACCATGGAGGCCAGGTAGACCGCGAGGAAGCCGCTGCCGTGCGCCAGCGCGCCGGCCGCGTACGCCGTGACCGCGATGGCCATCACGGCGATCGGGTAGAGGCCGGAGGCGGGCAGGGCGACGTGCCTGAGGCCCCAGGAGCCGAGCCAGCCGACCGCGAGGCCTATGCCCGCGCCGATGGCCAGCTCCATGGCTATCTCGCCCACCAGGACGTACCAGTGCTCGACCGGCCCCGCGGTGGACAGGGCGACGACCAGGATGACCACCGGGGCGTCGTTGAACCCGGACTCGGCCTCCAGGGTGCCCGTCACGCGCGCGGGCAGCGGAATGCGCCGGAGCACCGAGAACACCGCCGCCGCGTCCGTCGAGGACACCACCGCACCGATGATGAGCGCCTGCCGCCACTCCAGTCCGACCAGGTAGTGCGCTCCCGCGGCGGTGACGCCGACGCTCACCCCGACCCCGGCGAGGGCCAGCATGGAGGCGGACGCCAGGACCGGTTCGACCTCCTTCCACTTCGTGCCGAGACCGCCCTCGGCCAGGATCACGACCAGGGCCGCGTATCCGATGACCTGGGTCAGTTCGGCGTTGGCGAAGTGGATGTCGCCGATGCCGTCCTGGCCCATGAGGACGCCGATCCCCAGGTACACGAGCAGGCTGGGGAGCCCGCTGCGTGAGGAGACCCGGACGGCCGCGACGGCGACGAGCAGGACCACGGAGCAGACGAGCAGGAGCTGGTTGAGGTGGTGGACAGTCAGCGGCGCTTCCTTTCCTTGGCTCGCGCGCGGGCGACGCGGAAGCTCTCACGTACAAGACCCGAGGCTGCGGTACTCCGCACCCAAGTACTTCGTTACCTTACCTAACTCTTGACGCTTTCTTGACGCTTCCCGAGGCAAGATCGAACGCCCGTGCCTGCCGGATCCCTACTCCGCGTCAAGTGGCGTAGGGCCCTGCGCCTATGGTTGCTCCAGCACTCCAGGACCGCCTGCCGCTCGCGTTAGGACAGCAAGGACAGCGATGCCCCCCAACACCACCGCCACAACGGGTGACAAGCCTGGCAAGTCCGGCAGGAAGAAGGGGCGCAGAGCCCGACTTATCGTGCTCGTACTCGTTCTGGCCGTCGTCGGTGGCGTCTTCTACGGGGCGTACTGGTCGGTCAGCACGGTCCGTGCGTCCTTCCCGCAGACCAAGGGTTCGATCACGCTCCAGGGCCTGTCCGGGCCCGTGACCGTGAAGCGCGACAGCTACGGCATCCCGCAGATCTACGCCTCCACCGACGAGGACCTGTTCATGGCGCAGGGCTACGTCCAGGCGCAGGACCGGTTCTACGAGATGGACGTGCGCCGCCACATGACGTCCGGGCGCCTGTCGGAGATGTTCGGCAAGGGCCAGGTGAAGAACGACGAGTTCCTGCGCACCATGGGCTGGGACCGGGTGGCGAAGGAGGAGTACGACACCAAGCTGTCGGCCTCCACGAAGAAGTACCTCCAGGCCTACTCCAAGGGAGTCAACGCCTACCTCCAGGGCAAGGACGGCAAGGACATCTCCCTGGAGTACGCGGCCCTCGGGTTCGTCAACGACTACAAGCCCGCGCAGTGGACCCCCGTCGACTCGGTGTCCTGGCTGAAGGCGATGGCCTGGGACCTGCGGGGCAACATGCAGGACGAGATCGACCGGGCCCTGATGACCAGCCGCCTCGGCCCGCAGCAGATCAAGGACCTGTACCCGGACTACCCGTACAGCCGCAACCAGGCGATCGTCCAGGACGGCCAGTACGACGCGCTCACCAAGACCTTCGAGCAGGACGGCTCCACGAGCGGCTCCGGGACCTCGACGGGCACCGGCTCCACCACGACCTCGTCGACCACCGGCTCGGCGCTCACGAGCCAGCTGGCGAGCCTCTACAACGTCCTGGACGACGTCCCCACGGCCGTCGGCGTGAACGGCCAGGGCATCGGCTCCAACTCCTGGGTCGTCGGCGGCCAGTACACCATCACCGGCAAGCCGCTGCTCGCCAACGACCCGCACCTGTCGGCGTCCCTGCCGTCCGTCTGGTACCAGATGGGCCTGCACTGCACGACGGTCTCCAGCAAGTGCCAGTACGACGTCACCGGCTACACCTTCGCCGGCATGCCCGGCGTGGTCATCGGCCACAACGCCGACATCGCCTGGGGCATGACCAACTCCGGGGTCGACGTCACCGACCTCTACCTGGAGAAGCTCTCCGGCGACGGCTACCTGTACGACGGGAAGACCAAGCCCTTCACGACCCGCACGGAGACCATCAAGGTGGCCGGCGGCACGTCCAAGAAGATCGTCGTACGCCAGACCGCCGACGGCATGCCGCTGCTGTCCGACCGTGACGACGAACTCGTCGAGGTCGGCAAGAAGGCCACCGTTGACACCGCCGCGCCCGACCGCGGCGACGGCTACGGCATCGCCCTGCGCTGGACCGCCCTGGACCCGGGCACCACCATGGACGCCGTCTTCGCCCTCGACAAGGCGTCCGACTGGGACTCCTTCCGGAACGCGGCCGCCCAGTTCGACGTGCCCTCGCAGAATTTGATCTACGCCGACACCAAGAACAACATCGGCTACACGCTGCCCGGCAGGATCCCCACGCGCGCGTCGGGGGACGACGGGTCCATCCCGGCGCCGGGCTGGGACTCCAAGTACCAGTGGACCGGCTTCATCAAGCAGGACGAACTGCCCTACGAGTACAACCCGAAGAGCCACTACATCGTCACCGCCAACCAGGCCGTGATCGACAAGGACAAGTACCCCTACACGCTCACCACGGACTGGGGCTACGGCACCCGCAGCCAGCGCATCACCGACCTGATCGAGTCGAAGATCAAGGACGGCGGCAAGATCTCCACCGACGACATGCGCCAGATGCAGATGGACGACAGCAGTGAGATCGCCAAGCTGCTGGTGCCCAAGCTGCTGAAGATCAACCTCGACGACAAGGACGTCCGCGAGGCGCAGAAGCTCCTGGAGGGCTGGGACTACACCCAGGACTCCGACTCCGCGGCCGCGGCCTACTTCAACGCGGTCTGGCGCAACATCCTCAAGCTCGCCTTCGGCAACAAGCTGCCCAAGGAGCTGCGGGTCAAGGGCCAGTGCCTGTGGGTCGACAAGGTCGACAGCACCGGCCCGGTCGACGACGACAACACCAAGGTGCGCGAGTGCGGCGAGCGCGACGCCGACCAGGCCCAGCCGGACGGCGGCGACCGCTGGTTCGAGGTGGTCCGCAACCTCATGGACAAGCCGAACAGCGCCTGGTGGAAGACCCCGGCGTCCGGCACCCGCCCCAAGGCCGACAACATGAACGAGCTCTTCGCCCGTGCCATGATCGACGCCCGCTGGGAGCTGACCGCCAAGCTCGGCAAGGACATCGACACCTGGAGCTGGGGCCGGCTGCACCGCCTGTTCCTGAAGAACCAGACCCTGGGCACCGACGGCCCGGCCATCGTCCAGTACATCCTCAACCGCGGCCCCTGGAAGCTCAGCGGCGGCGAGGCCACGGTCGACGCGACCGGCTGGAACGCCGCCGGCGGCTACGGCGTCGTCTGGGTCCCCTCCATGCGGATGGTCGTCAACCTCGACGACCTGGACAAGTCCAAGTGGATCAACCTCACCGGAGCCTCCGGTCACGCCTTCAGCGCCCACTACACCGACCAGACGGGCAAGTGGGCCGACGGCGAACTGCTCCCGTGGTCGTTCTCGGACAAGGCGGTCGACAAGAGCACCAGCGACACCCTCGTCCTCAAGCCCTGAGGCCGACGGGCACCCGCCGGTGAGACGGCCCTCCACGCCCCCGGGGGGGGGCGGGGGAAGTTTGGGGGGCCGAGGCGGTTTAGTTAGGGGGACCCTGCGGCCCCGCGCGC
>NZ_JBSHBL010000012.1:153029-181690 GCF_053611985.1 Streptomyces sp. NPDC054770
GGTCTACACTAGCACCAGCTACACCCTCGTCATCAAGCCCTGTGGCGGAGGGGCACCCGCGGGTGAGACGGCCCTCCCCGCGCGCGTGGTGGGCCGTCTCATGTGAGGGGCAAGGTCCGTTTCATGTGCGGCTCACAGGGCGTCCGGACCCGTGAACCGGCGTACCCCCGACGGCGTCACCACCGCCTGCACCGGCCGGTCGTGCGCCTCCGCGGGCACCCGCTCGACGACCTCCGTGTCGTACAGCAGCACCACGAGCGCCGGGTGCGCGTCCGCTCCTTCCAGGCGCGCGAGCACCCGGTCGTACGACCCTCCGCCGCGCCCCAGGCGCATCCCGCGCGCGTCCACCGCGAGCCCCGGCAGCAGCACGGCGTCCGCGCCGAGCACGGAGTCCGGCCCGAGGCGTTCACCGGAGGGTTCGAAAAGCGCCATCTTCCCGCCGTGTTGGACGCGGGCGAGGGAGCCCTCCCCGGCGTACGCGCCCCAGTCCAGGTCGTGGTCCGGCAGCAGCGCGGGGAGCAGGACACGTACCCCCCGCGCGAGCAGCGCGTCCAGCAGCGTGAGCGTGCCGGGCTCGTTCTCGACGGAGACGTACGCCGCCACCGTGCGCGCACGCACCAGCTCCGGCAGCTCCAGAGCATGTTCGGCCAGCGCGTCGGCCGCTTTCCTGACGACATCCGTCGTCAACCTGTTCCTCACCCCGAGGAATTCTCGGCGCAACGTTCGCTTGTCACCCTCGGCTCCAGGTCCACAGTGCTCCACAGGTCGCTCCCGCACCCTTCCCAATCGGTTCATATGAGTGCCAATTAACCGGTGCCTCAGATTCTCCGCAAAGCGACCGGATAAGGTTGCGGACATGACTCAGTCGCACCCCAGGATCAGCAAGGCTGTCATTCCGGCGGCAGGCCTCGGCACCCGGTTCCTGCCGGCCACCAAGGCCACTCCCAAGGAGATGCTGCCGGTCGTCGACAAGCCGGCGATCCAGTACGTGGTCGAGGAGGCCGTGTCGGCGGGGCTCGACGACGTCCTCATGATCACCGGACGCAACAAGCGCCCTCTCGAAGACCACTTCGACCGCAACTACGAGCTGGAGTCGGCGCTCCAGAAGAAGGGCGACGCCGGCCGGCTCGCCAAGGTGCAGGAGTCCAGCGACCTGGCCACGATGCACTACGTGCGCCAGGGCGACCCCAGGGGCCTCGGCCACGCCGTGCTCTGCGCGGCCCCGCACGTGGGCCACGAGCCCTTCGCCGTCCTGCTCGGCGACGACCTGATCGACCCGCGCGACCCCCTGCTCCAGCGCATGATCGAGGTCCAGGAGCAGCACGGCGGCAGCGTGATCGCGCTCATGGAGGTCGACCCCGAGCAGATCCACCTCTACGGCTGCGCGGCCGTGGAGACCACCGCCGACGGCGACGTCGTCAAGGTGACCGGCCTGGTCGAGAAGCCGGACCCGGCGGACGCCCCGTCCAGCTACGCGGTGATCGGCCGTTACGTCCTCGACCCGCACGTCTTCGACATACTGCGGCGCACCGAGCCGGGCCGCGGCGGCGAGATCCAGCTCACCGACGCCCTCCAGCAGCTCGCCCAGGACGAAAAGGTCGGCGGCCCCGTGCACGGCGTCGTCTTCAAGGGCCGCCGCTATGACACCGGCGACCGGGGCGACTATCTGCGTGCCATTGTCAGGCTCGCGTGCGAACGTGAAGACCTGGGCCCGGACTTCCGGACCTGGCTTCGCAGTTACGTAGCCGAGGAGATGCAGCAGAGTTGAGCAGCACCGCGACCCGTCCCGCCGGCCCGGACCGCCTGTGGTCGGTGGACGAGCACCTGGAGGACATCCTCACCACCGTCCGCCCCCTGGAACCCATCGAGCTGCAACTCCTCGACGCCCAGGGCTGTGTGCTGGTCGACGACGTCACGGTGCCCCTCGCGCTGCCGCCGTTCGACAACAGCTCCATGGACGGGTACGCGGTACGGGTCGCGGACGTGGCGGGCGCGAGCGAGGAGTTCCCGGCCGTCCTGGAGGTCGTCGGGGACGTCGCGGCGGGCGCGGCCGAGCTGACCCCCGTGGGCCCCGGCCAGGCGGCCCGCATCATGACCGGCGCCCCGCTGCCCCCCGGTGCCGAGGCCGTCGTCCCCGTGGAGTGGACCGACGGCGGACTCGGCGAGGGACCGGTCGCCGGGATGCGGGCACGCAGCCGCGCGCCCGAGGGCGCCGAGGGGCACGTGCGCGTGCACCGGCCGGCCGAGGCCCGCGCGCACGTGCGCGCGCGGGGCAGCGACGTGAAGGCGGGCGACCTCGCCCTGGCGGCCGGCACCGTCCTCGGCCCGCCGCAGATCGCGCTGCTCGCCGCGGTCGGCCGCGGCACGGTACGGGTACGCCCGCGCCCGCGCGTGGTCGTCGTGTCCACCGGCAGCGAACTCGTCCAGCCCGGCGAGGGACTCGGCAGCGGCCAGATCTACGACTCCAACAGCTTCGCCCTCACCGCCGCCGCCCGGGACGCGGGCGCCATCGCCTACCGGGTGGGCGCCGTCGTCGACGACGCCGAGACGCTCCGCGCCACCATCGAGGACCAGCTCGTCCGCGCCGACCTGCTGGTCACCACCGGCGGAGTCAGCGTGGGGGCGTACGACGTCGTCAAGGAGGCGCTGGCGCACGTCGGCGACGAGGACGAGCCCGGCGGCGGCATCGACTTCCGCAAGCTCGCCATGCAGCCCGGCAAGCCCCAGGGCTTCGGCTCCATCGGCCCCGACCACACGCCCCTGCTCGCGCTCCCGGGCAACCCCGTGTCGTCGTACGTCTCCTTCGAACTGTTCGTCCGCCCCGTCATCCGCACCCTGATGGGCCTCGACGACGTGCACCGGCCGCGCACCACCGCGACCCTCAGGGCCGACAAGGCGCTGGGCTCGCCCAAGGGGCGCAGGCAGTTCCTGCGCGGGGCGTACGCCGACGGCGAGGTGACCGCCGTGGGCGGCGCCGGTTCGCACCTGGTCGCGGCCCTGGCCCACGCCGACGCGCTGATCGTCGTACCCGAGGACGCGGAGTCCGTGGAGCCCGGCACGGACGTCGAGGTCGTCCTGCTCGGCTAGGAGGCCGTCCAGCTCGGCCAGGAGCCGACCTGCTCGGCCAGGAGCCGACTGCCCGGCCGGGGACGTCCGCCGGGCGTCCGCCACGCGCGTGCACCCGTCCGCCGGGCGGTCCTGCCCGCTGTCGTGTGCCGCCTTGGCGGTACCGTGTCGCGCACAGCAGGCCCGAGCGCCGCACCGCGACGGGCCAGGACCGGGAGCGCCACACAGCATGACTGAGCCCTTCCGGGGGGACACCCCCGGACCCTCTGTGCCAGACCGACTGACACACATCGACGACGCGGGCGCCGCCCGCATGGTCGACGTGTCCGGCAAGGACGTGACCGCACGCACCGCCCGCGCGAGCGGACGGGTCCTCGTCTCGCCCCGCGTGGTCGAGCTGCTGCGCGGCGAGGGCGTGCCCAAGGGCGACGCCCTCGCCACCGCCCGCATCGCCGGGATCATGGGCGCCAAACGCACCCCCGACCTGATCCCGCTGTGCCACCCCTTGTCGGTCTCCGGTGTGAAACTGGATCTGTCGGTCGCGGACGACGCGGTGGAGATCACGGCCACCGTGAAGACGACGGACCGTACGGGAGTCGAGATGGAGGCCCTCACCGCGGTCTCCGTCGCGGCGCTCACCGTGATCGACATGGTCAAGGCGGTCGACAAGGGAGCGGTCATCACGGACGTACGCGTGGAGCAGAAGACGGGCGGCAAGTCGGGCGACTGGAGCCGGGCGTGACGGGCGGGCCGGCGGCCGGCACCGCGCCGTACCGGGCGCTGGTCGTGACCGCCTCCAACCGTGCCGCCGCCGGCGTCTACGAGGACAAGGGCGGCCCGCTGCTCGCGGCCGGTCTCCGGGGCTTCGGATTCGCCGTGGACGGGCCGCAGGTGGTACCCGACGGGGACCCCGTGGCGGCCGCGCTGCGGGCGGCGGCCGACGCCGGGTACGACGTCGTCGTCACCACCGGCGGCACCGGCGTCTCGCCCACCGACCGCACGCCCGAGGCGACCCGCGCGGTGCTCGACTACGAGGTGCCGGGCATCGCCGAGGCCGTCCGGGCGTTCGGACGGGAGAAGGTGCCCACCGCCGCGCTCTCCCGGGGCCTGGCCGGAGTGGCGGGCCGGACCCTGATCGTCAACCTTCCGGGGTCCACCGGCGGGGTGCGGGACGGCCTCGCCGTCCTGGAGCCGCTGCTGGCACACGCCGTCGACCAGATCCGCGGCGGCGACCACCCGAGACCCAGCAGTGGGGGTGCGAGCTGAACAGCCCGTCCTGGCCCGTCGTGCTGGTGGACGGCGATGTCGTCCTCCGGCCGATAAGGGTGCGCGACCAGCGGGAGTGGCGCGAGGTCAACCGGCGCAACCGCGACTGGCTGCGGCCGTGGGAGGCGACCATCCCGCCGCCTACGCCCAGCGGACCGGTCGTGCACCGGCCGACCTACCGGCAGATGGTCCGGCACCTGCGGTCCGAGGCGAACGCGGGCCGCATGCTGCCGTTCGTCATCGAGTACCAGGGGCGCCTGGTGGGGCAGTTGACGGTCGCCGGGATCACCTGGGGGTCGATGTGCTCGGGGCACGTCGGCTACTGGGTGGACCAGGGGGTGGCCGGCCGCGGGGTGATGCCGACGGCCGTCGCGCTCGTGGTGGACCACTGTTTCCGCACCGTCGGTCTGCACCGCATCGAGGTCTGCATTCGCCCGGAGAACCGGCCCAGCCGCCGGGTCGTGGAGAAACTCGGATTCCGCGAGGAGGGGCTGCGGCCGCGTTATCTCCACATCGACGGCGCCTGGCGCGACCATCTCGTCTTCGCGCTCACCGCGGAAGAGGTGCCCGAGGGGTTGCTCGCCCGCTGGCAGCGGGCACGCTCCCGGAGTACGTCCGCGAAGGCGCCGGGCCCGGGTCGGGGTCCGGGGCCGGGTCGGGGTCCGGGTCCGACGGGCACTCCGAACGGGCCCTGGAATCCGCAGAACACCCCAGGGAATCCCGGCTAGCCGAAAAATTGAATGCTTGTTCGAAATTGATCGGTTGTTGACCAACTCAGGGCATTGAATTCGCGGCTCCGGCGGCCTGCTGATCGCATCGGTCACAAAAAAAGCTCGAAATATCAGCCGGATCGTGCGACACACCGGCGCAATTGGCAGATGGCCCCACGCAAACCCCTCTACCGTGTGAGGCGTGAGCAGCAGCGGCCTCATCTACGCAGTCATTGTCGGGGCCTGGGCCGCCTACTTGGTGCCGATGTGGCTCCGTAGGCAGGACGAGCTGAACGAGGCCCGTCCGACGGAACGCTTCAGCACCGCCATCCGGCTGCTGTCCGGACGGGCGGGGATGGAGCGCCGGTACGCCAGGGACCTGCGGGCGCGCTCCGCCTCGGAGGGGGAGCAGGACGCCGGCGAGCCGGACGCCGTCACCGACTCGGTGGACGTCCGAGCCTTCGCCATGCCTCCGACCCGTCGTCAGGTCCGGGCAGACCTGGAGCCGGAGGCACCCGGGCGTCACGAACCGGCACGCGGCCAGGCGGTCGCGCAGGCGGCCAAGTCCCCGTCCGCGCCGTCCCGTCAGAAAGGCACCGTGCCCGCCCCGGCCCCGGCACCCGCCTCGGCATCCGTCTCCACGTCCACGTCGGCGCCCAAGTCCGGCGCCACGCCCGCACGCAAGCAGGTTCCGGCCCCACGGCGCGCACCCTCCGCGCAGGCGGCCGCGGAACGCGCCCGGCGCTCGAAAGCGCTCGCCCGCCGTCGGCGCACCACCGTCATGCTCTTCGTCGCGTTCACGCTGGGCGCGATCGTCGCCGCCGTCGGGGGGCTCGCGTTCCTGTGGGCACCGGGCGTGCCCGCCCTCATGCTCAGCGCCTACATCGCCTACCTGCGCGCACAGGAGCGCCGGCGTTTCGCCTACCAGATGGACCGGCGGCAGGCCGAGGTCGCCGCGCAGCGGTTGCGGGAGCGCCAGCCGCGCCGGCGCCCGCCCCTGGACCACGGGACCGGCGCGGACGAACCGGAGGAAGGACCAGAGACCGGGACCGACCCCGGCCTGTCCGCCCTCGCCGCCGACCGGCGCGCCCTCGTCGAGCAGACCGATCACGCCGAGTGGGTCGACCAGCAGCGCGAGCGGCAGCGGCGGCCCGGGCACGGGGACAGCTGGGACCCGGTACCGGTGCCCCTGCCGACGTACGTGACCGCGCCGGTCGCGCCGCGTGCCACCTCCGACGTGGACCTGGGGGCGCCGGACGCGTGGAGTTCGGCACGGTCCAGCGCCGTCGTGCCGGAGCAGGAGACCAAGCCGGCGGCACCGGAGGCCGAGGCGGAGGAGCCGGTGCCCGCCGACGACGACAGGACCGCGGACGGCCGGACCGACGCCCGCCGCGCGGCCTCCGCCCGCCGGGCACGCGAGCGCGGCCGCACGCCCCTCTTCGACCAGTACGAGGACGGCGACCGCCCGCGCGCGGCCAACGAATGACCTGACGACTAGGGCGCGGGGCGCCTCGGCACCCCGCGCCTGACCAGTCAGGGAACGGATTTCCAAGCACCCCGACGGGGATGCTAGAGTTTCACTCGTTGCAAGGGCCTGTGGCGCAGTCCGGTAGCGCACCTCGTTCGCATCGAGGGGGCCAGGGGTTCAAATCCCCTCAGGTCCACTGCACGATGAGACCCCGCACGATCGTGAAGATCGTGCGGGGTCTTCGTCGTTCCGCGGCCCGTCGGTCCGGCGGGTGGCGGCTGGGCCGCCACCCGGCAGGTCCGCCGCGGCAGTTGCGGAGGGCGCGGGGGCTGCGGAGGTCGCGGAGGTCACGGCCTACAGGTCCACCGGTGCGTCCGCCGGTCCGTCCGCCCGCAGGGCCTTGGCGAAGCAGCGGCTCGACTCGTAGTGGCGGTAGTAGCCGAACTTGGTGCACGGTTCGTAGCCGCTGGAGGTGTACAGGGCGATGGCCTCCGGCTGCTTGGTGCCGGTCTCCAGGACCATGCGGAGGCGGCCGGCCGTGCGGGCGTCGTCCTCCAGGGCCGCGAGCATGCGGCGGGCCAGACCCCGGCCGCGCATCCTGTCGATGACGAACATGCGCTTGAGTTCGGCGTCGCCGTCCTCGTTGCCCTCGCCGTTCGCGTCCTGGCTGCGCCAGCCGCCGGTGGCCACGGGGCGGTCGGACTCGTCGTACGCGATCAGGTAGACGCCGTTCGGCGGCTGGAAGTCGGCCGTGTCGAGGACGGTGGCGTCGCCGCCGTCGCCGTAGCGCAGCTGGTACTCGGCCTGGACCTCGTCGTTCAGCTTGACGGCGTCGGGGTGGTCGAAGGCGACCGGACGTATATTCATGTAAGGCATCGTATATTCGTGCAGGCGGTGAACGCGGTGGACATCAGGACTCCGTCCAGTGTGCCGGTATCGTTCCCGCGTGCTGACTGTGACCTCGGTGAATGTGAACGGACTGCGGGCCGCCGCGAAGAAGGGCTTCGTGGAGTGGCTCGCGGAGACCTCCGCGGACGTGCTCTGCCTCCAGGAGGTGCGCGCGGAGCCGCAGCAGCTCCCGGAAGAGGTGCGCGCGCCCGGCGGGTGGCATGTGGTGCACGCCCCCGCGGCCGCCAAGGGGCGCGCAGGGGTCTCCCTGTACACCCGGCGTGAGCCCGACCGCGTGCGCGTCGGCTTCGGGTCGGACGAGTTCGACGCGAGCGGCCGCTATGTCGAGGCCGACCTGCCCGGCGTCACCGTCGCCTCCCTCTATCTCCCCTCCGGAGAGGTGGGCACCGAGCGGCAGGACGAGAAGTACCGGTTCATGGGCGAGTTCCTGGCCTACCTGAAGGAACTGCGCGAGCGGGCCGCCGCCGACGGGCGCGAGGTCGTCGTCTGCGGTGACTGGAACATCGCCCACCGCCAGACCGACCTGAAGAACTGGCGAGGCAACACCAAGAACTCCGGCTTCCTCCCGGAGGAACGGGAGTGGCTCGGCAACGTCCTGGACCCGGCCGACGGCGGATACGTCGACGTCGTGCGCGCGCTGCACCCGGACGTCGAGGGGCCGTACTCCTGGTGGTCGTACCGGGGGCGGGCTTTCGACAACGATTCGGGATGGCGCATCGACCTCGCCGTGGCGACCCCTGGGCTGGCCGCCCGCGCCGTCAAGGCAGTGGTGGAGCGAGCGGCCAGTCATGAGGAGCGGTGGTCGGATCACGCTCCGGTGACGGTGGTCTTCGAGATGTGACGCGGACCGGTGTCCTCGCCGAGTGCGAAGGCCAGACGTGAGATGTCCGGTCCGAGGAGACGTGCCGGGCCGCCACCGCAGCGCCCCTTGCCGACAGTGACGCGGACGGCGCTTTCCAGCAGGAGCTCGCGTGAGACGGGCCTGTCCGTCGACGTGGCCTCTTGAAAGCGGTCGACGGTGTACGCCTCGAGCCAGTGGGAGCGCATTGCGGCCGGGGCGGGACAGGCTTCGCCGCGCGCTGTTGCACGGCACGTGTAGTCGCCGTACGGATACCCCTTGCGTACGGCGAGGTACATGCGCCCCGCGCAACCTGCGCAATGCGCGACGCCGGTGAGGAGGGCGGTCGTCCGGGATCTCGGCCGACGGGTGCCGTTGGCGCGGGTCGCCAGGACTTCTTGCAGGTCCTGGAATTCCTCGTCGGTCAGCAGCGGTTCACCTACGAGCACCGGGTCGCCGTATGCGTCGCGAACCGTCTGCCCGCCATGTGTCCGGTGTCCCATCAGCGAGGGACCGCGCAGCACCTTGGACAAGGTGCCTGACGTCCACCGGAAACGGTCGAAGTCCCGTCCGTGCCGCCGCCCGCCCGTCGAGCGACCTTGGAGCTGGGCATGGCGGTCACGTGGCACGAGTACTCCCGACTCGTTCAGTTCGCGCGCGATGGCGACCAGGGAGCGTCCCTCGTGTACGTCGGCGATGATCGTACGGACGAGGGCGGCGGACTCGGGGTCAGGGGCCAGGCACCACCCGCTACCCGAGGGGTGCGGCGCCTTCCGGTATCCGAAAGGGACCAGGCCGCCGCCGTAGCGACCCGCTGCCCGCAGCGCTTCGTGACTGCTGCTGAGGCGCGCGGAGATGGTGTGGGCCTCCCTCTCGGCATCATGGGCGAGGTCCATGCACCGCCGGATGGTCGAGCTGTCCGCCTGCGGTGTCACCACGAGGGGTCGCTCGGCGTCGGGCATGCCGAAGACGAGTGTCCGCCCGTACTTCCGCCCCCACGCGGCAAGTTCGACCATGTGGGCCACGGAACGTGCGGCGCGGTCCACGTGGGACCACATGATCGCGTCGAACGCCTGAGGCAGCAGCAGCCAGGACGAGAGAGGGCCTCTCGAACGGCGACCTCTGGCGAGCCGAGACACCCAGGTCGGACGCCTCGGCCACCAGGTCGAAGCCGAGCTGTTCGGCGCTGAGTCGGATGATTGCGCGCTGCCGGGCCGGCGAGGTCGTCGCGCTGGTGAGACAGCTGAGACGCACGGCGGCAAGGGCTCTTGGCCGCCCGGCGTGGCGAGGATGGGATGGGGTGGGCGGAGTTGCTTGAGGGCTACGCTTGGGCACGTCGACGCTCCTAGACAGAGTCGGCCGTACCCCGGGGCTGGTCGCACAGCCGCCGGGGCCTTTTCGATCTCACTCTCGGAGCACGAACATCGGCACGAGGAAGATTCGTCGGAAAGTACCTCGAAAGAGTGATATGTGCGATCGGTGACCTAGGCCCGCTTGCGCAGCCGTCGGTCCAGGGCCAGGGACACCTCTGCCTCCACCACGCTCCGGGCCAGCGGGCGCAGGCGTTCCATGTCCTCCTCGGGGCCGTGGCGCAGGACGAGTTCGGCGAAGAGTTCGGCGAGGGCGTCGGCGTGCTCGCGGACGGTGCGGCCGGCTGCCAGGACCTCCGCGAGCGGGAAGCCCTCGCGGACCAGGGCCGAGGAGGCGTCCAGCAGGCGGCGGCTGATGTGGACGATGTCGTCGCCGTCGGTGCCGAGGTAGCCGAGGTCCATGGCGGCGGCGAGGTTCTCCGGGGTGACCTCGCCCTCGAAGCGGGCGGCGAGCTCCTCGGGGGTCAGGCGGACCGGCTCCTCCTCGGTGGGGGCGCCGATGCCGATCAGGTCGGCGACGTTGCGGCCCTGGTCGAGGGCTTCCGCGAGCTCGGCGATGCCGTTCAGGGTGTGGCCGCGGTCCAGGAGCGCCGAGATCGTGCGCAGCCGGGCCAGGTGGTGGTCGTCGTACCAGGCGATACGGCCCTCGCGGCGGGGCGGCGGGATCAGCTTGCGCTCGCGGTAGAAGCGCAGGGTGCGCACGGTGATGCCGGCCAGCCCGGCCAGTTCCTCCATGCGGTACTCGCGCCCGCCGCCCTGGGCGGAGGCCGTGGGGGTTGCTCGTCCGCCGTCGTCCGTCACGTGCGCAGCCTATGTTGTACCGCCGGTAACTTTCCTTCTTCCGGCCTCTACCCATCGGTACACAGCTGCTCTACAGTCCAACCGTGCCAGTGTTCACTGGCGTAATCGCGGTCGATGTGTGGAGGCTCCGGGATGGCCCAGCACGAGCATGTACGGGTGGCGGTGATCGGGTCCGGGTTCGGCGGACTGGGCGCGGCCGTGCGGTTGCGCAGGGAGGGGATCACCGACTTCGTCGTCCTGGAGCGGGCCGGCAGCGTCGGCGGTACCTGGCGGGACAACAGCTACCCGGGGTGCGCCTGCGACGTGCCCTCCCATCTGTACTCCTTCTCCTTCGCGCCCAACCCCGACTGGCCGCGCACCTTCTCCGGGCAGGAGCACATCCGCGCCTATCTGGAGCACGTCACCGACGTCTTCGGGCTGCGGCCCCATCTCCGCTTCGACGCCGAGGTCAAGCGGATGACCTGGGACGCCCAGGCGCTGTGCTGGGACATCGAGACCGCCGCCGGCTCCTTCTCCGCCGACGTCGTCGTCTCCGCCACCGGGCCGCTGTCCGACCCGAAGATCCCCGAGATCCCCGGGCTGGACACCTTCCCCGGCAAGGTCTTCCACTCGGCCCGCTGGGACCACGACCACGACCTGCGCGGCAAGCGGGTCGCCATGGTCGGCACCGGCGCCTCCGCGATCCAGATCGTGCCCGCCGTCCAGCCCGAGGTCGCGCACCTCACCCTCTTCCAGCGCACCCCGCCGTGGGTGATGCCCCGCGCCGACCGGGCCATCAGCACCGCCGAGCGCCGGCTGCACCGCGCGCTGCCCTTCACCACCCGGGCCCGGCGCGGGCTCCTGTGGGGCATCCGGGAACTGCAGGTCCAGGCGTTCACCAAGCGGCCCGACGAACTCGGCCTGATCGAGAGCATCGCCAAACGCAACATGGCCCGCTCGATCAAGGACCCGGCGCTGCGCGCCAGACTCACCCCGGACTACCGCATCGGCTGCAAGCGGATCCTGCTCTCCAGCTCCTACTATCCGGCGCTGGCCCAGCCGAATGTGGACGTGGTGGCGAGCGGGCTCAGTGAGGTGCGAGGGTCGACGGTCGTGGCCGCCGACGGCAGCAGCGCCGAGGTCGACGTGATCATCTTCGGCACCGGCTTCCACGTCACCGACATGCCCATCGCCGAGCGGGTCGTCGGGGCCGACGGACGGACCCTCGCGGAGGCCTGGAAGGGCGGCATGGAGGCGCTGCGCGGTGCCTCGGCCGCCGGGTTCCCCAACTGGATGACGATCATCGGGCCCAACACCGGCCTCGGGAACTCGTCCATGATCCTGATGATCGAGTCCCAGCTGAACTACCTGGCCGACTACCTGCGCCAGCTCGGCGTCCTCGGCGGCCGGGTGGCCCTGGACGCGCGGCCCGGTGCGGTGGCCGCCTGGAACCACCGGGTCCAGGAGCGCATGAAGCGCACGGTGTGGAACACCGGCGGCTGCACCAGCTGGTACCTCGACGCGAGCGGCCGCAACACCACCATCTGGCCCGGTACGACCACGGAGTTCCGGCGGGCGACCCAGCGGGTGGACCTCGCGGAGTACGAGGTGATCCGCCCGTCCCTGCCCGGTGGCGGTAGTGGTACCGGTACCGGTACCGCCATCGGCGGCGAGAAGGCCGCGGACGTGGAGGTGGGCGCATGAGCCGGCTCACCCACGTGACCACCGGGCCGTACGCCCCGCCCGCCCCCGCGCGCGAACTCACCGTCGTCTCCGCCGACGGCGCCCGCCTGCACGCCGAGGTGCACGGCCCCGAGGACGCGCCCCCCGTCGTCCTCGCCCACGGCTGGACCTGTTCGACCGCTTTCTGGGCGGCGCAGATCCGCGACCTGGCCGCCGACCACCGGGTGATCGCGTACGACCAGCGGGGGCACGGGCGCAGTCCCGCGAGCCCCGCGTGCACCACCGATGCGCTGGCGGACGACCTCGAAGCGGTGCTCGCGCAGACCCTCGCCCGCGGTGAACGTGCCGTGATCGTCGGCCACTCCATGGGCGGCATGACCGTCATGGCGGCCGCCGCACGCCCCCGCTTCCGCGAGCACGCCGCCGCCGTCCTGCTGTGCAGTACCGGCAGTTCGCGGCTGGTCGCGGAGGCGCGCGTGCTGCCGCTGCGCGCCGGCGGCCTGCGCACCCGGCTCACGGCGCGGGTCCTGGCCTCGCGCGCCCCGCTCGGACCGGTCACGCCCGTCGCGCGGCGCATCCTCAAGTACGCGACCCTGGGCCCGGGTTCCGCCCCGCACATGGTGGAGGCGTGCGCACGGATCGTGCACGCCTGCCCGCGCGCCGTGCGCCACGCCTGGGGGCGCGTCCTCGCGCAGCTCGATCTCGACCACGGCGTACGGGAGTTGCACGCACCCACCGCGATCGTCACCGGCACGGCCGACCGGCTCACGCCCCCGGTGCACGCCCGCGCGCTGGCCGCCGCGCTGCCGCACCCCCTCGGCCTCCTCGAACTGCCGGGCATGGGCCACATGACTCCGGTCGAGGCACCGGAGACGGTCAACGGAAAGATCCGGGAACTGGTCGCCGCGTACGTGACCGGCGCCCCTGAAGCAGCCGGTGCCGACGGGCCCGAGCGGATCAAGGAGGGCTCATGAGCAGGGTCGGTCTCGAAGGACAGGTCGCCGTCGTCACCGGAGCGGCGCGCGGGGTCGGCGAGTTGCTCGCCCGCAAGCTCTCCGCGCGCGGGGCGAGGATCGCGCTGGTCGGGCTGGAGGAGGAGGCCCTCAAGGAGGTCTCCGGGCGGCTGCACACCGACAGCGCGCACTGGTACGCCGACGTCACCGACCACGAGGCGATGAGCCGGGTCGCGCGGGAGGTCAAGGAGCGGTTCGGGAAGGTCGACATCGTGGTGGCCAACGCCGGGGTGGCGAACGGCGGTCCGTTCGCCGACTCCGACCCGGAGGCCTGGCGGCGGGTGATCGAGGTCAACCTGATCGGCTCGGCGGTGACGGCCCGCGCGTTCCTGCCGGTCCTCACCGAGAGCCGCGGCTATCTGCTGCAGATAGCCTCGCTGGCCGCGATCACGCCGGCGCCGATGATGACGGCGTACTGCGCGTCCAAGGCGGGCGTGGAGGCGTACGCGCACAGCCTGCGCGCCGAGGTCGGCCACCAGGGGGTGCGGGTCGGGGTCGGGTACCTGTCCTGGACGGACACCGACATGGTGCGCGGCGCCGACCAGGACGAGGTGATGCGGGAGTTGCGGCAGCGGCTGCCGTGGCCGGCGAACAAGACGTACCCGCTGGGACCGGCCGTGGACCGGATCGTGGCCGGCATCGAGCGGCGCTCGGCGCATGTGTACGGGCAGCGGTGGCTGCGCGGGATGCAGGGCGTGCGCGGGTACCTGCCGGCGCTGATCGGCACGGTCGGGCAGCGGGAGATGAAGCGGTTCGCGCCCCGCTTGCAGGGCGTCCGCACGGGGCTCGTCGGTGCAGGTGGGGCGGCCGACGAGGAGGCGCGCGCTACGCACCGTCATTGATCGAAATGCGAGCGTAGTCGGCCCGTGTGAGTCTGGTCGAGGCCCCACTGAGGGCCGATCCCCCCTCACCCTCCACGGGAGTGAACCCACATGGGTATGAAGGACAAGGCCGGAAAGATGCAGGACCAGGGCAAGCAGAAGATGCGCGAGGCCCAGGAGCAGGCCAAGCACCGCGGCCAGCAGGCGCAGGAGCGCGGCCAGCAGGCCCACCAGCAGGGTCAGCAGAGCGGCAAGCAGGCGCAGGAGCGTGGTCGGCAGATTCCTGAGCGCGGTCGCCAGAACCTGGACGACACCGAGCAGGAGATGCAGGACCGGTTCGACCAGGACTACGACGCGTAGCGTTGCGCCTGACTCGGCCTGACCTGGGCTGAACGCGCGTGGGGCGCCCTTCGTTCGAAGGGTGCCCTGCGCTGCGTCTTCAGCCGCATACGGACTGGTGCGTGGAGCCGGGCAGGTACAGGTCCCGCTCCCGGTCGGTGATGTCGCGGTGGATGGCGGCGCAGAGGTTGTGGACCAGCCGGGCCGGGACGGGCAGGGTGACGTTCCACAGCCGTACCGTGCCGTCGCTGCCGCCGCTGGCCAGTGTGTGGCCGTCGGGACTGAAGGCCAGGGATTGCACTTCGCCGGTATGGCCGACGAATTCGGCACGTGAGTACCCGGTGGCAACGTCCAGGAGCGACACCGATCCGCCGTCGTCGCCGTCACTGTGGCCGGTGGCGAGGGTGGTGCCGTCCGGACTGAAAGCCACGGTTGTCCCCGCGTTGGGGAAGGTGTCCTTGATGCCGGCGGTGGCTGGATTCCACAGCCGTACGGTGCCGTTTCTGCTGCTGGTGGCGAGGGTGGCGCCGTCCGGGCTGAAAGCGATCGACACGACAGCGTTGTTCGACGGATCCAATTCTCTCGCAGGTCCTGATGTCTCAGCCTTGGTCTCGTCCTCGGGCATGTTCAGGGTGGACACGACGTGTCCGCTGTTCACGTCCAGCACCCGCACCCGTCCGAAATGGCCACTCACGGCGAGCATCGTGCCCGCGGGGCTGAAAGCCAGCGATGGCATCGTTCCTTCGGTGTGCCTGTCTGGGAAGACCTTCTTCGTACGGCCGGTGGCAGCGTCCTTGAGAACGACGGTGCCCAAGTCCCGGACGGTGGCGAGGGCGGTGCCGTCCGGGCTGAACGCGACCGCCGTTCCTGCTTTGGGAAGGGTCTTCTCCTTCCGCCCGGTCGCCGAGTCCCACAGCTCTACGGTCTCCGCCGATCCGCTGGTCGCCAGCGTGCGGCCGCTGGGGCTGAAAGCCATGTCTACGGTGCCTCGGCGGCCCGGTAGCACGTGCGTGATGTCACCGGTCGCTGTGTCCCACAGCTGTACGGTGCTGTCGGGCGAGTCCATCGCCGCGGTACCGACGGCGAGGGTGGTGCGGTCTGGGCTGAACGCCACCGTGCTGTCCACGGTCCCGGGCTTGTGGAGTGTGGCCTTGGGCTGACGGCTGGCGGCATCCCAAAGCCGTACGCTGCCGTCGCTGCTGCCGGAGGCCAGGGTGGCACCGTCCGGGCTGAACGCGACCGAGTTCACCGCCTCGGTGTGCCCGGTGAGAGTGATTCTGAGCCGGCGGCCGGAGACGTCCCACAGCCGTACGGTGCCGTCGTCGCTGCCGGAGGCCAGGGTCGTGCCGTCCGGGCTGTAGGCCAGGGTGCGGACGGTGGCGCTGTGACCGGTGAGGCTCGCCTCGGCGCGTCCGGTGGCCGCGTCCCAGAGTCGTACCACCCCTGATCCGCTTCCCGTGGCCACGGTGTGCCCGTCAGGGCTGAAGGCCACCGACTGCAAGGAGTCCAGGGAGTCGGTGGTGAGCGTTGCCCTGATTTGGCCGGTGGTCAGGTCCGACAGATAGATCCTTCGGTTGTGCCCGCCCGTGGCCACGGTGTGTCCGTCCGGGCTGAAGGCCACCGTCATTTCGAAGCCGGGAGGAGCGGAGAGAGTGGTCTTCACGCGGCCTGCGGCCACATCCCACACGCGTCTGGCGTCGCTCACCGCCATCGCCCGGCCGTGAACGAAAGCAACGGCCTCCACACGCTTGTCGGATATCGCGGCACGCGTTTCGACGCGGCCCTTCGCGACGTTCCATACTCGGACACCCGCGACCCCCGCGGTGACGAGACGTTCTCCCCCGCGGTCGAAGGCCATGGACCATACGGCATTGCCGGAACTGGCCAGAGTGGACCGTCGACGACCACTCGCGACATCCCAAAGTTTGATGTAGTCGGCGCCGAAGTCGTCGTCGCTGCCGGCCGTCACCACCGTCCTGCCGTCGGGGCTGAAGGCAACCGATTCCACCGTCTCGGCGTTGGCCGCGATGCGGTGTTCGAGTGGCACGCTCGCGGCGGCGTACAGGCTTGTGGTGGCTTCGCGGGTGGGGCTGGTGCGGTAGGCCTGGATCGCCAGCAGGGAGGCCAGGTCCGAGTCGCTGCCCAGCAGGGCGGTGGACTGTGCGGCGAGCTGGCGGGACTGGGCCTGGCGCTGTGCGGTGACCGCGCTCTGGCGCTGGTCGAGCGCGGTGCCGGTGGCCGTGAGCGCCGCGACGAGCAGGAACGCCAGACAGGCGACGAGGGCGCGCAGTCGGCGTGTCCTGCGAGCGGTCTGTCTGCGTTCGTCGTCGCGGGACTGGAGGCTCGCCGCCAGGAAGTCCTTCTCCAGCGGGGTGAGGTGGTCCTGCTGTTCCGCGGTGAAGGTCTCCTCGGCGGTGGCGAGCCGGGTGCCGCGGTAGAGGGCGCCGGGGTCACGGCCGAGCTCGTCCCAGGACTTGGCCGCCTCGGATAAGCGGCGCTGTCCGCGCAGGAGTTCACGGCTCGTGTCGATCCAGTCGCGCAGCCGGGGCCAGGCGGTGATGACGGCTTCGTGGGCGAGGTCCACGGTGTCGTCGTCGAGGGTGACCAGCCGGGCGCGGGCCAGCAGTTCGAGGATCTGGTCGGTGTCCGCGCCGCTCGTGGGGTTGAGTTCGCTGTGCGGCGCGGGGCGGCGGGTGTCCTGGGCTCCCTCGCCGGGGGTGATCAGGCGCAGCAGCAGGCTCCGGGCGAGGGCGGCCTGCTCGGGCCGCAGCCGGGTGTAGACCTGCTCGGCGGTGCCGGCGATGGCGCCGTGGATGCCGCCGGCGGCCTCGTAGGCCTTGAGGGTGAGGGTCTTGCCCCTGCGGCGGCGCCAGGTCTCCAGCAGGGCGTGGGACATCAGCGGCAGGCTGCCGGGTTCGTCCGCCACTTCGTCGATGATCCTCGCGCTGAGTGCGCGCTCCAGCGTCAGACCGTGGGCGGCGGCCGGTCCGACGATCGCTTCCCGCAGTTCTTCCCTGCTCATCGGCGTGACGAGCAGGTTGGCGCTCTGGAGGGCGCGGGCGAGGCCGTGGTGCTCGCCGCAGCGGCCGTAGAAGTCGGCACGCACCGCGATCACCACGCGCAGGCGGCTGTCCTCGTCGAGTGCCGTCAGCAGGTGCTCGATGAACCTGACGCGCTCGTCGCTGTCGTGGCAGAGGGTGAACACCTCCTCGAACTGGTCGACCAGCACCCAGGTTTCCCCCTCACCGGCCGCAGGGGTCAGAGCGGGAGCGTGCCGGTCGGCCGGCCGCTCGCCGGGGGTGAGGATCCGGATGGCCGCCGGGCGGGCCGCCGGCGGGGCCTGCCGCAGCGCGGGGATGAGGCCCGCTCGCAGCAGCGAGGACTTCCCGCTGCCGGACATGCCGACGAGCCCGGTGAAGCGGTGCGCCCCGGCCGTCCGGACCAGATCGGCCGTCAGCCGGTCCCGGCCGAAGAACCTGTCGTGATCGCCGGGCTCGAAACGCGACAGCCCGAGATACGGGCCCGGTGTCCCGTCGTCGGGCGCCAGTTGCTCCTGTTCCTCCTCCCGCGCGGCCTGGTGCCAGCGCCGCTCCCAGTCGGCGGCGCGCCCGCCGCACGCGGTCGCGTACGCCAGGACCACGGCCAGCGAGGGCAGCCGCTCCCCGGCGGCGGCCTCGGAGAGAGTGGCGGGCGCGTATCCGCACCGTTCGGCCATGGAGCGGTAGGTGGGCCCGCCGGCCTCCTGGCGCAACGTGCGCAGCTCATGGGCGAAGCGCTGGACCGGTCCGGCCTCGGGATCCAGTGGACTCTCAGGACGACCCACGTGAGTGATGCTCCTTCTCAGGGAAATACGCCCGCGGATTGCGCGGATCCACGATGAGGTGCCACGGCCTGCCCGCAACAGACATCGCCCGGCCGATTTCCCGGATCCCTGTCCGTCGGTTGTCCCGCGTTCCCTCCCCCGTGGGGAACGCGGGACAACCGGTCAGGGGGGCGCAAGCCCACCGCCCGGGTCGGCCGCGTTGCCGGCGGCCCTTCCTCGTCTTCGATTGCAGCAGCGCGAGAGTTGATTGACAGGCCCTTTCTGCACCCGAATCAACCGGGAACGGCCAGGTGGCGCGGGCTCCTCCGGCGTGCTTCCCCCGGACCGCGGACCGCCGGCTCCGGCGGCATCAGGGCGGAAGCGGATCGGGCGTCCGGTAATTCGCCGCGCATGGGGGGCTGTTGATCGGCGGCGCGGAAGGGGATGTCAATCAACTTGGACGCCACTGGAATAACCACATGGCTTTCGCCGCACCGCAATACGCGGAGAAAACCAGGAAGCAACGGATAAGTCGCGAATCCCTCATCGGGAATCGGAATCAACCACCAGCAGGAAGGAAAGTCATGATCGCGTTTTCTTCACGGAAGGTGCTGGCCGCGGCGATGGCGACCGCGGCGCTGACGGCAGGGGCGGTCTCCGTCGCTCCGGCGGCCACCGCGTCCGTCAGCCAGGGGTACGTGGTCGGCGGCGGCTGGGGTGGCGACGTGCAGGACGACTTCGGGGACGAAGGCCCCCTGGACTCCTCCTCGCACCGCACCAGCCTGGCCACCGCCCTGTGGCAGGACATCCTGTGGGCCGACGGACTCCTTCCCGCCTCCGGAATCGACTGCGACTACGGGCCCAACACCACCGCGGCCACGAAGAACTGGCAGGTGAAGTTCGGCGCCGGAAGCCTGGACGTCGACGGCAGCGCCGGCCCCAAGACCATGGGCACCGCCGACCAGTGGCTCACCGATCAGGGCAATGGCAGGGACATCAAGTACACGGGGACCGAGGGGCGCGTCGTGATCTTCCGTCGAGTCGGCGGCATCTACCAGATCTACCTCAACACCGCCTGGCGGAACGCCTCCTACACCTCCTCCTCCGGCTGCTGAACCCGCTCCCGGGCACCCCGGCCGGTGTCGGCCGGGGTGCCCTCGCGCACTTGTGTCAAGGGGACTCCGGCCTCGGCGGCAGCTTCGGGCGGGAGCGGTCGGGGACCTCGGTGTAGTCCGGGGGGACCGCTGCCGGGTGGTCGGTCAGGAGGTCCAGGGCGAGCTGGATCGCGTCGTCCATCTCGACGTGGCGGCCCTCCGCCCAGTCCAGGGGGGTGCGCAGGATCTCCAGATCGGGGGCCACGCCGTGGTTCTCGACCGACCAGCCGTAGTCCTCGAACCAGGCCGCGTTCATCGGCACCGTGATCACCGTGCCGTCGCCGAGGCGGTGCCGGCCGGTCATCCCGACCACTCCGCCCCAGGTGCGCTGCCCGACGACCGGGCCGAGCTTCAGCAGCTTGATCGCGGCCGCGATCATGTCGCCGTCGGAGGAGGTGGCCTCGTCGGTGAGCGCGACGATCGGGCCGCGCGGGGCGTTGGAGGCGTACGACACCGGCTGGGCGTCGCGCGTCAGGTCCCAGCCGAGGATGGTCCGGGTGAGTTTCTCCACGACGAGTTCGCTGATGTGGCCGCCCGCGTTGCCGCGCACGTCGACGATGAGCGCCGGGCGCGAGACCTCCATGCGCAGATCGCGGTTGAACTGGGCCCAGCCCGAGCCGCCCATGTCCGGGATGTGCAGGTAGCCGCACTTGCCGCCGCTCATCTCCCGTACCACCTCGCGGCGTTTGGCCACCCAGTCCTGGTAGCGCAGCGGCCGCTCGTCGATCAGCGGGAGGACGGCGACCCGGCGCGGCGGCCCCGACTCGCCCTCGCCCGGGGTGAACGTCAGCTCCACCGTGGTGGCCCCCGCCCCCGCGAGCAGCGGGAACGGCCCGGTCACCGGGTCCACCGGCCTGCCGTCCACGTGGGTGAGGACCGCACCCTCCCGGATGCCGGTGCCCGCGAGCGGGGAACGCGCCTTGGAGTCGGAGGAGTCGCCGGGCAGGATCCGCTGGACCGTCCAGCCGCCGTCCCGGTGTACGAGGTTGGCGCCGAGCAGGCCCTGGAAGCGCTGGTAGTGCGGCGGACCCTCGTTGCGGCGGGCCGGGGTGACGTAGGCGTGCGAGGTGCCGAGTTCGCCGAGGACCTCGCGCAGCAGGTCGGCGAAGTCGTCGGGGGAGGCGACCCGTTCGACCAGCGGGCGGTACTGGTCGAGCACGCCGTTCCAGTCGATGCCGCACATCCCCGGGTCCCAGAAGTAGTCCCGGATGAGGCGGCCGGCCTCGGCGTACGCCTGGCGCCACTCGGCGGGCGGGTCGACCTCGTGCAGGATGCGGCGCAGGTCGATCCAGACGGTCGTGTCGCCGTCGCCGGACTCGGTCGACGGAACGGCCCGCAGCTCGCCCTCGTCGACCACGACGAGCCGGCTGCCGTCGCCGCTGACGGTGAACCAGTCGAGGTGGTCCACGAGTTCGGACTTTTTCGCCTTGCTGATGTTGAAGTACTCGAGGGTCGGCCGGCCGCTGGTGTCGGCCGGGTTGACGAAGGTCTCGCCCAGCGCGCCCGAGATCGGCCAGCGCAGCCAGACCAGGCCGCCGCCCGCGACCGGGTACAGCGCCGAGTACTTGGAGGCGGTGACCGGGAACGGGGTCACCCGGCTCTCCAGGCCCTCGACCTCGACCGTGACCGCGCTGCCGTCGCCGGGCTCCTCGTCCTCGACGGGGTCCAGGCCGCCGGCGGCCGGGCGTCCGTCCGGGTTGAGGGCGAAGGGGGAGGGGGTCGCCGAGGAGAGCGGGACCAGGTAGGGGCGGCAGCCGAGCGGGAACGACAGGTCGCCGGTGTGGACGTCGTACACCGGGTCGAAGCCGCGCCAGGAGAGGAACGCGAGGTAGCGGCCGTCGCGGGTGAAGACCGGGTTCTCGTCCTCGAAGCGGCCGTTGGTGACGTCGATGACGAGCCGGTCGCTGATGCGCGCCATCTTGATCTGCCGCAGCGAGCGGCCGATGCCCGGATGCGACCAGGTCAACCATGACCCGTCCGGGGAGAAAGCCAGATCACGGACCGGTCCGTTGACCGACTGGATCAGCTCGGTGACCGGGTTGCCGGAGTCCGTGCCGTCAACAGAGTCGTCGGCAGAGTCAATGTCGGCGGGCGCGGAGGCATCAACCCCGTCAACGTCGTCAACCCCGTCAACCCTGTCAACGTCGTCAACGTCGTCAACGTGATCAAGGCCGTCAGTGGAATCAACAGAACCCTCGACGACCTCAACCTCCTCCGTCGCGTCGATGAGCAGCAGCCGTCCGTCGTGTGCCGCCACGGCCAGCCGTTCGCCCAGGGGGTCCGAGACCAGTTCGAGCACCCGGCCCAGCTTCCCGCAGGCCAGCCGGCGCGGTGGGCGGGCGCCGCTGGCCCGGGGCAGGTGGGCGATCTCGACCGCGTCCTCGCCCCCGGCGTCCGTGACGTACGCGATCTGCCCGGTCGAGCCGAGCATCTCCGGCAGCCGCACCCGTACCCCCGGCGTGTCGGCGATGGTGCGGGCCGGGCCGTCGCGGTGGGTGAGCCAGTGCAGGCTGCCGCGTACGACGACGGCGCTGGCCCGTCCCGTCTCGTCGACCGAGATGCCGTCGACGTGCTGGGCGGCCGGCACCTGGTAGGGGCGGCGCCCCGCCCGCGGCCCGGACAGGCGTACGTCGAGCCTGCGCGGTGTCGCGTCCGGGCCGAGGTCGTCGACGAGCCACAGGTCGCCCGCGCACTGGTACACCACGCGTGTGCCGTCGCTGGCGGCGTGCCGGGCGTAGAAGGCGTCGTGGTCGGTGTGCCGGCGCAGGCCGGAGCCGTCGTAGGCGCAGGAGTAGAGGTTGCCGACGCCCTCGTGGTCGGAGAGGAAGGCGATCCGGCCGCCGACGAACATGGGGGCGCACAGATGGCCGCCGATGCCGTCGAGCAGTCGCTGCCCGTGCAGCCACAGCCGGCCCATGGCGCCGCCCCGGTAGCGCTTCCAGCCGGCCGGTTCATGGGGTGGGGTGCCGGTGAGCAGCAGGGTCCGGCGTTCGTCGGCGATGTCGGCGACCTGGATGTCGGCGACCGGTCCCCAGGGCAGCTTGCGGCCCGGGTCGCCGTCGGGGGAGACCTTGTAGGCCCAGCTGAAATAGGAGAAGGGCTGCCCGTGCGAGGCGACGGCCAGGATGTCCGCGGTGCCCTCCCTGTCGGGGGGTGTCCAGCCGCACACCCGGGTGTCGGCGCTGCCCCAGTACGTCAGCTGCCGGCCGGGCCCGCCGTCGACGTCGACGAGGTGGATCTCGGGCACCAGGCTGCGCCAGCTCGTGTAGGCGATCCGGCGGCCGTCCGGCGAGAAGCGGGGGTGGCCGACCTTGGTGCGGTCGACGGTGAGCCGCCAGGCGCGGCCCGGGGTGTCGAGCGAGGTCAGCCAGAGGTCGTCCTCGGCCACGAAGCACAGCATGTCGCCGCTGAGATGGGGCAGGCGCAGATAGCTCACCTCCCCATGCTTTTCCGGGGGCGCAGGGGCAGCAACTCGTGGGAACGCATGGGTCGTGCACACACGTGAGACAGCACACGTACGAAACGGTTTCGTTTCTCTAGATCGCAGGGTATCTTCGAGATGTACACACGAAGATGCCGATGGAGCAGTGAAGGGTGAGTGGCATGACTGAGGTCGCAACGGCGCGTCGCAGTCGGATCACGCCCGAGCGTGAGGCCGAGCTGTACGAGGCCGTGCTCGACCTGCTCCGCGAGGTCGGCTACGACGCCTTCACCATGGACGCCGTCGCCGCCCGCACCAAGTCCAGCAAGGCCACCCTCTACCGCCAGTGGGGCGGAAAGGCCGAGCTGGTGGCCAAGGCGGTGCGGTACCAGAAGCCGAGTGCCGCGATCGGCGAGATCGACACCGGGTCGCTCCGCGGCGACCTGCACGCCCTCACGATGCGCTCGGACGACTGCGAGATGGAGCAGAACTCCGCGCTGATGCGGGCGCTCGCCATGGCGGTCCACGGCAACCCGGACCTCCTGAAGGCGTTCAAGGAACACCTGATCGAGCCCGAGATGGCCCAGTTCCGCCAGGTGCTGCAACGGGCGATCGACCGGGGCGAGATCCGCGCGGACAACCCGGCGATCGGTTTCCTGATGCACATGATGATCGGCGGATTCGCCGCGCGCACCCTGATCGACGAGCAGCCGCCGACGCAGACCTTCGTGCTGTCCTACATCGACGCCGTGGTGCTCCCCGCCCTCGGCGCACCCGCCTGCTGACCCTTCCCCGCAGCCAGCCCACCTGACGCCTCCGCTCACGTCGTCGGGCCGATCACGCCTGCCCCCCCCACCGGGCCGATCACCCCTGCCCTGAAAACCCCACGACCTGACCGGGAGTACGCCCTCGTGGCCACGTTCCTCTACAAACTGGGCCGGCTCGCCTTCAGGCGACGGCACTTCGTCGCCCTCATCTGGGTGGCGCTGCTGACCCTGGCGGGCGTCGGCGCGGCCAATGCCCCCGCCGCCGGCAACACCTCCTTCTCCATCCCCGGAACCGAGGCCCAGAAGGCCTTCGACCTGCTGGACCAGCGCTTCCCCGGCTCCAGCTCCGACGGCGCCACCGCGCGCGTGGTCTTCAAGGCGCCGGCCGGCGAGAAGATGACCGACAAGCTCAACAAGGCGACCGTCAAGAAGACCGTGAAGGAACTGGAGGGCGGCTCCGAGGTCACCTCCGTCACCGACCCCTACAAGGGGCACGCGGTCAGCAAGAACGGCACGATCGCCTACGCCTCGGTGAAGTACAAGGTCTCCGGCATGGAGCTGGAGGACTCCTCCCGGGACGCCCTGAAGGCGGCCGCGCAGGACGCGCGGGACGCCGGGCTGACCGTGGAGGTCGGCGGCGACGCGCTCACCAGCACCCCCGAGACCGGGTCCAGCGAGGTCATCGGCATCGCGATCGCCGCGGTCGTCCTGGTCATCACGTTCGGCTCTCTGCTCGCGGCCGGGTTCCCGCTGCTCACCGCGATCATCGGCGTCGGCATCGGCGTCTCCACGATCACCGCGCTGGCCAGCGCGCTCGACCTGGGCTCCACCACCTCCACCCTGGCCACGATGATCGGCCTCGCCGTCGGCATCGACTACGCCCTGTTCATCGTCTCCCGCTACCGCGCGGAGCTCGCCGAGGGCCGCGAACGCGAGGAGGCCGCCGGCCGCGCGGTCGGCACCGCCGGCTCCGCCGTCGTCTTCGCCGGTCTGACGGTCGTGATCGCCCTGGTCGGCCTCTCCGTCGTCAACATCCCCATGCTCACCAAGATGGGTGTGGCGGCCGCCGGCACGGTCGTCGTCGCCGTCCTGATCGCCCTCACCCTCATCCCGGCGCTGCTCGGCTTCGCGGGCCGCAGGATCAAGCCCGCCGGTGAGAAGAGCAGGCTGTTCGGCGGCGGCCGCGCGCAGAAGAAGCACGCCGACCGCCCCAACATGGGCACCCGCTGGGCGAGCTTCGTCGTACGGCGCCCGGTCGCCGTCCTGCTGCTCGGCGTGGTCGGCCTCGGTGCGGCGGCGGTCCCCGCGGCCTCCCTCCAGCTCGGCCTCGGCGACGACGGTTCGCAGCCGACCTCGACCACCCAGCGCCGCGCCTACGACCTGCTCTCCGACGGCTTCGGGCCCGGCTTCAACGGCCCCCTCATGGTCGTCGTCGACGCCAAGGACAGCGACCACCCGAAGACCGCGTTCAACAAGGTCGACCACGACATCAAGGGCCTCAAGGACGTCGTCACGGTGACCCCGGCCGCGCCCAACAAGGCCGGCGACACCGCGACCATCACCGTCATCCCGAAGTCCAAGCCGTCCTCGGCCACCACCGAGGACCTGGTCCACGCGATCCGCGACCAGGGCACCGAGATCACCGCCGACACCGACGCCAAGGTCCTCGTCACCGGCGCGACGGCGATGAACATCGACGTCTCCCAGCGGCTCAACGACGCGCTGATCCCCTACCTGACGCTGGTCGTCGGGCTCGCCTTCCTCCTCCTGATCGTGGTCTTCCGCTCGATCCTGGTGCCGCTGAAGGCCGCCCTCGGCTTCCTGCTGAGCGTGATGGCCGCCCTGGGCGCCGTCGTCGCGGTCTTCCAGTGGGGCTGGCTGTCCTCCCTGCTCGGCGTCGAGGAGACCGGCCCGGTCATGTCGATGATGCCGATCTTCATGGTGGGCGTGGTCTTCGGACTCGCCATGGACTACGAGGTGTTCCTGGTGACCCGGATGCGGGAGGCGTACGTGCACGGCGAGAAGCCGAGCCAGGCCGTCGTCACCGGCTTCAAGCACGGGGCGCGGGTCGTCACGGCCGCCGCCGTCATCATGATGGCCGTCTTCTCCGGCTTCATCGGCTCCAGCGAGTCCATGATCAAGATGATCGGCTTCGGTCTCGCCATCGCCGTCTTCTTCGACGCGTTCGTCGTCCGCATGGCGATCGTCCCGGCGGTGCTCGCGCTGCTCGGCAAGCGCGCCTGGTGGCTGCCGAAGTGGCTGGACCGGGCACTGCCCAACGTCGACGTCGAGGGCGAGGGCCTGCGCGCCCTGGCCGACCGCGACGCCGACCGGGACGACGAGGACCGGGAGCTGGTACGCGCCTGAGGCACGGCTCGTGACAGACCGCCGGTGAGGGTCCGTGGGGACGGGGCACCCTCACCGGCTTTCTCGTGCCCGGGACCGCCGACCGTTCTTAACCACTCGCCGCCACTTCCCCGGTTTGGCTAGCGTGCCCCCATGACGACGACAGCCGCCACTGACGCCGACGCCGGGGACTCCGGTGCCCACCCTCGTTTCGCTGCCGCCCTGGAGGAGCTCGGCCTCGCAGAGCTGACCTCGCGGATCCGCCGGTTCCCGGACGCGACCCGGACCGCGGCCGAGGCCGCCGCCGCGGTCGGGTGCGAGCTGAGCGAGATCTGCAAGTCGCTGATCTTCGCCGCCGACGGGGTGCCCGTGCTGGTGCTGATGGACGGCGCCTCCCGGGTCGACGTGGAACTGGTCCGCAAGGAACTCGGCGCCGGGAAGGTGACCCGGGCCAAGGCGGACGTCGTACGCGAGACGACCGGGTACGCCATCGGAGGCGTGCCGCCCTTCGGGCACCGGACACGCACGCGCGTGCTCGCCGACCGGGCACTGCTGCGGCACGACGTGGTGTGGGCCGCGGCCGGCAACCCCCATGCCGTCTTCCCGATCGCGCCCGCCGCCCTGGTGGCACACGCCGGCGCCACCGTCGCGGACGTGCGCGAGCCCACCGCGTGACCCCTGCGGTCACCGCGGCCGTCCTGTTCGCCGCGGTCACCCACGCCGGCTGGAACGCCATCGCCCACCGGATCACCGACAAACTCGTCGGCTCCTCGCTGATCGCCGCCGGAAGCGTGCTGATCGGCTCGCTGCTGATGCCGTTCTCCGCCGTACCGGCGGCCGGCGCATGGCCGTACCTGATCGCCTCCTCGGTCGTCCACGTCGCCTACTTCGCGCTGCTGATGCTGTCCTTCCGGCTCGGGGACTTCGGGCAGGTCTACCCGATCGCGAGGGGCACCGCGCCGCTCCTGGTGACGCTGTTCGCCGCCGTGTTCGCGCACGAGGTGCCCGACGCACCCGCGGCCGCGGGCATCGCCGTGTCCTGCGCCGGGCTCGCCGGGGTCGCCCTGTGGGGGCTGCGCGGCCGCCGCCCCGACTGGACGGCGATCGGCGCCGCCCTCGCCACCGGCCTGTCGATCGCCGCGTACACCGTCCTGGACGGCCTCGGGGTCCGGGCCTCGGGATCCTCCGTGGGCTACATCGCCTGGCTGATCGCCCTCCAGGGCCTCGCGATCCCGACGTACGCCCTGTACCGCAGACGCGGCGAACTGCTCACCGCGGCCCGCCCGTTCGCCGCCCTGGGCCTGTTCGGCGCCCTGCTGTCCGTCCTCGCCTACGGACTGGTCCTGTGGGCACAGACCCGCGCCGAACTCGCCCCGGTCGCCGCGCTGCGCGAGTCGTCGATCATCGTCGGGGCGGCCATCGGAGCGGTCTTCTTCGACGAGCGGTTCGGGGCGCCCAGGATCGCGGCGGCCGGGCTGGTGGTCGTCGGGATCGGGCTGATGCTGCACGCCGGGTAGTGCGCCGGATCGTCCGTCAGCTGCCCCGACTTGCCGTTGCCTTGACGAACCGTTCCTCGAACGTTCAGCCGACTGCCTGTGCCTGGGTTGTGTGTTCTCCCTAAAGTCCCTGCGGGTTGCGCAAGAAGGGACGCAAGGGACTCATGGACACACCTCACGCAGTCCGGGCGCGCGGGATCACCAAGTACTTCGGCGACGTCGTCGCGCTGGACGCCGTGGACCTGGACGTGACGCAAGGCCAGATCCACGGCCTGGTCGGCCCGAACGGCGCCGGCAAGACGACCCTGCTGGGCCTGCTGCTGGGGCTGGCCGTCGCCGACGGCGGCAGGCTGGAGATCCTGGGCACGCCCGTCGAACGGGCGCTCGCCGCCCCGGACGGCGTCGCCGGCTTCGTGGACGCGCCCGGGCTCTACCCCTCGCTCACCGCCCGGCAGAACCTCGCCGCGCTGGCCGCCCTCCGCGGTCTCGACAAGGGGGCCGCGGGCGCCGCCAGGATCGACGACGTGCTCGCCGAGGCCGGGCTCACCGACGTCGCCGACGACAGGACCCGCGGCTTCTCCCTCGGCATGCGCCAGCGGCTCGGGCTCGCCGCCGCCCTGCTCACCCGGCCCCGGCTGCTCGTCCTCGACGAGCCGTCCAACGGCCTCGACCCGGCCGGCAAGAGACATGTGCACGGCGTCCTCACCCGGCTCGCCGCCGACGGCACCGGCGTGGTGCTCTCCAGCCACCGGATGGACGACCTGGAGGCGCTGTGCTCCGAGGTCACCATCCTCGCCACCGGACGCGTCGTCTTCTCCGGCCCGCTGAACAAGCTGGCCGCCGAGAACCGCGAACTCGACTACCGGCTGCGCACCTCCGACCCCGAGGCCGCGCGCCGGCTCGCCGCCGCCACGGCGGGCATCCGGATCGCCGACGGCACCGGCCCCGGCCTGCGGCAGGACCCCGAGGCGCTCGTCGTACGCGCCCTGGTGCCCGCCCTCGACGAACTCGTCGCCCAGATCGTCCGCTCGGGCGTCGCGGTCCGCGAACTCGCCCCCGTCGTGTCCCCGCTCGAAGCCGCCTTCCTCGCCCTCACCGAGCACCAGGAGACCGGCCGATGACCGTCACCCAAGCCGCCGCTGTCACCGAGATCGCCCCCGTCGCCCGTCGTGTCCCGGTGTCGCGCGCCTACCGCTTCGAGCTGGTGAAGCTGGTCTCGCAGTGGCGGATCGGGCTCCTGGTGGCCGCCTGCTGGATCGCGCCGGGGCTGTTCGTCGCCGGGGTCAGTCAGCAGAGCACGCTCCCCGCCGACACGCTCTTCGGGCGCTGGATGCACGCCACCGGCTGGGCCGGGCCGCTGGTGATACTCGGCTTCGCGGGCACCTGGGCGCTGCCGCTGCTGACGTCGGTGG
>NZ_JBSHBL010000013.1:0-170561 GCF_053611985.1 Streptomyces sp. NPDC054770
GCTGGGGTGGGGTGACTTCCCGGGGGGGGGGGGCCGGCGGCGACGCCGCCCCCGCAGCCCGGTCGCTCCGAGGCCGGTCCGGCACTCGGTCGCGGTTCAGGTGCCCTGGGGGACGGGAGCCAGCTTCCGGCTCGGGTCGAAGCCCACGATCCCGGCGAGCGTGCCGCCCAGGATCGCCGCGCGGTCCGTGTCGGGGACGTCCACGAAGTTCTCGGCGACACAGTCGGCGCTGCTGCGGAAGGTGCCCTCCGCGTGCGGGTAGTCGTTGCCCCACATGATCGTCGACAGGCCGGTGATGTGGCGGGCCTTGACCGCTGTGGGGTCGTCGGCGAACTGCACATGGATCTGGCGCCGGACGTACTCACTGGGCTTGAGCGGGTGCGGCCAGCGGCTGTTCACGGCGAACAGCCGTCCCATCGCGGGCTGTTCCTTCGGCGAGCGCGAGTCGTCCCAGAAGCCGAGCCACCAGTCGGGGTCCTGGCCGGTGCCGGTCTTCCAGAGTTTGTCCATGAACCCCATGTAGGAGACCAGCCAGCCGGCGCTGTACTCGATGAGGTTGAAGTGCAGGTCGGGGAAGCGTTCGCAGGCGCCGCCGGCCACCAGGTCGGCGATGATCCCCTGCGGACCGGCCGCACCGCTGCCCCCGGCGCTCATGGTGCGGCTCGCCACCATGGCGTCGGTCAGCTGGCCCTTGCCCATGTTCATGGAGGTCATCAGGCCCCGGACCGTGACCGCGGTATCCGAGACGTTCTCCCTGACCTTGACCCCGCCGGTGGCGACATGGAAGAAGACCGGCATGCCGTTGGCCTGGGCAGCGGCCCACACCGGGTCGTACTCCGGCGACCAGTAGGGCACCGGCGGGATGTCGGGCAGCAGGATCGCGCCGATCCCCAGCCGGGCGCACCGCTCGATCTCGGCGACCGCGTCGGGGATGCGGGTGAGGGGGATCGCCGCCGTGGGGCGCAGGCGGTCCCGGTGCGGGAGGTAGCGCTCGGCGAGGTAGTCGTTCCACACGCGCGCATGGGCCATCGACAGTTCGTGGTCATCCGTGAACAGGACGAACAGCGAGAGGTTGGGGAACATGACCGACGCGTCGACGCCGTCGAGGTCCATGTCGCGGATGATGTGCTCCGGCTCCCCGTCCGGGGTCTCCCCGCCGTGCTGGCGGTACTTGGAGATGGTCCAGCCGTCGAAGCCGATGGTGTGGAGCTTCTTGAACTCCGTGTGGCCGCCCGGAACGATCGGCTCGTCCAGGGTGAACTCCTCTTCCCACAGGGCCCGTTCACGGAGGCGCTTGGGCAACCGGGTCTTGAAGAGATCGACCGGCTCGATGATGTGCGAGTCACCGGACACGACAAATTCCTTGAACACAGGCAGTACCCCTTTTCGAACCGCGTCGTTCGCTGCAGGACTCACCCGGGCTTGCCTACGAAGTTAACTGTACCGATCGGTCGAGTCAATAATTGAGGGTACGGAATGTCGCGTCGGCATCGCGTCAGCGGGTGACGCGCGGCCGCAGCGCGCCGGTGGAGCGGCCCCTCAGGGCCGAGAGCCACACGCCGGCCCCGTAGGCGAGGTCGTCGAGACGGCGGGCGACGGCGTAGCGGAGGGGGTCGAGGGGAACCTTTTCGTGCCGGTACTCGAGTGCCACGTCGGCCAGCGCGGCGACCACCACGGCCCTGCGCACCCGGCGGGAAACCGTGCACCCGGCAGCCGTGAGCGGCCACCAGTGGCGGGTCAGCAGCGCGGAGGCCTGCGACAAGGTGCCGAGGGCACCGTTGGCGGTGAGCCGCGCGGCCAGCCGGTACGGATGCCGGGTGCCGTCCAGCTTGCGGGCGATGCGCACGGTGGCCACCCCGAGGACGGCCCCCGCGGCCGGCACCGACCAACGGCGCTGGGCGAGCAGCGCGGTGACGAACACCAGGCTCCACGGGGCGAACACGGCGGGCGCGATGAAGTCCGGGTGCCGCTCGGCGAGGGGCTGGGCCCCGGTCCCGTACACGGCCTTGCGCAGCAGCCAGTCCCCCACGCGCACCCGGTGCTCGTGGGCGGCCCGGACCACCGGCTCGTAGCGGACCCGCAGGCCCGCATCGACCAGCCGCCAGCACAGGTCGACGTCCTCCCCGACCCGCATGCCGTCGTCGAAGCCCTCCCCCAGCATGTCGACCCGCGCCACCACGCAGGCCGAGGACGCCCAGGACACGGGCGTGCCGGGGCGGACCGGCGCCGGATGTGCGCCGAGGTCGAGGGAGGACCGGCCGTTCTCGTACCGTTCGATCCAGGTCGTGGCGGTGTTGGGCAGGCCGGTGATGCGTGGTATGGCCATGGCGACCCGGGGATCGGCGAAGTGCCGGAGCAGGGTCGGGACCGTGTCGGCGTCGAGCACGATGTCGGAGTCGGCGAAGACCACATACGGGGTGGTGACGAGACGGAGCCCGGCGTTGCGGGCGCCGGCGGGTCCGACGTTCGTGGTCAGGGCGACCAGTCGGGCGCCGTGCCGGGCGGCGACGGCGGCCACGGCCGCCGGGCGACGTGAGGCGTCGTCCACCACGATCACCGGATGGTCCGTGCCGATGCTCCGCAGCAGCCGGTCCAGTTGGCGCGGGCGGTCCCGCACCGGGATCACGACCGTGCAGCGGGGATCCGGGGGTACGGGCAGCGCTGCGGCGACGGGGTGGGCCATGCCACACGCCAGCAGCCGGTCCGCGAGGAACGCGCTCGCCGTGTCCCGTACGGGAATCGTCCGGTCCACGAGGAGCCGCCGGGCCCGCGGTGTCAGCCGCAGCAGCCGGGTCGGGAACCCGCCGAGGAGAGCCCTGCCCCCGTCGACGACCCGGGTGTGCCGGTCCAGTTGGACCACGAAACCGATGGGAAGTGTCATGGACCTGCGGCCTCCGGGCGGGTCGGATCGCCGAGACGGCCCTGCTCGTCGCAGGTCCACGCGCTGATCCGGGCGACGGTTGCGGACACCATCGCTGCCATCGCCCGACGGCCCTCCTCGGCCGAGGCGCCGGCGGGATCGCCGAGCACACCGGAGGAGGAGACCGCACGGACGCCCCGGGCCATCAGCTCCGGCAGGAGGACGGAGAGCGGCCGGGTGTCACCGGCGACGGCCTCGTCGAGGCGTACCCGGTCGGGTGTCAGGTGCAGCAGCAGTGCGGTCTCCGCCCGGCCGGCGTGCGCGTCGCCGCCCAGTACCTCGCAGCAGGTCCAGGCCGCGTCGTGGCCCTCGGCACGCAGCAGACCGACGGCCCTGCCGAGGGCGGCCGTGTTGCCGCCGTGGCCGTTGACGAACACGACGCGGCCCGCCCACAGGAACAGCGAGCGCGCCAGCTCCACGATCACCGCGTGCAGCGCCTCGTGCCCGATCGAGACGGTGCCCGGGAAGTCCGCGTGTTCGCCGCTGGCGCCGTACGCGAGCGGCGGTGCCACCAGCGGTGGGCCGTACGGTCCTGTGGCGAGGGCGTCGGCCGTCCGCCGGGCGACCGCGTGGGCGACCACGGTGTCGGTGTCCAGCGGCAGGTGCGGGCCGTGCTGTTCGGTGGACCCGACCGGAACCAGGACGAGCGCACCGGACGGGACGGCCGGCCAGACGGCGTCCGAGAGGTCTCGCAGGCCGGTGTCCTCCGGCATGCTCAGGTGACCGGTGATTCGAGGTGGGCCAAGACGGCCTCGGCGGGCACCGGGAGGTCCCCGCCGCCCAGGGTCAGCGGGAAGCCCGGCGGTATCACCAGATCCCCGGGCCCCAACTCGTCGACGCGGGAGTGCCCGAGGCCCAGCACGGCCGAGTCGAGCCCGCCGCGCAGGATGTCCAGCACGTTCTCGACGCCGGCCTGTCCGTTGGCCGCGAGGCCCCAGAGGCAGGCGCGGCCGATCAGCACGGCACGGGCGCCGAGGGCGAGTGCCTTCGCCACGTCCCCGCCGCGCCGTACGCCGCCGTCGAGGAGGACCTCCACCTGGTGGCCGACCGCCGCCGCGACGGAGGGCAGGACCCGGATGACGGCCGGGGTGGTGTCCAGGTTGTTCCCGCCGTGGTTGGACACCGACAGTCCCGAAACGCCTGCGTCGACGGCCCGTTTGGCGTCGTCCAGCCGGGTCACGCCCTTCAGGAGGAAGGGCCCGCCCCACTCCTCCCGCAGCCACCTGACGTCCTCCCAGGTCGGCGGCGTGGTCTGCATCCATTCGCCGTAGGCGCCGAAGAACGTGGGGGCGTCGCCGCCGGGTGGCCGCAGGTTGGGCACCGTGAGGTCGGGGACCCGGCCGGACCTCGCGTACCGCCACAGCCAGCCCGGGCGGGGCAGGACGTCGGGGGCGAAGCGCAGCGCGGTTCTCCAGTCGATGCGGTCCGGGATGGCCGGACTCCCCCAGTCCCGTCCGTGCGAGAAGGACCAGTCGAGAGTGACGATCAGCGCCTTGGCGCCCGCCGCCCTGGCCCGGTCCATGCGCTGCACCATCGTGTCCCGGGTACCGCTCCAGTACAGCTGGAAGAAGGTGTTCGGATTGGCGGCGGTGACCTCTTCCACCGGTCTGCTCGCGAACGAGCTCAGGCCCATGATGACGCCCCGTCCGGCCGCTGCGTGGGCCACGGCCACCTCCCCTTCCGGGTCCACCGCCTGGACGCCGGTCGGTGAGATGAGCACGGGAAGGGCCGTCGGTACGCCCAGCACGGTCGTGGACAGATCGCGCTCGGCGTGGTGGCCCACGAGCCGCGGGGCGAAGCCCAGTTCGGCGAAGGCCGCGATGTTGGCGTCGATCGTCCGCCCGCGCTCCGAGCCCGCGACGAGCGCGCCGTAGACCGTGCTCGGCAGTCTCCTCTCGGCCCGTCGCTGTGCCTCGGCGACCGATTCGAACCAGGGGTTCCGGCGTCGCATCTGCCACTCCTCGGAGATTCGGAGATCGGGTCCTCAGGTCAGTCGGAGCCCGGCCAGCGGGTCCTGGGCGCAGTCGCTCACCGGAGGCCGGGCCGGGTCCTCGCGGCGGGTGAGGACGAGGTCCACCGGCCGCGGGCGCCGGGAATGGTCCGCGGACGGGCGTGGCCGGCCGTCCCGGCCCCCCGCGAGCCGCTGCTCGCCGTGTCCCTGCACGCACTCGGGATCCGGGCCGTCCAGCGGAAGGCCGGTGAAGAACTTCGCTGCCATGCATCCGCCCTTGCAGGTGTCGTAGAACGCGCAGGAGGCGCAGGCTCCGCCGTGCTGCGGGGCACGCAGTCGCCGGAACAGCTCGGAGTCCCGCCACACTGCGGCGAAGCCGCCCGTCTCGCGGACGTTGCCGGCGAGGAACTCCTCGTGGATGGCGAACGGGCAGGCGTACACGTCGCCGACCGGGTCGATCAGGCAGACGACCCGCCCGGCACCGCACAGGTTCAGGCCGGGGAGCGCCTGACCGTAGGCGGAGAGGTGGAAGAAGGAGTCCCCGGTCAGCACGTTGTCGCCGTGGGCGAGCAGCCAGTCGTACAGCTCGCGTTGCTGCGCGGCCGTCGGGTGCAGGTCGTCCCAGACGTCCGCGCCGCGTCCGGAGGGGCGCAGCCGGGTCAGGCGCAGTTGGGCTCCGAAGCGGTCGGCAAGTGCCTTGAAGTCGTCTAGCTGGGTGATGTTGTGCCGAGTGCAGACCACGGAGATCTTGAAGTTGCGCATTCCGGCGGAGGCGAGGTGCTCCAGCGCCCGCAGCGCCGTGGCGTACGAACCGGGGCCGCGTACCGCGTCGTTGACGTCGGCGGTCGCGCCGTCGAGCGAGATCTGGACGTCCACGTAGTCGTTGCGGGCGAGCCGCGCGGCGGTTTCGGGAGTGATCCGGACGCCGTTGGTGGAGAACTTCACCCCCACGTGGTGTGCCGTGGCGTAGTCCAGGAGCTCCCAGAAGTCGGGGCGGACGGTGGGTTCGCCGCCACCGATGTTGACGTAGAAGACCTGCATGGCCTCCAGTTCGTCGATGACCGCCTCGGCCTCCGCCGTGCTCAGCTCCCTCGGGTCGCGTCGGCCGGAGCTGGACAGACAGTGGGCGCAGGCCAGGTTGCAGGCGTAGGTCAGCTCCCAGGTGAGGCAGATCGGGGCGTCGAGTCCGTGCTCGAACAGGTCGACCAGCCGTGGTGTCCGGGGCGTGGGCCCGACGGTCGTGGGTGCGGTGGTCATGTGGTCCTTCCGACGAGCATCGACGCGTCGGCGAGTGCGGCCAGGGCCCTGCCGTACCGGGCCAGTTCGCCTTCGGCGACGCCTGCGGCCAGACAGGCGGCCCGGGCCGTCCGGGCGTGGGCGAGGTGCTGTACGACCGCGAGCAGCCGGCGGTCCTTGAGGAAGGTCAGCCTTCGGGTGCCGAAGTGGTAGAGCAGCGCACCGAAGGGTTCGGGACGCACCGAGACCTGCGGATGCAGGTCCCAGGCGCGGTCGAGGTCCAGCCGTGTCATCCGGCGACGCCTAGTAGACGCCGCACATGCCGTCGATGGAGATCTCCTCCAGGAGGTCCTCGGCCTCGATCAGTGGCGGCAGGGCACCGTCCTGGTCGTGCTCGGCGTCGAAGGCCGCCTCTTCGGGCACGGTGGAGCGGAGTTCGTTCATGCGACTCTCCCTCGGATGCGGGGAACCCAATGGCACTCGATGCCAGAACCAGGGCGGTCCGCGCCGCCGACTCGTCTGGCGCACCTGACGCTAGGTCACCGCTACGCCGAGCACCCGAGGCTGTCCCGGTCAGCGGGACAGGTCACCGCGCGCAGGGGTCGGTGCGTCTTCAATCACGTGTCCATGAGGCGGACGGAGCACCGGGCCGACCGGGCAAGCGGCGCGGACGTCATCGTGGTGGGTGCCGGCGGCAGCGGTGCCGCACTCGCGGCACGACTGAGCGAGGACGCCGGCCGCACCGTGCTGGTGCTGGAGGCGGGCCCGGTGCCGCGCAGTTCGTCGGTGTTCGCACCCGAGTTGCTGGACGCACGGCTCGTGCCCGGCGCCCAGCCCGGGCACCCGGCCGTCCTGCCGTACGACGTACACCTCACCCCGACGCGTCCATACACCGTCGTCCGGGGGCGCTGGCTCGGCGGCTCGACCACCGTCAACGGCGGGTACTTCGTCCGCGCCCGCCGGGCCGACTTCGCACGCTGGGCGGACGCGGGCGGCGCGGTCTGGTCGTACGACCGGGTGCTTCCGTTTCTCCGCGCTCTGGAGACCGACCTCGACCACGGTGCCGGCGCACTGCACGGCGGCCACGGGCCGGTACGCGTCCGCCGCACGGAACTCCGCCATCCCGCCGCCGTCGCGTTCCGGGCGGCCGCGCATCGGCTGGGCTTTCCCGAGGAGCCGGACAAGAACGCCCAGGATCCGCCGGGGTTCGGCCCGGTGCCGTCCAACGCCGTGGACGGGGTACGCGTCAACACCGGCATCAGCTACCTGCTCGGCGCCCTGGACCGCCCCAACCTCCGGGTGGAAGGAGACAGTACGGTCCGCAGGGTCGTCGTCGAGCGGAACCACGCCACCGGTGTGGAGGTCGAGCGCCATGGGCGCCGCCGAGTGCTCCGCGGTGGCGAAGTCGTGCTCTGCGCGGGGGCGTTCGGCTCTCCCCAGCTGCTCCACCTGTCGGGCATCGGGCCGCGCCGTGACCTGGAGGCCCTCGGGATCGCCGTCGTCAGGGACGCTCCGGCCGTCGGAGCCCGGTTCGGCGACCATCCCCAGGTGGTCCTGGAGTGGGTGCCCCGGCGCCCACTGGAAATGCCCTCCGGCTCATGGCTCGGCGGGGTCCTGCACCTGAGCTCTTCGGACGGGAGCCATCCGGGCGACCTGGAGGTCCTGCAGTCCCTGGTCCCCATGGCCGGGCTGACCCGCGGGAAGGTGTCCGTCCCCGGCGCGCCTCTGGCGTTCCTCGTCTCCGTCCAGACACCGCGGCTGAGCGGCCGGCTGCGCACCCGTTCCGCAGATCCCGCGACACCTCCGGGCCTCGCCTACGGCTATCTGGCGACCGCGGCGGACCGGCGGCGCCTGCGCGAAGCGGTCCGTGTCACCGCCGAGTTGACCGGCACGAGTGACTTCAGGGAGGTCTGCGGGGGTCTCACGGAGCCGACGGCGGCGGTGCTGGCGGACGACCTCCTGCTCGACCAGTGGATCCTCGGGCATCTCGGTACAGCGCATCACACCTGTGGGACGGTCCCCCTGGGCCCCGCGGACGATCCCCGGGCGGCGGTCGACCCCTACGGAAGGGTGCACGGCGTCGACGGTCTGCGGGTAGCGGACACCTCGATCCTGCCGACGCCCCCGTTGCGGGGACCGGCGGCCACCGCCGTCCTCGTCGGCGAGGTGGTCGCCGACGCCATGCGGCGCGGTATGTCCTGAACGAGGCACGACCCAGACAGGCCAAAAATCCGCAGCAGTGGCCGGCAGGCGTGTCCGGGGCGCTGCTGCGAGTTTTCGCGGTGGCCGGAGTGCAGGTGGCTAAGCTTGCTCTTCAACCTCCAGCGTGAGCTGCTTAGGTTGCCCTCACTCGTGGGGTGAACGGCTCATTCGGCTGTGCGAAAGGTTGTTACGCTGCCGCGGTGACCCTGCCGACGGTCCAAGAGACGCGTGCACTGCACGAGAAGTACGCACCGACGCGTGAGGCTCTCGACCTCGTGTACACGCACTGCGAGATCATCTGCCGCATCGCAGAGCAACTCATGGCTCGCACTGTCCTCCAGCTTGATACTGCCCTTGTGCGTGCAGGCGCACTGCTCCACGACATCGGTGTCTACCGGCTCTACGACCATGCCGGACGTCTCGATCACAGCAACTACATCCGCCACGGAATCGTCGGCCACGAGATCCTCCGCCAGGAGGGCTTCCCAGAGCGCCTCCGCCGCTTCTGCTCCTGCCACACAGGAGTCGGTCTCACCGGGCACGACATCCGTGAACAGCGGCTGGATCTGCCGGTAGCCGACTACTTGGCCGTGACCATGGAAGAGCAAATGGTGATGTACGCGGACAAATTTCACAGCAAGACCACACCCCCGAAATTTCTCACTGCCAGCTCCTACACCGCGTACCTGCAGAGATTTGGAAGCGCCAAAGTCCGCACATTCCACCGACTGCAGGTCCAGTTCGGCGAACCCGACCTCACGGCCATCAGAGATGAGTTCGGTCACCGCCAAGCCTGAGGTCGAGTCGAACGATGCCCCGAACATGATCGTTCGTACGGGGATTCCGGGGGCGTGGAACACGGCCTCCGTCTGATCCTGTGCTCCGACCAAAGAGGCACTTGACCAGTACGAAGGCCGTGGAGGAATGAGCCTGCTGCATCACGATGTCCGGCGTGAAGCGTTCGCGGTGGCATCACACTTCCGGGACGACTTCTTCGACTGCCTGACCGTGCGCGGGGACACGCCGTTCGAGCTGACCGACGCGTTGCTGTGCGCGGACAGGCCCGTGACCACACCGGTGGACCTCACACTGACGGCTGAGCACCGGCGCGGGCACGGCGCGATGTACGACGCACTGAACAGCGGGAATGTCGATGTGTCCCAACCGCGGCAGGTGCTGGCCGGGCTGCCGCAGCCCAAGGCCGCCGACGAACGCCTGGTCCTGGCGGTGGACGTCACCCACTGGCTCCGGCCGGACGCGCCGACCAGTCCGGACCGCTTGTTCTGTCATGTCTACGGCCGCAGCTGACGCTCGTCGGACCAGTTCGTGCCCGGCTGGTCCTACTCGTTCGTCGCCGCGCTCGAATCGGGCCGGACCTCGTGGTGCCAGATCCTGGACGCGCTGCGGCTGGGTGAGGCGCAGGCGCCAGAACACGTCGCGGGCGGCGTCGCGGTCCTGGGCGTCGGCGGGTGTCACCGTGATCATCACCGGCAGACCGGGCGTGTCCACGGTGATATGTCGTTTGCGGCCGTCGATTTTCTTCGCGGCGTCGTAGCCGCGGCTGTTGCGGCCGACGGTGGAGGCACCCTTGACCCGACTGGGAGTCGACGATCAGCGTGACCGGGTGGGGGCAGCGGCCCTTGCTGGTACGGATCCGGCACCGAAGCTGGTCACGGATGTAGGTGACGACCCCGGCCCGGTTCCACCGCCAGATAAACCCGTAGACCGTCTCCCACGGGGTTCTGTGGAATCAGCTTTGTCAGGCAGCGGTCATCATCCGGTGACTGTCATCGTCTGCTGCATTGCCGCTGCTCGGACAGCGGCTTCTTCAATTTGGCGTCGGCCAGTCTGGCTTCGGCTCCAGATGAATGCGCGCCAACGACGCGGTGTCTCGCTGCTCCAGTTCCGGAACTCCTCGACCGCGACATTGTCGGACAGGCGCCACCGGATGGTGGGCCCTGAGGCCTCGGGGACGTCGGTGAGACCGACGAGTTGCTCGGCGAGTGCGGAGCTGTCCACCTCGGCTGTGATGCGGTCCCAGGTCGAGACCGTGTCGGTGAGGGCATGGGATTCGATGAGCGCCGGGAGAGACGGGGCGATTTCGAGGAACGTGCCGCCTCCGTCGTCCACTCCGACTCGTCCGTCCGTGTGCACCAGGTAGCGCACTGGAGAGGAGACACGTTCTCCGAACCAATCGAAGTACCAGCCGTGGGTAGAGCCGGTCGCCATACGCTGGCCCAGGTCGTAGTGCCACTCGCGGAGCGTGTCGTGGCGTTCGCCCTGGATGGTGTAACTGCTCCGCACCTGGTAGCGGAGTCCGCCGTATCTCTGCTCGAATCCTTCCCGGCGGATGACGAGCATCATGGGTGTGGGAATCAACTGGCCAACGCGGTCCCGGAGCCGCAGGAACTCTGTGGAGAGTCGGGGTTCCTGCTGATGATCGCGCCGACCGGTTCGTTCGAGCAGACTCTGGGCACGGGTGGAAAGACCGGCGGGGTCATCCAGGATGTGCATCCTGCACTTCTTTTTCCATGTCAGGGTGTGGATTCGTAGGCCCTCACGGTATCGGGTCGAGTCGCTTCGATCCCCCAGAAGTCTGCACGGTGATGGCGCGGGTCCAGGTGATCGGGGTCAGGTTCTCCGCAGCGACGACGTCGCGGACGTGCCGGATGCCGCGGCCGACCTGCGAGCGGGTCAGGCGGGTGGCGGCCATGAGCTGGTAGGTGTGCAGGCCCGCGGGGCATGCTTCCATCAAGGCGACGCGGACCAGGTCGCCGTAGTGCCCGGCCAGGGGCCGGGCCTCCCGGCGCCGCGGCACGGCTACTCCTCGCCTTTGAGAAGCTGCACGAGCTGCTCGTCCAGGGTGAACTCGCCGTTTTCGAGGGCGCGTTCGAGCCAGTCCGCCGCGGCGCGGACCCGGCCGATCTGCCGGCGCACCGTCTCGCGCTCGTCCTCGGTGAACTCCTGCCCGCGCAGCTGCGGGATCAGGCGGCCGAGCGTGGCCACGAAGCCGTGGCAGGAGCCGACCGAGTCGAGGTACTCGATGGTGTGCTCGATCGCACGGACAGCCGGGGTGCGCTCCCGGATCCGCTCGCGCGTCCCGTTCGAGTTGTCGAACTGCGCACGGTTGACGAGCATCCGGGTGGTGTCGTCCCGCATCCCCGTCGGGCCTGGCTGGTCGCGCAGTTGCCCCGGGCCCCTTCTGGGGCGCTGCCGAACCGCAGCGGAATTCGCCGGACCCGCCTAGCGGGCCGCAGCGAGTTCGGCGAGTACTTCGACGGCGCGGTCGATCTCGGCCTCGGTGTTGTAGTAGTGCGGCGAAAGCCGTACCAGCGGGTGGACGTCCCGGTCCTCGGTGTCGAACTGGGTCTGCACCGGGTCGGTGGTGCTGACGTTGATGCCGTGCCCGGTGAGGGCGGCCGCGACATCGGCCGTGGCCATGTTGTCGACCTTGCAGGTGACGATCGCGCACCGCTGCCGCCCGAGGTCGTAGGTGGTGATGCCGGGCACGGCGTCCAGCCGGTCGCGCAGACGGGCGCCGAGGGCGAGGGTGCGTCGGCCGATCTCGTCCATGCCGAGGTCCAGGGCCTGCTGGACGGCGGCGCTCAGACCCAGGACGTTGGCGTAGGCGACCTCCCATGTCTCGAAACGCTGCGCACCGTCGTGCCAGGTGAAACCGCGCTTGCCGTCCCAGGTGGCCGCGGCGATCTCGGTCACGTGCGGCTCCAGATATGCCAGTGCCTCGGGGCGCACCCACAGGAAGCCCGTGCCGCGCGGGCCGCGCAGGAACTTGCGGCCGGTGGCGGTGAGCATGTCGCAGCCGAGCTCGGTGACGTCCACGGGGAACTGGCCGACGGACTGGGTGGCGTCGAGGAGGAAGGGAACGCCGGCGGCACGGGTGATGCGTCCGATCTCGGCGGCCGGGTTGACCAAACCGCCGCTGGTGGGGACGTGGGCGATGCCCACCAGCTTGGTGCGGTCGTCGATCAGGTTCGCGAGGGCGGCGGTGTCGAGCCGGCCGGACTCGTCGTTGGGGACGACGACGACCTCGGCTCCGGTGCGCTGGGCTGTCTGCAGGTAGGCCAGAACGCTGCTGCCGTACTCGGCCCGGCCGGTGAGGATGCGGTCGCCCGGCTTGAACGTCATGGAGTAGAACGCGGCATTCCAGGCGTGGGTGGAGTTGTCGAACAGCGCGATCTCCTCCGCCTGCCCGCCCACCAGTCGGGCGATGCGCCCGTAGACGGCATCAATGCGGTCCCGTTCCTGGCCCGCGGCCTCGTAGCCGCCGATCGCGGCCTCCAGTTCCAGATGGGACGTCATGGCCCCGAGTGTCTGACGCGACAGCAGGCCTGCGCCCGCGTTGTTGAGGTGAATCCGGTTCGCGGTGCCCGGGGTGTCCTGGCGGAGCGCCTCGATGTCCATGCCCTTTATTTCCCATCCGTACGGTGCTGCTCTGCCTTCACGGTCCCAAAGCACCTCTCTTGAGTAAAGTGAATGTTTCTGGAGTAGACAGGTAAAAGAATCTGATGAATGAGGTGAGGGGCGTGTACAACATGCGTCGCCTGGCGGTGCTGCGGGAGCTGAAGTACCGCGGCACGCTGGCTGCTGTCGCCTCGGCCATGTCCTACAGTCCCTCGGCTGTCTCCCAGCAACTGACGCTGCTGGAGTCCGAAGTCGGCGCTCCGCTGCTGGAGCGGGAAGGCCGGGGGGTCCGGCTGACACCGCAGGCGGAGATCCTCGTCGCCCGCACGGAGAAGGCGCTGCGGGAGCTGGAGCGCGCCGAGGCGGAGATCGCGGCCTCGTTGCGGGAGGTGTCCGGGACGATCAGGGTGGCGGCCTTCCAGACCGCGATGCTCGCACTGATGCCCGTCGCATTGACCTGGCTGCGGGAGAACCATCCCCGGACAAGGGTGGAGGCCACCCAGGCCGAGCCCCACACCTCGCTGCCCGGTCTGCTTGCCCGGGACTTCGACCTCGTGATCGACGAGACGTTTCCCGGGCACGCGCCACCGGCTCGCGCCTCCGAGTTCGAGCACCACCTGCTGTGCGAGGACGCCATGCGGCTGGCAACCCCGGCACCCGTGGTGTCGCTCGCTGATCTGGCCGAGCACCCCTGGGTGATGGAACCCGCCGGCACGCCCGCCCGGGCCTGGGCGGCGGCCGTCTGTCACGCCGCCGGGTTCGAGCCCGACGTCGCTTACGTGTCCGCGGACATGCTGGTCCACGCACGGCTGGTCGAGCAGGGACACGCGGCGGCCTTCCTGCCCGACATGCTGTGGTTCGACCGCACCCCCGGCGTCATCCTCGACGGCTCCGCCGGCCACACGCGCACCGTACTCGCGACCGTACGCGCCGGAGCCGGGGAGCACCCCCTGATCCAGGCCTTCCTCACCGCGATCCGCTACGCGATCGGCGAACCGCCCGCCCGCACCGGCCTTACGCCCGAAGGGCCGACTCCGCGTATCCGGCGGCGAGTTGGCGGATGGCCAGATCCAGCAGACGGCACAGGTCGGCGTCCTCGTCCGTGAGCCACTGCTCGTAGGCGGCGACACACGCGGCCAGGACGGTACTGCCGATCAGCCGGGGCAGCAGGTCGGACACGGGCCGGTTCAGGCGCCGTGCGGCGAACTCGGTGACGAGCGCTCGCCATGACGCGTAGCGCACGGCCGAGTCCGCCTGCAGTGTCGGCACCCGCAGGATGAGCGTCATGCGCTGCCGGTGCCAGGGCACGACCGCCGGGTCGAACCGGTTGAACTCGACGACCGCCTTGCGCAACGCGTCCATCATCGGCACCTCCGGATCAGCGGCCGCGAGCGGGGCCTCAAGCCTGGCCAGTTGCTTTTCGAAGTCGCCCCACACGAGGTCGTTCTTGGAGGCGAAGTAGCGGAAGAAGGTGCGGCGGCCGATACCCGCCGTGTCGGCGATGTCGTCGACCGTCGTGCCGTCGAACCCCTGCCGCGCGAACAGTTCGAAGCCCAGTCGTTCGAGTACGGCGCGCGACGTCGCGCGAGGCCGGCCCGTCCGGATCGTCGCCGTACCGGCCGCCGCGTCGTTCCCGAGCGACTTCATCCGCGGTCCTCTCTTTCGACGCCGGCACCAGCACCGCACACGGTGCACGCGCCGGCGGGCGGCCTGCCGTGCACGCGTTCGCCGGGCGGTTCGACCGGTCGACACAGACAAGCGCCGGTCCTCGTCGGCCTCGGTGGAGCCGGCTACACCCCCGGTCGGGGAGCCCACGTCCTCGTTCGGATCGACGGGCGACGGGATCGTGGAAACCAGCCGCTCATCGCGGTTCACCATGCTCCGCCCGGAAGGAAACCGCCATGACCCCGACGCTCTCGTCGAAGCCGGTGACGGCACGGACAGCGTCGTTCGTGCCGGTGTCGGTGCCGCGCCGGACTCCGGACGCCCCTGGACCGCTGGCTTCGTTCGTCCGGTTCGTGGCGTGTGGCGGAGGTGTCGGTCTCGCCTCCGGCCCAGCCGTGACGCTGCTCGCCCTCTCGATGCCCTGGGCGGTGGCGAACGCGCTGGTGACGGTCGCGACGACCCTCCTGTGCACGGAGCTGCACGCCCGCTTCACCTTCGGGACCGGGCGGCGTGCCGGGTGGCGGCAGCACTGGCAGTCGGCCGGGTCGGCCACCGCCGCCTACGCCCTGACCTCGGCCGCGGTGCTCGTCCTGCACACCGTGCGGCCGTCCAGCGGGGTGATGTGGGAGCAGGTCGTCTACCTCGGCGCTTCCGGGCTCGCGGGCATCGGGCGCTTCGTCGTGCTGCGCCTGTGGGTCTTCGCCGAGCGGAAACGCACCGGCGCGGTGTCGCGGCATCACGAACGCCCGGCGGGGCTGGAGCCACAGCTCCGCAATCCCCGCGCCATCGCGTTGCCCGTCCCCTCCTGACAGGCGCCCGCCCTGCCGTGCGGCCGATCCGGACGAGTGGTGGGCCGGCCGCACAGCCGTCGTACGGGCGGGGCTACTTGAAGGTCGTGACCCGCCTGCGGAACTTCCATACGTCACCCACGCGGACCAGGGTGTCCTCGTAGGTCCCGACGAGTTGGACGGCCCAGCCCTCCTCGCCTCGGACGAAGAACACCAGGTTGCTGCTGGCGGTGACCTCGTCTCCGGGAGGGGAGGTCAGGAGGGTGTTGCCGACGAGGTGCAGCTGCGGAGCCTGCGGTGTGAACGCCGCGTAGGCCTTGCCGATGGCCTCCCGGCCCTCGAAGGTGCCCTGACCGGTGATCTCGGCGACGCCGTCCTCGGTGAACAGGTCGGGGATGGCCTCGGTGCGGCCCGCGTCGATGGCGTGGGCGTAGGCGGCGATGGCGGTCTGTACACCGGCCAGGACTGCTTCGGCGGAAATGGTCATCTGTCTTCTTCTCTCCCAGGGTGAATTCGACGGGCGGGCGGAGTGGGTGGAGGCGGGCAGCTAGGCCTGGTAGGTGGTCCTGCGACGGTGCAACAGCCATGTGCCGTCGATGCGGCGGAAGGTGTCGTCGTAGCGGCCCACGAGCTGCGGGGCCCAGCCCGGCTCCGCGCGCAGGAAGAAGACCACGTCGCTCACCGCCGTGGCCTCGTCCCCGGCGGCGGAGGTGACGACGGTATTGGTCACGACATGCAGCTGCGGCCGTGTCGGGGCCCAGCCCTTGAAGGCCTCCCGGATCCCGTCGTGACCCTCGACGGGATCCATGCCCGGTACTTCGAGAACGCCGTCGGGCGTGTACAACGCGACGACCTCATCGGTACGGCCGGCGTCCTGCGCCTGGGCGTGGGCCCCGATCACGGCCCGCACACCCTCCGCGACCCACGCCTGTGTGGCTTCGCTCATTCTCTCTCCAAGGTCGGACGGGCCTGCGCTCGGCAGCAGCACCCCACCACTTCTTTCGACCACTCAGTCTATTGCTGCGGGAGAGGGAAAAGGGAGAGGTCATTCGCATTAAACTCAACTCATTGACCGATCGGTACAATCTGAATAGCATGCCCACGGCTGTCACCGGGACTGTCGCCGAAGGAGGCGTAATCGTGACGAAGCGTTGGAAGCAGCGTCCGCCGGGCTCGACGTGGGGCGACTGGGGTGACGACGACGAGCTGGGCCGCATCAACCTGCTGACCCCCGAGAAGGTCCTCCAGGGCGTGCGTGAGGTCGAGCACGGAATCAGCTTCAGCCTGAGCCTGCCGCTCGACTATCCCGGCGGCTCGGCCATGAACCAGCGACGCTACCCGCCGATTCTGAGGCCCACCGAGGACCTGGCGCACAAGCAGGACGTCTTCTACAACGTCGTCGCACGCGAACAGATCTCACCCGAGCTCATCGACGTGTGGTCCGACGACGTGGTCACCCTCTGGCTGCAGTACTCGACCCAGTGGGACTCCCTCGCCCACCAGGGTGCCGAGTTCGACACCGACGGCGACGGGGTGGCCGAGCCCGTCTACTACAACGGATACCGCGCGGGCACCGACATCGTCGGACCGCAGGAGGACGTCAAGGGCGACGGCAGCGGGAGCCTCAGCCACGCCCGCCACCTGGGCCTGGAACACATGGCGGAGCACGGCGTGCAGGGCCGGGGGGTCCTGGTCGACCTGGCACACCATCTGGGCACGGGCTACCAGGCGGTGAACTTCAAGACGCTTCAGGACATCATGGCCGCGGACGACGTCGTCGTCGAACCCGGCGACATGCTGCTGCTGCACACCGGTTTCGCCACCCAGATCCTCGCCTGGGGCAAGAACCCCGACCCCGTGGCGATCCATCAGACCGCCGCCTACCTGGACGCCGACGACCCCGCGCTGCTCGACTGGATCACCGAGTCGCAGATCTCGGCGCTGGTGGCGGACAACTACGCCGTCGAAGGCGTGGCCGTCACACAGGCCCAGGGCCCGCACACGCTGCTGCCGATCCACCACCTGTGCCTGTTCAAGCTGGGCGTTCCCCTCGGCGAACTGTGGTACCTGCACGAGCTGGCCGGCTGGCTGCGCGAGCACGGCCGCAGCAGGTTCCTGTTGACGGCTCCCCCGCTGAACCTGCCCGGCACCCAGGGCAGTCCGCTGACACCGGTCGCGACCGTCTGAACCACGGACTCGACCGGGGTCCGCCGTGGGCCCGACCAGTCCTGCCCGAGCGGCCGGGCCCACGGCGGACGCACCAGGGGCGGCCCGGATCCCGGCGGCGGATCTTCCACCCCGTCGACACATGCGGGAAACCGGGGAACTTCGTCGCCCTGTACGGTTCGTGGAGTTCGGACACCCGGTCCTCGAACCGTCGGATGCGTCACCTGCGGCGGTACATTGACGCCAGGTCGTCCACGCGTCCGGAGCCGATGCCGGCGCACTGGAGCGCCGGACCCGTGGGCCCGGCGCGTCGTCGCCATGCCCCGGCAGACGGTGCGGGCTTGAGACGACGGGTTTCCATGGTTTAATGTACCGATTGGTCCAGTAAAAGCAAGCGGCGCCCCGTGATCCGCTTCCCCCGGATATACCGAAAGGCATCCGACGTGGGCGCGGGAGTCGATTCCCATCGACATGTCGCCACATCACGCGGGGAGTGAATCCATGCCACGACCGCCAGGCCATGGACCGGGCTTCGAGGTCAGACGCCAGAAGATCATTGACATCGCGGCGTCCCTGTTCGCTCAGCAAGGATACGCCGCGACCTCCATCAACGACCTGGGGCGCGCGGTCGGGCTGGCCAAGGGAGCCCTGTACTACTACATCGGCTCGAAAGAGAACCTGCTGGTCGAAATCCAGTCGCGGGTCATGGGGCCGTTGCTGTCCCGCGCGCGGCAGATCGCGGACCTCGACATGGACCCGCTGCTGCGCCTGCGTCTGCTGTCGGAGTCGCTTCTGACGATCATCTTTCGCAGGCTCGACCACATCTGGGTCTACGAACACGACTATCGCAGTCTCAGCGGCGACGAGCTCAAGACCCTGCTCGCCCAGCGTTCCGACTTCGAGCAGTTGATCTCCGACCTGCTCTCGCAGGCCATGGAACAGGGCGTGTTCCGCTCCATGTCGCCCCGGTTGGCCACCCTCCAGTTCCTCAACCTGCACAACCACACGTACCAATGGGTGAAGCCGGACGGGCAGTGGGACGCTCAGTTCCTGTCCCACGAGTACTGCGCGACCCTGTTCCGCGGCTTCGGCGCGCCTGATCACGCCCTGCCCAAGGTCGAGAAACAGGCACAGGCGTTCAAGCGCGACCGGCCCGAACTGCCGCTCGACCCCGAGGCCGAGTGGGAGGGCACCGCCGGCCGATGACAGGCGCGGCGCGGCCGACATTCCGAAGTGTCTGTGCCGAGAGTGCCGGTGCGGGACGGCCGGTGCGGACGCGTCGTCCCGCACCGGCCGCAGAGCGCGCCTCCCGCGGCGTCAGTCCTCCCGCAGCGAGGCACACAGGCCGCCGTCGACGACGATGTCGACGCCGTTCACGAAGCTCGCCTCGTCCGACAGCAGAAAGGCCGCGACGGCGGCGACCTCCTCGTACCGGCCGACGCGGCCCAGTGGCGTGCGCTCGATGAGCTCTCGGATCGACGCGTACCGGGCCGCCTCCAGCCGTGTCTCCGGGGTGTCGATCGCGCCCGGCGACAGCGAGCACACGCGGGCGCCCACGGAGCCGAACCGTACGGCCTCCGCGCGGGTCAGGCGGTGCACGCCGTACGTGGCCCACGGGTACGCCCAGGCCGGATCCTCGACCGCGGGACCGGCCACCTCCCGGAAACGGTCGAGGAAGTCCTCCTGCAACGGATCGTCCAGGACGGCCGCCACCGCCGGGGCGGGCTCGAGGTGTGCGATCAGCGGGGACACGGAGGCCAGGTACACGAATGCCGTACCGGCCGTGGCCAGTGGCCGGAGCGTCTCGGTGAGCAGCGCCGCCGCGACGAAGTCGGCCTCGATGATCCGGCGCCAGTCGGTTTCCTCGGGCGGGATGCCGTAGGCGTGCGCGACGGCCCGGAGCGTGCCGGTCTCCCTGACCCGGTCGGCGAGCCGGGCGAGGTCCGCCCGGTCGGTGACATCGACCGCGAACGGCTCGACGAGGGCCCGCTTGCCGTGGCCCGACAGGTCCTTCGCGACCGCGGCCACCGCCGCCTCGTTCCCGTCGGCGAGCAACAGCACATCCACCACGTCGGCGAGGCGCCTGGCGCATGCCTCTCCCGTCCCGCTGGCGGCGCCGGTGGCGATACCTACCGTGGTCATGCGTCACTCCTCATCGAAGACACTTGTCCCTGGGGACGAGTGTCTCGCAGGCGACCGGGTCCGGGGCACCGGTTCACGACGTGCAGACGTCCTTCAGTCGGTCGGCCGCCGCGTCGATCTTGCTGCTGTCCGGGGCGGTGTCGCCGTTCAGAATGGCCTTGTTGTAGTCCGCGACGGCCTTGTTCAGGTCGTCGACCGCATCGCCGACCTTGTTGTCGTCCGTCTTGTCGTCCGTCTTGTCGTTGATCTTGTCGTTGATCTTGTCGAGGTTCTTCTCGATGGTGTCGACGGACTTCTGGGTCCGCGTGGGATCCTCGATCGCGTCCGCGCCCGCTCTGTGGATGGCGGTGACACTGTCGGCGATGGTGTCGGCGCTGGAGACGCAGTCCCGTTGGTCGTCGAACTGGCAGCCGGCGGCGAGCGTCGCGGTCAGCGCGACAGCGGCTGCGGCGGTGGCGACGGCGGTGATGCGATGGTGGCGGCGTGCGGTCATGGGTGGATTCCTTTCACGGCTCCGCCCCCCGGGGGGCAGAGCCGGTGGTCGGATGGACGTGGGTGGCGGTTCGCAGTGCCAGGACCGGGCTCCGGTCCCTAGCTGCCGGTGACGCGGCTCAGCGGGCGCCGACGGGCTCCGCGGAGGGCGACTCGTCGGCCGGCTCTGCGGTCGGGACGGGCACCTTTCGGCTCAGCTTCTCGCCCTCGACGTCGATGTTCGGCAGCAGCCGGGCCAGCCATTTCGGCAGGTACCAGGCCCGGTGGCCGAGCAGGGCGAGGATGGCCGGGACGATCGCCATACGGACGACGAACGCGTCGAAGAGGACCGCGACGGCCAGCCCGAAACCGATCATCTTGATCATCGACTCGTCGGCGCCGATGAAGCCGGAGAACACCGCGATCATGATCAGCGCCGCGGCCACGACCACGCGGGCGCTGTGCCGGAAGCCCGAGACGATCGCGTCCTTGGGCGCCTCGCCGTGCACGTACGCCTCACGCATCCGCGAGACCAGGAAGACCTCGTAGTCCATCGCCAGGCCGAAGACGATGCCCACCAGGAAGATCGGCATCATGCTCATGATCGGGCCGGTGGACTCCACGCCCAGCAGGTCCGCGCCATGGCCCTGCTGGAAGACCGCGACGACCGCGCCGAGGGCCGCGAGGACGGAGAGCAGGAACCCGAAGGCCGCTTTCAGAGGCACCAGCAGGGAGCGGAAGACCAGCAGCAGGAGCACGACGGCGAGCGAGACCACCACCGCGAGATAGGGCACCAGCGAGGCCTGCACCTTCTCGGCGACGTCGATGTCGAGGGCGGTCTTGCCGGTGACCTCGAAGGACACGCCCGCATCCTTCTCGATGCCGGAGCGCTCGTCCCGGATCGTCTTGACGAGGTCCTTGGTCTTCTGGTCGGTCGGGCTGGTGGCGGGCGTGGCGGCGAACACCGCGGTGTCACCGGCCTGGTTGAAGCGGGCGGCCGAGACGGAGACGACGCCCCTGGTGGCGGCGATGTCCTTCGTGATCGTGGCCACGTCCGCCTTCGGGTCGTCGGATCCCTTGGCGTCGACGACGATCGTCAGGGGGCCGTTGAAGCCGGGTCCGAAACCCTCGGCGAGCGCGTCGTAGGCGCGGCGCTCGGTGGTGGAGGTCGGCTTGGCCTCGTCGCCCGGCATGCCGAGCTGAAGGTCCATCACCGGTGCGGCGACCGCGCCCAGGCCCACGACGCCCAGCAGGAGCACCGGTAGGGGCAGGCGGACGACGGCCCTGGCCCAGCGCGAGCCGCCGTTGTCGGTCTTGCGCTGCTTCCTGCGGTACCGCCTGGAGTTCCTGCGAGCGCCGCGCGAGAGCACGGCGTTCGGCCAGCAGCCCAGGACCGCCGGGACCAGGGTCAGGCAGATCAGCACGGCGACGAGGACCGCGCCGGCGGCGGCCAGCCCCATCTTGGTGAGCATCGGGATACCGACGACCCAGAGCCCGGCCAGCGCGATGACGACGGTGAGCCCGGCGAAGACGACCGCGGAGCCGGCCGTGCCGACGGCGAGGCCCGCCGCCTCCCGGGGTGCGTGGCCCTTGGCGCGTTCCTCGCGGTAGCGGGAGACGACGAACAGGGCGTAGTCGATGCCGCAGGCCAGGCCCAGCATGGTGGCGAGGGTGCCGGTGTTCTCCGACAGTCCGAAGGTCTGGGACAGGGCCATGATCCCGGTCATGCCGACGGCCACGCCGATGATCGCGGCCAGCAGCGGCAGACCGGCGGCGGCCAGGGACCCGAACGTGATCAGCAGGACGACGGCGGCTACGGCGATACCGACCACCTCGGCCGGTCCGCCGGCCGCGGGCTGGGTCGCCAGCGCGTCGCCGCCGACCTCCACCCGCAGACCGGCCTGCCGAGCCACGTCGATGGCTGACTCCAGGTGCTTCTTGCTCGCGTCGGTGAGGTCGTCGGCCGTCGCCTTGAAGGAGACGGTCGCGTACGCCGTCGTACCGTCCTTGCTGACGGCCTTGGCCTGGAAGGGGTCGACGGCGGCGGCGACCTGGGAGCCGTCGGCGGCCTCGTCGACGAGCTTCTCGATCGCGGCCCGGTTGCCGGCCGCGGTCACCTTCTCCCCGCTCGGGGCGATGAACACGATGCGCGCGCTCGCCCCGTCGGCCGTGGTCCCCGGGAACCGCTGCTCCATCAGGTCGAACGCCTTCTGGGACTCGATCCCGGGCATCGTGAAGCCTTCGTCGGCGGCTGCGGGCGCCTTGGACGCGGCGAATCCGACGGCGCCGAGCACGGCGACCCACAGGACGACGACGAACCATCGCCAGCGAAAGGCCGCACGGCCCAGGTGATACAGGACAGTTGCCATGACGAGGGAAGCCTCCACATCAGCGGTTCCGGGAATGCGCACGGAGCCGGAACCGCCTCGGCATGGGAAAGTCCGCCCTGTTCACGGTGGGTTCAGGGTGGCGTCCGTCTCCACACCTCACCCTTCCGCGAGGCGCGCGGAGCCACGAGGGAGCGCCCTCCCGTATCCGTGGTGTAGCCCGCTACACCACGGCGCGGTCCTCGCTCCCTGTCGGTATGTCCTGGTCGGCGACGAGTCGGCGTCCAGGGCATTGCCGTATCCACCTCCTCTCCCATACGGTTCAATCAGCTAGCTAATTTCACCAATCTGAATACGTAACCCGATGACGAGAGAAGGGTGTGGCGAGTGCAGGCAGCAGAAAGTCCGTCCCGGTGAGCGGGACGGACGGAGAATCCCCCGTGAAACCCACGACAGCGGCCGAGTTGCGCGGACTCGGTCTGCGAACGATGTCCTCGGTCGTCAACACCCCCCTCGCCGAGGACGCCGACCTGCGTGACGACGGCGTGGGTGCTGACCTCGTGGAGATCGGCCTGGTCAGCGTCTGGGCCGAGCTCTGGGCGCGCGAGGGTCTGGCTCGACGGGACCGGAGCCTGGTCACGCTGGGGATCCTGATCGCGCTGGGCGCCGAGGACGAACTCGGCAGCCACGTCCGGATAGGGCTGAACAACGGGCTGACCGAGGACGAGATCGCCGAAGTCCTGTACCACTCCGCCGGATACGCGGGCTTCCCCCGGGCCGTGGCCGCGCGGAAGGCCGCCCGGAAGGCACTGGGTCAGGCGCCCGGCGCGGCGAGGGGTGACATCCCCGCGGAACCGAAGCAGTAGCACCTACCTGGAGTCCTGAATGACGTCTCTGAACGGAAGAAACGCGGTCGTCACCGGTGGCGGCCGAGGTATCGGACGGGCGATCGCCCTGGTGCTCGCCGCCCAGGGCGCGACGGTCGCCGTGTGGGACCTGGACGGTGCGGGGGCGCACGAGACGGCCGACGCGATCGGCGAGGCGGGCGGCAAGGCGGTGGCGGTCGTCGGTGACGCGGCCGACGCCACGGCCGTCGCCGCCGCTGCGGAGCAGACGCACGCGGCACTCGGTCCGGTCACGATCCTGGTCAACAACGCCGGTATCACCAACTACGTGCCGTTCCCGGACCTCACCGAGGAGACCTGGGACCGGATGATCCGGATCAACCTCAAAGGCCCCTTCCTGGTCACGCGTGCCCTCGTGCCGGACATGCTGACGGCGGGGCACGGACGTATCGTCAACATCTCGTCCTCGTCCGCCCAGACCGGCGGTCCCGCGGTGTCCCACTACGCGGCGTCCAAGGGCGGGGTGATCGGTCTGACCAAGGCGCTCGCCCTCGAGTTCGCCGACACCGGCATCACGGTCAACAACGTGGCGCCGAGCCTCATCGACACGCCCCTGCTCCGCGAGGGATTCGACCCCGACGCACTGGGCGCGACCATGCCGATGAAACGGGCCGGACGCCCCGACGAGATCGCCTACGCGGTCGCCTACCTCGCGTCCGACGAGGCCGGATACGTGACGGGACAGACCCTCAGCGTCAACGGCGGCCGCTACTTCGTCTGAGCGGCCATGACCAAGGCCACGAACAAGGCCCCGAACAACGCCACAGGCAAGGGACGACCATGACAGAGACCGTGACGGACACCGGGCCGACGGAGGAGCTGCCGGACTTCCCGGCGCCCAGGTCGGGCACCTGCCCCTTCGCTCCCCCGCCCGACCTGCTGGGGCTCCGTGCCGCCGGCCGGCCGGTGATGCGCGTGCGCAGCTGGGACGGCACCACCCCGTGGCTGGTCCTCACCCACGCCGCCCAGCGCGCGTCGCATTCCCACGCTGCGGCTGGCGGCCGGTCCGGAGGACCTGGCGTTCAAGGAGGACTCGCAGGCCTACGGCATCCACGAACTGCCCGTCGCCTGGTGACCGCCGGCCCCGCACGGCTCGTACGACAGACCTGAGAGAGGGAGGACCGCCATGACCGACGGCGGCTTTCGTGTGACCCGGCTGTACCACCCCAGCCACCATGTGACCGATCTCCGGGAGGCGGAGGCGTGGTTCGAGCGCGTCTTCGGGCGCCCAAGCCGGCCTATGGCCGAGATGATGCGCAACGCCCCCGTCAGTGAGGGCTATCCGACCGACTACTCGACGTTCACGCCGATCAACGACGTCCTGTTCGACACGATCGACCCGAAGCGCTACGTCCTCCAGGGCGTCCAGCGCTACGCCTCGGTCGACAAGCCGCACCTGAAGGGGTTCGGCTGGTACGTCGACGGCATCGCCGACGCCTACCGCGCGCTCAAGGGGCTCGGCATCGGCATGGTCGGTCAGCTCGACGAGGCCGCCGAGGGCGACGATCCCCCGACCGCGCCCAACTCCCCGATGCCGATCTTCTTCACGGTGCCCGAGGACGCGGGCCTGCGCTACGAGTTCCTGCCGCAGATCCCGTTCCCGCTGGACCACCGGCTGGCCCCGGACTGGGAGTTGCCGCCGGTGTCCGAGGACGATCCGCTCGGCATCGAGCGCTGCTCGCACCACACCGTGCTGACCGATCGCGTCGACCGGGCCCTGCGCGTGGTGGTCGACGGACTGGGCGGGACGGTCATCCACACGGGACGCAACGAGGTGCTGGGCGCGCAGAGCACCTACGTCCACCTGGCCGACGCGGTCTTCGAGTACGCGGTCCCCGACGACGGCACCCCGGCACAGGCCGACTGGGCCACCGGGGCGCCGAACGACACGTACCACTCGATCACCTGGAAGGTAGCCGACCTCGACCGCGTCGCACGCCATCTGGACGCGCAGGGCGTGGGGGTGCGCACCCGCACGAGCGACACGCTCGTCACCGACGCCTCGACCGGACTCGGCATTCCCTGGGGCTTCACCACCAGGCTGACGGCCGGCGATCCGCGCAGGGGGTGAGCGACGTGGCAGTCCCCGCAGGCAACGGGAGCCCAAGCGCCGTCGACACCGATGTCGACCTGCTGGTCATCGGTGCCGGTGTCACCGGGATCCATCAGCTGAAGCGGGCCCTCGACGCGGGACTCTCCGCCCGGCTGCTGGAGGCCGGCCAGGGGGTCGGCGGGGTGTGGCACTGGAACCAGTATCCGGGAGCCCGCCTCGACTCGGAGAGCTACACCTACGGCTATCTGTTCTCGAAGGAGCTGTTCGAGGGCTGGGAGTGGCGCGAGCGGTTCGCCGGGCAGCCGGAGAACGAGCGGTACTTCAACTACGCCGTGGACCGGTTGGGCCTGCGCGGTCACATCCGGTTCGGGGCTCGGGTCAACTCCGCGCTGTTCGACGAGACTTCGGCGACCTGGCTGGTGCGGGCGACCGACGGTACCGAGGTGCGGGCGCGGTTCGTGGTCGCGGCCACCGGCGTGCTGTCGGTGCCGGTCTTTCCCGAGGTGCCCGGTCGGGAGAACTTCGCGGGCGTGGCCCACCACACCGGCCTGTGGCCCGACACCCCCGTCGGCTTCGCGGGCAAACGGGTCGCGGTGGTCGGCACCGGCTCCAGCGGCGTCCAGGTGATCCCCGCCATCCTGGCGGACGTCGCCTCCCTGACGGTCTATCAGCGGTCGCCCAACTGGTGCACCCCGCTGAACAACGAGCCGATCACGGCTGAGCAGCAAGCTCAACTGAACGACGGTTTCGAGCAGTTGCGGGAGACCCTCAACACCTCCGCGAGCGGGTTCCTGCACCAGCCGCGGGACCGTACGGCGTTCGAGGACTCACGCGACGAACGGTGGGAGTTCCACGAACGGATGTGGCAGAGCCCTGGCTTCGCCAAGGTGATCAGCCACTACTCCGACATGCTCACGGACAAGGCCGCCAACGACGACTGGTGCGCCTTCATGGCCGAGAAGGTCCGCAGCATCGTCAAGGACCCGGCGACGGCCGAGCGGCTCATCCCCGACGACCACGGCTGGGCCGGGAAACGCCCGCCCTTCGTCACCGGCTACTTCGAGGCCTACAACGATCCGAAGGTGAGCCTCGTCGACCTGCGGGACAACCCGTTCGTCCGGGTCACGGAGACCGGCATCGAAACGACCGACGGGCTGCGGGAGTTCGACGTCGTCGTCTGGGCGTCGGGGTTCGACTTCGGCACCGGCGCACTGAACCGGATGGGGGTGCGCGGTCGCGGTGGGCTGGCCCTTGAGGACTACTGGTCCGACGGGCCGCGCACGTTCCTGGGACTCATGAGCCACGGCTTCCCGAACTTCTTCTTCCCGGGCGGCCCGCACGGTGCGGCCGGCAACAACCCGAGGTATGCCGAGGACCAGGTGAACTTCATCGCCGACGCGATCGAGTACCTGCGCGAGCACGGCCACCGGGTGATCGAGGTTCCCGCCGACACGGAGGAGAGCTGGAACGCCATGGTCGCGGAACTGGCCGTGTATTCCCCGTTCGGTGAGCGCAGCTATTTCTTCGGTTCCAACATCGCCGGGAAGCCCCGGAGTTTCCTGCTCAATCCCGGTGGGCGCCCGAAGCTGCGCGAGTTCATGGACGAGGTCCTCCAGACGAAATACTCCCGCTTCCTTTCCTGAACCGGAGGACATGGTCATGCGGCAACATCTGTTCGACGATCGCGTCGCGGTGGTCACCGGCGCCGGACGCGGGATCGGGCGGGCCTACGCCCTGCTCCTCGGTGAACTGGGCGCGAAGGTCGTCGTGAACGACCTGGGCGGCTCGATGGAGGGCTTCGGTTCCGACGCCGGTCCCGCCGAGGCCGTCGCCGCGGAGATCAACGACGCCGGCGGTACGGCGATCGCCGACACCAGTGACATCTCCACCGCCGACGGCGGACGGCGGCCCGTCGAAGCCGCCGTCGAGGCCTTCGGGCGGATCGACATCGTCGTCAACAACGCCGGCAACGTACGGTTCGCCGGGCTGCCGGACATCGACGCGGCGAACGTCGAAAGCCACCTGGCGGTACACGTCCTCGGCGCCTTCCACACCACCCGCGCCGCCTGGCCCTACATGCTGGAGCGGAACTACGGCCGGGTCGTGCTCACCGGCTCGATCGGGATGTTCGGGCTCCCGGACAACCTCGGTTACGCCACCGCCAAGGCGGCGATGATCGGGATGGCCCGCAGCATGGCGGTCTCGGCCCGCGGCCACGACATCAAGGTCAACGTGATCGCCCCCAACGCCATGACGCGGATGGGCGGCGGCCCCTCCGAGGGCATGGACGCGTTGCGGGAGCAGGGCCGCTCCGGTGGCACCGCGATGGACCCGGTACTGGTGGCGCCCATGGTGGCGTATCTCGCCCACGAGGTGTGCGCCGTGAGCGGTGAGGTGTTCCTCGCCGGAGGCGGACGGTTCGCGCATCTCTTCGTCGGCGTCACCGAGGGCTGGCTGCCCGCCGACCCGCTCAAGGTCACGGTCGAGGACATCGCCGGGAACCTTGACCGGATCAAGGACCACTCCGGATTCCACGTTCCGGGCGACCTCATGGAATGCGTCAGCCGTTACATGGCCCATCGGCAAGGAGAAGAGGGAGAAGCGTGAGCGCAGAGAAGGTCTGGCCTCATCACGAACTCGGCAAGAAGCTCAACAACTGGGGTCGTTGGGGAGACGACGACGAGATCGGCACCCTGAACTTCGTGACCCCGCAGAAGCGCATCGAGGCCGCGCAACTCGTCCGCACGGGCAAGGCGTTCGACCTGGGCATGGCGTTCGACGGCAACGGGCCCTTCAAGTCCGGGGGTTTCCGCAACAACCCGATCCATGTCATGACGCTGCTGCCGTCCGACACCGGGTTCGCCCAGGACGGTCTGATCTCCGCCGACGACATGATCGTCACCGGTCTGCAGGCCGCCACCCAGTGGGACGGTCTTGCGCACGCGGGCTACGGCGGCACCTTCTACAACAACGTGCCGGCCGCCGCGGTCAACAACTTCCAGGGCGCCAGCCGCAACTCGTTCCACAAGGCCGTCGACCGGCTGATCTCCCGCGGAGTCCTGCTGGACATCGCGCGGCTGAAGGGCGTGGACCGGCTGGCGGACTCGTACGAGATCACCGAGGCCGACCTGCTGGCCGCCGAGGAACGCCAGGGCGTGCGCGTCGGGTCCGGCGACATCGTGCTGCTGCGCACCGGCTCCTACCAGTGGTTCCTGGAGGGGGACCGCGAGCACTTCCTCGGCAACGCTCCCGGGCCCTGCCTCGACACCTGCAACTGGCTGTACGAGCGCGAGGTCGCGGCGCTCGCGATGGACAACCACTCCGGCGAGGTGTGGCCCAGTCCCGTCAAGGGCGCGACCATCCCGTTCCACCAGGTGGTGATCCGGGACATGGGCCTCACGCTCGGCGAGATGTTCAACTTCGAGGAGCTGGCCGCGGACTGCGAGGAGGACGGCGTGTGGGACATGCTGTTCTGCGCCCCGGGGCTGAAGGTGACGGGCTCCGTCGGCTCGCCCATCACGCCGATCGCCATCAAGTAGGCACGGCCGTGCCGGAATTCGCCGAGGTGAGCGCGGGCGTGCGAGCGACGGTCGCCGCGCACGCCCAGGCCCAGGACGAGGGCCGTACCGAGGACATGGTCGCGCTGTACCTGCCGGACGGCGTGGTCGAGATACCCGGCTTCGAGCCCCTGGTGGGTGCCGACGCCATCCGTGAGGCGTTCTCCCGTCCGGGGTGGCGGCCGGATCCGGACCGGCCGCAGTGCCACCTCGTCGGCAACACGCTCCTCACGGAGTGGGACGAGCGCACGGCGAAGGCGACCAGCGACGTGGTGATGCTCGTCCGCGCCGGTTCCGCCTGGTCCGTCGCCGTCGTGGCGCGCTATCACGACACGTTCGAGGAGTCGGCGGGACGCTGGCTGCTGCGCCGCCGGGTGGACGAGTACGTCGGCGACGCGCCCTGACCCCGGTGGCTGGCAAAGGCCGGCGCGACCGCGTTCCCAGCGGCCGCGCCGGCCCCGTCTCCTCGGTGCGCACCGCGACCGTGGTTTGATCCTGGGCGACACGAGTGCCATCCTGTGAGCGTGTCCCTGGTTCGGTCGGCAGGCCTGCAGAAGTTCCGACAGTCCGTCGAGGCTCTGGGTGGAGACGCGGGAGCGTATGCCGGACGGGCGGGTCTGCCCGTCGAAGCGCTCGACAGCGACGAGCTGCTCGTGGAGGACTCCGCCCTGGCGGCGGTGCTGGAGATCGCCGCGGCCGACCTGGGATGCCCTGACCTGGGGCTGCGCGTGGGCGAGGCACAGGACTTCGGCATGCTGGGCCCCTTGGCAGTGGCGATCCAGCACTCCCCCTCGGTCGCCGACGCGCTCGCCTGCACCTCCCGGTACATGTTCGTCCATGCGCGAGACCTCAGCGTCTCGCTGGTGGAGGACCCCGACGGGGCTCGCGGGGTCGTCGGGCTGCGGTACTCCTTCGGCGCGGGCAGGCGGCCGCTGCCGCAGGCCACCGACATGACCACGCTGTTCGTCCATCGCGCGGTGATGTTCCTGGTGGGCGGCGACTACGGACTGCGGTCGGTCGACCTGCCCCACCAGCCGGTAGCGCCGCGGTCGCGGTACGAGGACGCCTTTCGAGCCCGGGTTCGCTTCGGCCGCGACAGCGCGCTGCTGCGGGTGCCGTCGAGCCTGCTGTCGCGGCCGCTCGACGGGGTCGACGAGACCTTGCGCCGGATCGCGCTGGCCTTCCTGTCCGGTCAGTCCCCCGAGACCGGCCCGGTGGTGGCCGCGAAGGTACGCGCGCTCCTGGACCAGTCCCTCGGGACCGGTTCCACCGATCTCGTCGACGTCGCCCGGGTCCTCGCCGTGCACCCACGCACCCTCCAGCGGCAACTCGCCGCGGAGGGTGAGTCGTTCGCCTCGATCCTCGACGGAGTCCGGCGCAGCCGAGCCCGCACCTACCTGACCACGACGGACATGCCGCTCTCCCAGGTCAGCGACCTGATCGGTTTCGCCGAGCAAGCGGTCCTCACCCGCTGCGCCCAGCGGTGGTGGGGACGCACTCCGTCCGCCCTGCGCCGCGAGGCACGGGCGAGGCGCTGAGCCGGCGGGTCCGGGTCACGGCAGGCTCCCTACCTGGGCATCAGCGATGCCGGGGGACATCCGTGCGGCGGCGGAGACGATACGGCGGCACCGCAGTTCGAGCAGGACGACCGCGATACCGAAGAAGCGGAACTGCTTGTTCGTCGTCTGCCCGGCCAGGTACCGCTGGTAGACCTGCTGGGCGATGACGGCGACGCGGAACAGGCCGAAGACCTGGTACCAGGCCCATTCGCGGTTGGTCACGCGGGTGCCGGTGCGCGAGCAGTAGTGGGCCACGACCTCTTCGCGGGTCATCATCCCGGGCAGGTGGGTGGGCTGACGGCGGAAGGCCTGCAGGTGCCTGCCGTCGTCGGCCTGTACCCAGTAACCCAGGCCGTTCGCGAGGTCCATCATCGGGTCGCCGACGGTGGCGAGCTCCCAGTCGAGCAGGCCGACCGGCCGCGTGGGGTTCTCCGGGTCGAGGACGACGTTGTCGAAGCGGAAGTCGTTGTGCACCAGGGTGTGCGGCCGGTCGGCCGGCTGGTGGTCGGCCAGCCACCGCATGACCCGCTCGAAGCTGCCGACGTTCCAGGTGCGCGCCTTGCGGTAGCGCTCCGACCAGCCCTCGACCTGCCGGCGTACGTAGCCGTCGCCCTTGCCGAGGTCGCCGAGTCCCGTGGCCGTGAGGTCGACCGCGTGCAGGTCCACGAGCAGGTCGATGACGTTGCGGCACAGGACGGCGGTCTGCTCGCGGTCGAGCACCATGCCCGGCGGCAGGTTCTTGCGCGGGATCGGGCCGACGAGCCGCTGCATCACGTAGAACGGCGAGCCGATGACCGCCGGGTCCTCGCACAGGGCGACCGTGCGCGGCACGTACGGCAGGAACTGCCCGAGCTGGGTCTGGATGCGGTGCTCGCGGCCCATGTCGTGCGCGCCGTTGCGGTGGGTGCCCTTCGGGGGACGGCGCAGGATGAGGTCGCCGTCCGGGTAGCGCAGCAGGTAGGTCAGGTTCGACACGCCCCCGGAGAACTGCCGTACCTCCGGCACGGCGGACAGGTCGGCCTCGGTGCTGCCCGGGCCGGCGTTCCCGGCGAGCCAGCCGGCCAGGGCAGCGATGTCGAAGGCGTCCTCGTCGCGGACCGGGCGGGCACCGGCGACGCTTTCCTGGTCATACGAGTCTCCGGACGATCTGGAGGGGAAGGATCTTCATGGCGATCCCGAGCGGGACCCACGGCCAGGCGGGCACGTAGGCCTTGGCGCGGCGCTTCTCGACGGCCTTGACCATCGCGCGCACCCCGGTCTCGGTGTCGACCATGAACCGGGTCCGCTGCTCGACGTGGGCGTTCATCTCCGAGCGGATGTAGCCGGGGTGGATGACGGAGACGTCGAGGCCCCGGATGTTCTCCGAGCGCAGGCCCTCGGCGAGGCTGGCGAGTCCGGCCTTGGTCGCCGCGTACGTGGTCATGGATCTGCGCATGCCGCGCAGGGCGGACATGGACGAGATGAGCACGAGGTGGCCGTGGCCCTGCCGGCGGAAAATCTCCAGCGCGGCCTCGGTCTGGGCCAGCGCCCCGACGAAGTTCGTCATCGCTGTCGCGATGTTGGCGTCAGCGCGCCCCGTCCCCAGCGGAGCGCCCTTGCCGATGCCGGCGTTCACGACGATCCGGTCGATCCGTCCGGTCCGCTGCGCGAACTCGTGGAACACCGAGCTGACCGCGGTGCTGTCGGTGACGTCGAGGGCAGCGGTTTCGACCCTGCGGCCAGTGACCGAGCGGATCTCGTCGGCGAGGGCTTCGAGCCGGTCGGTGCGCCGGGCGCACAGGGCCAGGTCGTAACCCAGGGCGGCGAACTGACGGGCCATCTCCTCCCCCAGTCCCGAGCTCGCCCCGGTGATGAGGACGACGCCAGGGTCGCCGGGCCTGCTCATGCCTGTTCCTCTCTGAGCTCGGCACGCCGGATTCTCGCGCCCGCGGCCAGCATCCGACGGTCGTACAGGGGCCGCGCCAGCCGCTTCGTCCAGTAGGCGATCCGTGCGGAGCGGTCGGGGAGGACCAGGAAGCGGCGCGCGTCCACCCCCTTCAGCACCCGCACGGCGACCTCCTCGGCCCCCAGCGGGGCGCGGGAGATCAGCTTGGCCGCCACCTCGTCCATCAGCGGGTCCTCCCCGCCCAGGGAGGCGGCCAGGTTGGTGCGGAAGAACGACGGGCACACCACCGTCACGCCGACGCCCCACGGGCCGAGTTCGTGGCGCAGGCTCTCCGAGAGGGCGACGACGGCCGCCTTGCTCGCGTCGTAGGAGCTCATGGCCGCCGGATGGACCAGCCCTGCCAGGGACGCCACGTTGACGATGTGGCCGTGTCCTTGGGTCTTGAGCAGCGGGGCGAAGGTACGGCAGCCGTTCACGGTGCCGAGCACGTTGACGTCGAGCACCCGCCGCCAGTGCGCGTCGTCTACGCGGTCCAGGCGGCCGCCGGCCGCGATACCGGCATTGTTGATCAGCACGTCGAGCCCGCCGAACTCACGGCGCACGCGCGCCCGCGCCGCGGCCCAGTCCTGTGTCGAGGTGATGTCCAACCGCTGGTAGCAGGCGCCCGCCGGGACCGGCACTTCGGCGGCGAGGTCGGTGACGAGCACGCGGTCCCCCCGCGCTGCGTACCGGGACGCGAGGGCCGCACCGAGGCCGGAGGCGCCGCCGGTGACGAGGACACGGCGGACGCGGCTCATCGGGCGGCCTTGTGCTTGGCGAGCTCGACACGGGCGACGACGTCCTTGTGCACCTCGTCGGGGCCGTCGGCCAGGCGGACGGCCCTCGCGGCGGTCCAGGCGCCGGAGAGCGGGAAGTCGCTGGATAGGCCGGCGCCGCCGTGGATCTGCATGGCGAAGTCGATGACCTGCTGGGCCACGTTCGGCGCCGCGACCTTGATGGCGCTGACCTCTCCGAGCGCACCCCTGGCGCCGACGGTGTCGAGTTTCCAGGCGGCGTCCAGGATGAGCAGGCGGGTGGAGTCGATCGCGATCCGTGCCTCGGCGATGCGTTCGCGGTTGCCGCCGAGGTCCGCCAGCGGCCTGCCGAACGCGGAGCGTGCCAGACCGCGCTCGCAGGCCAGCTGCAGGGCTCGCTCGGCCAGGCCGATCATGCGCATCGCGTGATGCACCCGGCCGGGGCCGAGGCGCCCCTGGGCGATCTCGAAGGCCCGCCCCGGGCCGGCGACAATATGGGAAGCCGGAACACGGACATCGGTGAAGGAGACCTCACCGTGGCCGAAGGGCTCGTCGAAGAAGCCCATCGTGTCCAGCATCCGCTCGACCTTGACCCCCGGGGTGTCCCGCGGGACCAGGACCATCGAGTGCCGGGCGTGCTTGTGGGCGCCCGGGTCGGTGAGCCCCATGACGACGAGGATCTCGCAGTCCGGATGCCCGATGCCGGTGGTCCACCACTTGCGGCCGTCGAGAACGACCTCGTCGCCCTCGATCACCGCTGTGAGCTGCATGTTGGTGGCGTCCGAGGATGCCACGCCCGGCTCGGTCATGGCGAACGCCGAGCGGATCGACCCGTCCAGCAGCGGCTCCAGCCAGCGTTCCTTCTGCTGCCCGGAGCCGTAGCGCAGCAGCACCTCGGCGTTGCCGGAATCCGGCGCGTTGCAGTTGAACACGTACGGCGCCAGGAACGACCACCCGGTGGCCTCGGCGATGGGAGCGTAGTCCAGGTTCGTCAGTCCGGAGCCGCCGCGCGGACCGAACCGCTCCGCGTACGGCCCTTCGTGGCCCGCGGGCAGGAACAGGTTCCACAGGCCCTGCGCCCGCGCCCGGCGCTGGAGTTCCCGCACCTCTTCCGGCACCTGCCACAGGTCCGTCCCGCCGCCGACGCGGTGAGCCTCACCCTGGCGGCGGCGCAACTCGTGCTCGACGGGGGCGATCTCATCCTGAATGAACAGCCGCACGGCCTCGGTGAGCTCGGCCGCACGCGGAGAAGGGCTGAAGTCCATGACCACCACGCTAGGGACAGCCGGACACTCTCTCTTGATCCTGCACGACAGGATCTTGATCGCAGACGACAGCCTGGACCTCGACCCGAGTCCTGGAGCGGGGAGCCCGAGGAAAGCTGGTACTGGTGCGGCAAGCTCATGAGTCGCTCACGCGCCGCCCTGGAGGCGATGGCCACGTTCGAGGAGCACGCAGGGGCCCCACAGCGGCTACCTGGGTCCGGCGCCGCGGCCTGCCGCACCCCGATTGCCGCACCAGTGCAGTCGGATGACAGATGGGCCACAGGACGCGGGCCCCTAGCCTCGGAGGTGCGAAAGAGGCCGGTCATGTGGTCACCGCGGCGCACGCACCACCGGGCGCCGCCTCTCAGCGCGCCGGCCGAGCCTGGCGTCCCGACGGCCGACCCATGCCGCCAGTCAAGAAGGGAAGTGATCACTATACTCGGTTCACCCAACGTACTGTTGTGGCGCGGCATCCTCGCGGTCGGCTTCGGAGTGGTTTCGCTGCTGTGGCCCGGCATTACCGTGGGTACTTTTGTCTACCTGTACGCCTTCTACGCCTTCTTCACCGCGGTGAACGACGCCGTTCGCGCCTTCAGCAGCGGCCGGGCGGGGCCGGTCTTCGGCTGGCTGCTGCTGGCACTGCTGTCTGCCGTCGGCGGGGCCGCCGCGCTGTTGTGGCCGGGCATCACGGCTCTGGCACTCACCCTCTGGGTCGGTGCGTGGGCGCTGGTCACCGGCGCTGTCGAGATCGGCATGGCATCCCAGGTCGGCGAGTCCGCCGGGGAGCGTGCGATGTTCATGCTGACCGGGCTGGTATCCGTCGCGCTGGCGTTCGCGCTCTTCGTACGGCCGGATGTCGGCGCGGTGTCTCTGGCGACCGTGTTCGGCCTGTTCAGCCTGATGTACGGGATCTCCGGCATCGTCCTCTCCTTCCACCTGCGGCAAAGGGCGGCATAGCCGCGGGCGTGGTGCGGGAGCGGTCCGTGCCGCGCGATATCTGAGACCCATCGAATCAACTTCACGAGGCAGGAATCACCATGGACAAGCTTTCGGACCAGCTCAGCCAGTTGGCGGACCGGACGAAGAAGGTCGAGGACACCGCCGCGGCCGCGAAGGCGAAGAACCGCGCGCAGCTGGAGACGGAGAGGACCAACCTCAAGGCGTCCCTGGACGCCGTCGGCGCCAAGACCGACGAGGCCAAGGCCCGGGCGCAGGGTCGGATAAGCGACCTGCACGACTCGGTGCAGAAGCACTTCGCCGACCGCCGCGCGGCGAGCGCCGAGCACAAGGCCGAACGCGACCTCAAGCGGGCCGAACGCCGCGCCGACGACGCCGAGCAGGACGCAGCCGACGCGATCGCCCTGGTGCTCTATGTGCTGGACCAGGCCGAATACGCCGTCGTGGACGCCGCGCTCGCCCGCGCCGACGCCGACGACCTCGCCGCCGAGCTGGGCACCGCCGGGTGATGCCCGGCTCGGCATCACCGCCCATGCCGAGCCGGTCGACCCACCCCTCGCCGCGACGTGACAGGACGTGACATGCCGTCTGTCACGTCGCGGTCGGGGACTTGTCAGAGCTGGACGACGATCGTCTTCGTCGCGGTGCAGCTGTCGAGCGCCTCCACGCCCTTCTCACGGCCGTAGCCGGACTTGCGGAATCCGCCGAACGGGAGTTCCACGCCGCCGCCCGCACCATAGGTGTTCACATAGACCTGGCCGGCCTCCACTTCGGCGGCCACCCGGTGTGCGCGGCTGAGGTCCCTGGTCCAGACGGCGCCGAGCAGGGCGTACTCGGTCCCGTTCGCCAGGGCGACGGCCTCCTCCTCGGTCGCGAACCGCATCGTGGTGAGCACGGGTCCGAAGATCTCCTCCTGTGCGATCGCTGACGCCGGGTCCACGCCGTCGATCAGGGTCGGCGTGAAGTAGGCGCCGTCCGCCATGCCTTCGGGCTCGGCCACCGAACCCCCGAAGACGATCTCGCCGGTGCCGGCGGACCGCACATAGCCGTGGACCCGGTCCTGCTGCTTGCGTGAGACGAGCGGGCCGAGGTCGGGATCGTCGAGGCCCCGGCCGATCGTCACCTCGGCGAAGTGCCCCGCGATGCGCTCCACCAGTTCGGCGTGCACGCTCTCGTGGACGAGCACCCGCGATCCGGCGGAACAGGTCTGCCCGGCGTTCTGGAGGATCGCGCCCGCCGCGACCCGGGCGGCCTTCTCGACGTCGGCGTCGGCGAACACCAAGTGGGCCGACTTGCCGCCGAGTTCGAGGGTCACGGGAGACACCCGCTCGGCGGCGGCCGTGGCGACGAGGGCACCGACCCGGGTGGAGCCGACGAAGCCCAGGTGGTCGATGCCGGGATGGGCCGCCAGCGCGGCACCGGCCTCGGCACCGAGCCCGGTCACGACGTTGAACACCCCCTGCGGCAGCCCGGCCTGTACGGCGAGCCCGGCCACGGCGACCGCGGTGCGCGGTGTCTCGTCGGCGGGCTTCACCACGGCGCAGTTCCCGGTCGCGAGGGCGGGTGCGACACCCCGGGCCAGCAGTTGCAGGGGGTAGTTCCAGGCGAGGATGTGGCCGGTGACGCCGTGGGGTTCGCGTCGCGTGTACACGTGGAGGTCGGGGCGCAGGGGCAGGCTCAAGCCGTAGTACGAGTCGATCGCGCGGCCGTAGAAACGGAAGTAACGGGCGCACACCCGGGCGTCGTTGCGTGCCTGGGTCAGGGGTTTTCCGGAGTCCTCGCTCTCCAGCCGGGCGAGGTCCTCCGACCGGCTCTCGATCAGGTCGGCCAGCCGGCACAGCAGGTCGGCGCGTTGTTCCGGTGTCGTGGTGCGCCACGCCCGCTGTGCCGCGCGCGCCGAGGCGACCGCCCGGTCGATCTGCTCGGAGGTCCCTCTCGACACCTCGCCGAGGGACCGTCCGGTCGAGGGGTCGATGTTCTCGTACACCTCGGGTGCTCCGACCGGGACCCCGTCGATGAAGGACTCGGTGACCTGCCCCAAGTCCGTGGCATCCACATCGAGTTGGCTCATTCGGGGCCTCCCGCCGCCGTGGCCGGACCACCTCGTCCGGCATGTGTGTGGTGGTTCCTGATGTGCCTGTCCGGGTTACGGATACCCGGGCTTCAGATCACGCCCTGCTCGGACAGTTCCCGGCGCCGGTCGGCGTCAATGCCGAGCTGCCCTCCGTAGATCTCGTCGTTGTGTTCGCCGAGTGCCGGGCCCAGATGGCTGATGCCGCCCTGGGTGGCCGAGAACCGGGGCACCGGCGCCTGCACCCGCATCGCCCCGAGCTGGGCGTCCGGAACGGACGGGTAGACGTCCCGGGCCACCATCTGCGGGTCGGCGAGCAGTTGCGCGGCGTCGTAGACCGGGGCGGCGGCGACGCCTGCCGCCTCGAAGACGGCCATCGCGTCGTCCAGGGTGTGGGCCACGATCCAGTCGGCCATGATCGCGTCGATCTCGGCGGCGTTCCGCAGACGTTGCTGGGCCTCGGCGAACCGGGGGTCCTCGGTCAGTTCGGGCCGTCCCACCGCCTGGAGGGCGCGCTTCGCGATCGTGGGAGCGCTGCCGGACATGGCGAGCCAGTGACCGTCCTTGGTGAGGTAGACGTTGCGCGGTGCGCTGATGTCCCAGCGGTTTCCTGTTCTGTTGGGAACGCTGCCCAGTTGGTCGTAGGTCAGCACCGACTGTTCCAGCAGCCGTGCCAGCGGGTCGATCAGGTTGATGTCGACGAGTTGGCCACCGGCTCCGTGTACGTCACGGTGGTAGAGGGCCATCATCACCGCGTAGGTGGCGGTGAGGCCCGCGACGCCGTCGGCGAGCATGAACGACGGGAGGGTCGGGGGGCCGTCCGGGCTGCCGGTGAAGTGGGCGAAGCCGCTCATCGCCTCGCCGAGGGTGCCGAATCCGGGGCGGTCGGACTTCGGCCCACCGGCCCCGTACCCGGTGACGTGCACCATCACCAGGCGGGGGTTCTCCACGGCGAGGCTCGGGTAGTCCAGGCGCCACCTGCGCAGGGTCGAAGGCCGCAGGTTCAGCACCACGACGTCCGCCTCCCGGGCCAGCCGGCGCAGCAGGTCCCGTCCGGTCTCGTGGCGCAGATTGAGCGTGACGCTCTTCTTGTTGCGGCCCACGCTCTTCCACATCAGCCCGACGCCGTCCTTCTGCGCGCCCCACTGCCGCAGCGGGTCACCGCCGTCGGGCTGCTCGATCTTGATCACGTCCGCGCCGTGCTCGCCGAGCCAGGTGGCGATCAGCGGTCCGGCAGCGAGGGTGGCGGCATCGAGGACACGGAGTCCGGCCAGTGGTCCGGAGTTCATGGTGCGTTCCCTGCCTTCCTGTCGGGCGTCGTCCAGTGGTGCTCCGGGCGAGTTCCGCGTGCGGCCTCTCCGGGGTCGGTGCGCGGGAGCCGAGGTGAAGTCACCGGCCGCGGGCCTGAGGTGCCGCGTCGTCGTGCCCATGGGACGGACCGCTCACGCTAACGGGGCTCCGGTACCGTCCCCGGCTTCCATCCCGCTCAGCGGGCACGGGACATCGTTCCCGGGCCGGCACTTCCTATGTTGATCGAGGGGCTTCCCGGCCGTGACGAGCCGCGCCGTCAACCTGCCCTGCGCTTACGCCATTCGACGAGGAGCGAACCATGCGGACCGACCCGGCGCCGATCACCCCGATCGCCGCGACGACCCCGATCACCCCGATCACCCGGCTCGCGGCGAAGCAGGAGATCACGGAGGTCCTGTACCGGTACTGTCGCGGCCTCGACCGCATGGACCGCGCGCTCGCCGACACTGTCTGGCACCCGGACGGCACGGCCGACTACGGCCCTTCCTATCGGGGGTCCGCCGCGGGCTTCCTCGACTTCGTCTGGCCCTATCACGCCCAACTCGCCGCCCATTCACACCTGGTGTCCAACGCGCTCGTCGAGGTCGACGAGGCGGCGGGAACGGCGGCCAGCGAGGCGTACGTGTCGGTGTGGCTGCGCACACGCCCCGCCGACGGTCACGTCACCGACCTGTTCCACCGGGGCCGGTACGTCGACCGCTGGTCGCGGCGTGCGGGCGTCTGGGCCATCGACCACCGGGTCTACGTCGGTGACCTCTACCGCGAGGTCACGCACTCCGCCGAAGCCGCCGAGGCGCCTTCGGGACGCCGGGACGACACCGACCCCTCCTACGAGGTGTTCCGTTCACACACCGCCCGACACGACGCCTGACACGACCCGGCACAGCGCCGCGCCTCGGTTCGCCGTCCCGCACCCACTCCTTCGCCCCACCGGCTCACGAAAGGCCCCGATGACCACGTCACGCGGTGACCAGATGACCCTGGTCGCATTCCTCCAGGCCTCCAACGTGTCGGTGTACTCCGGCTCGTGGCGCTATCCCAGCGCGGCGGCGGACTACCTGGACGTGCGCTACTACCAGCGGATCGCGCGCGTGCTGGAAGAAGGCATGTTCGACCTGATGTTCTTCGACGACCGGCTGGCGATGCCGACGATCTACGGCGACTCGCCGGCCGACGCCGTCCGCTACGGTGCGCGGCCCGTCAAGCTCGACCTGAGCACGGTGCTGGGCGCCGTCGCGGGCGCCACCGAGCACATCGGGCTGGGCGCGACCTACTCGACGACCTACTACCAGCCCTTCCACGTGGCGCGGACGTTCGCCACCCTCGACCACCTCAGCGGCGGGCGGGCCGCCTGGAACGTCGTGACCTCGGTGAACGACGCCGAAGCGCAGAACTTCGGCCTGGACGAGCACCTCGAACACGACAAGCGCTACGACCGGGCCGAGGAGTTCGTCGAGGTCGTATCGAAACTCTGGGATTCGTGGGAGGACGACGCCATCGTCGCCGACCGTACGGCCGGGATCTTCGCCGACCCGGAGAAGGTCCACGAAGTCGCCCACCAGGGCGAGTACTTCACCGTCCGCGGGCCCCTGACCGTGCCGCGTACCCCGCAGGGGCGGCCGGTGATCATCCAGGCCGGGCAGTCGGGCCGGGGCCGGCTGTTCGCGGCCAGGTGGGCCGATCTGATCTTCACCTCCGATCCGAGCCAGGACATCGCGCGCGAGCACTACCAGGAGCAGAAGGACCTCATCACCGAGGCCGGGAGGGACGCGGGCTCCGTACGGCTGCTGCCCATGGTGTACACGATCGCCGGTGAGACGGAGGCGATAGCCCGCGAGAAGGAGGCGCTCTTCCTCGACGAACTCGTGCATCCCATGGCGTCCTTGACCCTGCTGTCCGAGGTCACCAACCACGACTTCGCGGGCCACTCGCTCGACGACGTCGTCACCGACGAGCTCATCGACTCGGTGTCCGGGATCCGCGGCCTGGTCCAGGGGGTGCGGCGGCACCTCGGCGACCGCGAACTGACCCTGCGCATGCTGGCCACCCACCGGGCCACCCTGCTCCAGGGGCCGCGGTTCGTGGGCACCGGCCCGCAGATCGCCGAGCAGATGCGGCAGTGGTTCGAGTCGCGCTCCTGCGACGGCTTCGTCCTGGCCGCCACCCACTTCCCCGGCGCCTTCGAGGACTTCGTCCGGCTGGTGGTGCCCGAGCTCCGCCGCCTGGGGCTCGTCCGGAGCGAGTACACGGGCCGGACCCTGCGGGAGAACCTCTCCCTCGACCGCCCGGCGAACCTGTTCGCACAGGAACCGCACGACACACGCGGCTGACCGTGGACGAGACCTATCCGAGGAGAGACCAGGACACGATGAACACACCTCCCTTGCGACGCTCGGAGTTGGCCACTCCCGCCTCCAACGACCACATGTTCGCCAAGGCGGCCGCCTCGGACGCCGACCTGGTCTTCCTCGACCTGGAGGACGCGGTGGCCCCGGCGCTGCGCGAACAGGCGCGGGGCAAGGCCGTACAGGCGCTCAACGAGTACGACTGGGGCAGCACCGTCCGTGCGGTGCGGATCAACGGGATCGACACCAGGTGGGCCCACGGGGACATCATCGAGGTGGTCGAGGGAGCCGGGGAGAACCTGGACACCATCATCGTCCCGAAGGTCACGGCCGCACGGGACGTCTGGTGGGTCGACGTGCTGCTGAGCCAGTTGGAGGAGCGGCTCGGACTGGGCAGGCGGATCCGGCTGGAGGTCCTCATCGAGGACGTCGCGGGGGTCGCGCACGCCGAGGAGATCGCGACCGCGAGCACTCGTCTGGACGCCGTCATCTTCGGCGCGGGCGACCTGTCGGTGTCCCAGGGCGCCCGGGTGGACACCAACTTCCGTCCGCGTGAGCCGTACCCGGGCGACTTCTGGTACTTCGCGCGGATGCAGGTGCTCACCGCGGCGCGCATCGCGGGCATCGCGGCCATCGACGCCCCCTACCCCGACTTCCGAGACCCGGCCGGTTACGAGGAGGACGCACGATCGGCGGCCTCCCTTGGGTTCAACGGCAAGTGGGCGATCCATCCTTCGCAGATCGGGATCGCGAACCAGGTCTTCCGGGCGACGGACGACGAGGTCCGACGTGCCCGGCGGGTCCTGGAGGCGTATCGGGCCGCCGAGGCGGAGGGACTGGGCGCCACCAGCGTCGACGGCCAGCTGGTGGACGCCGCACATGTGAAGCTCGCGGAAGTCGTCCTCGCCCAGCACTCCGCCGTGACCGACTGACGCCGGTGACGGAGCCCTTGCGGCATCTCCTCGGCAGGAGATGCCGCCCGGTGCCGTGGATCACGACGGGGTGCGTGAGCTCAGCGGTAGAGCGACAGGGGAACCCGGGCGACGATGCCGTCGACGGCGCCGCCTTCGCGCGCGTCCGACCAGGTGACGTAGGCGTACTTGCCGTGGATGAGGATCCGCGACCATTCGTCGCCGCCGCTGCCGAGGAAGGTGTACGGCTCGCTCGTCCGGTTGGCCTTGACCGTTCGGGGGAAGGTCTTTCCGCCGTCGAAGGAGACCGTGGAGTAGGTGTCGACGAGCCCGTCGACCACGTGCCGCCACATGATGCCCAGCGTCCCCCTGGGGCCGAACTCGATCCAGGGCTTCGACGCACCCGGTGCCGCGACCACGGTCGGACCGGTCCAGGTCCGGCCCGCGTTGTCGGTGAGGTACACCTCCAGGTTGTCGCCCCGGGGCAGCAGGACCGCGAACCGGTCGGTCCTGGCGGGGTCGGCGGAGACCCAGGGGATCGGGTCCGACGCGAGGAGCCTGGTGTCGGGCACGAGGTCGCCCGAGGGCGGCGGCACCGGGTTTCCATTGCTGTCGGTGACCGGGAAGGCGGTAAAGGTCTTCCCGTCGTCGCGGCTCACTTCGAACACGGGGTTCACGGGGTCGACCGAGACCCCGCCCACGACCACTTCGGAGGTCGCGGTGGCCAGCACGCCGTTGTGCACGGCGATCTGGTTGCCGAACGGCTGGTCCGGGAGTTCCTCGATCGGGGTCCAGGTCAGGCCATGGTCCTTGCTGACCGTGACGGCCGAAGGTCCGGGCTCCCCGACCGGGCTGGCGCCGACCGCGTAGACGTAGTCGGTGGCCGTGTCCACCCTCAGCCGGGGAGTGGCGGCGCGGACGGCCGGCGTGTCGACGGCGTGCGACCAGGTGCGGCCGCCGTCGGTCGACCGGGCGACACCGAGTGCGTTCGGGACACCATTGCAGGTACCGGTGATCGGTCCGTTCAGGTCGTCGGGGCAACCCAGCTGGTTCCAGGCGAGGTAGAAGATCCCCTTCGAGTCGACGGCCAGGTACGGGTCGCCGCACTGAGGGTTCTCGCCGGCCGGCCAGGCCGTGCGGATCCAGGTCCGGCCGCCGTCGGTCGAGAACGCGGCGTAGCAGTCGACCCGCACGAGTGCGGCGCCGTCGACGATGTGGTCCGTCGACGCGTACACCAGGTTCTGCGGGTTCTTGGGGTTGACCGCGACCACCGGCTGACCGTTCACCCGGTCCGGTGTGTTGGGGGTCGCGTCGACCTCGAAGCGGCTGCCGGCCGGACTTGCCTGCGCGCTGGTCACGAGGAAGGGCACGGCGACCATGGCCGCGAACAGACCGGCGCCGAACACCCTCACACCTCTCCTCACCCGCGCGCGGAACGACTTCCCGGGCGCCGTCACACGACGCGTTGCCCGGGGCCGCTCGGGTAACTGTGGGCCCGTACCCGGTGGTGGGAAGGATCCGTGCGGTGATCTCATGCCTGCTCCTTTGAAGGACGTCATGCTCCACCCTGCGTGGAGCCAACGGTGGTGTGGATCGCGCCGCCCGGCACGAAGCAGACCTCGTCGCCGTCGAGGGCGAGTCGGCCGTGGTGCGGGGCCGGGAAGTGGGCGGGAAAGAGGAACGCGCCTTCGTCCAGCGCCCGTCGCACGAGTGCGCGCCGGGTGGCGACGGCCGTCTCCAGGTCGTCGCAGCCCGGCAGGTGCAGTTCGGGACGGGTCAGCTGAACCGGGTGGTGGAAGGCGTCTCCGGTGAAGTACGCCCGGACGCCCGCGGAGTCGAGCGCCAGCACCGCGTGACCGAGGGTGTGGCCGGGTGCGTGCTCGACGGTGAGGCTCGGCGAGATCTCGTAGGGCAGCGGGACGATCCTGGCCAGACCCGCTTCGGCGACCGGACGTATGCATTCGTCGAACACGTTGGGGCTGAAGTCGTTGGAGTGCGGCGGTCTCGCCGTGTCCCACCGCCGGTATTCGTCCGCCGCGAACACGTAGTCGGCGTTGGGGAAGCTGGGCACCCATCTCCCCTCGCTCCGCCGGGTGTTCCAGCCGCAGTGGTCGTGGTGGAAGTGGGTGCAGAAGACGATGTCGACCGCCTCGGGCGACACCCCTGCCGCCGCCAGCCGGTCCAGATAGGGCACGTCCAGTCCGTCGAAGTAAGGTCCCCTGCCGGTACGGCCGTTACCGGTGCACGGGTCGACCAGTACCGTGCGGCCGTCCACCCGGAGTACCCAACTGTGGTTGGAGAAGGTGAAGTTCATCGTGGCCCGGTCCAGGAACCCGCTGGGCAGCGGGTGCACGCGCCGCGCGATGAAGGCCTCGTCGCCGGTCAGGAAGGTGAGGGAGACCGGCAGGGTGTGCTCCTCGACCCGGTCGACCAGGGCATGGCCCAGGCTGAGTGTCCGCATGTCGTCATGCCTTCGGTGAGTACTTCTCGTGACGGGCGGGTGGTCGGCCGTCAGCCGAGGCGCTCCCGTGCGTCGGCGGGAGACTGCCGCACGGCACCACGCAGAAGGGCGGCGAGCCGGTCCGCGGAGAGCGGGGCACCAGGGCAGTCCAGGAACCACCTCATGACGTCCTCGTCCCCGGCCAGGTCCGGCGGGCGTGCGGGCAGGTACGGCTGGACGTAGACCGCCGTGTTCGGTTCGCTGCGCCAGCTCTCCGACAGGGGACCCACGTCGACGGCGTCGTAACCCAGGACGTCCAGCAGCCTGATCGTCTCCTCCTTGGCGGAACCGTCCCCCGCCACGGGCAGCGCGCTGCGGTCCGCGGCGCCGGTGGGCCGGGCCAGGATCTCCAGCCGACGGAAGTCGATGTTGTTGAACGCCTTCACCACCCGCGCTCCGGAAAGGTGGCGCTGCACCAGCTCGCTGGAGGTCAGCCGCCGGGAGTCGAGCTCCGCCAGGGAGCCGTCGCGCTCGGGGTAGTAGTTCATGGTGTCCACCACCGTCTTCCCCGCGAGGGCATCGGCGGGGAGCCATCGAAGCGCGCCGAGGGGGACGGTGGCCACCACGATGTCGCCCTGGCTCGCCGCTTCGGCCGCCGTGGCGGCCCTGGCGCCCTCCCCCCACTGCGCCACCGTGCCGACGAGCGTCTGCGGGCCGCGCGAGTTGCTGACGACCACGTCCAGTCCGGCGGCGAGTGCCAGCCGGGCCAGCGCCCCGCCGATCCGGCCGGCTCCGATGAGCCCGAGGGTCTTCGTCACTTCGCTGTTCCTACCTTGCCGCCGTTCGGCGAGGGCCGAGCGGTGCCTCGGTACGCGATGGCGACGTGGAGGGCCGACTCGCGGTCGCCCGCCGTCTCGATCGCCTCGATGATCCGGTCGAGGTCGAAGGTGTGGGTGATGATGGAGGCGAGATCGAACCGTCCGCTCTCCATGATCCTCATGACGTCGACGACGTCCTCGGGCCGGTAACCGCCCGGTCCGATGATCTCCTGCTCGCCGTAGGCCAGCCGGACCAGGTCGACGGCGACCGGCTCGGGGTGGACGGCTACCGCGCCGATGCGCGCGCCGGACTTCGCCATGGACTGGATGGTGGCGAACAGTTCGTCGGGCCCCGCCGCCTCGACGTAGATGTCGACGTCGGGGAAGGTCCCCATCAGGGTCTTCACCTCGCCGAACACCTCACCGGCTCGCCTGCGCAGGTCCTCCCGCCCGGAGTTGCAGGTCACGAATCCGAGTCCGGCGGCCTTCGCCAGCCGGAAGTCGGACAGGTCCACCACCATGACCTCCGCGGCACCGAAGCTCTTCAGCGCCACCGCCGCGGCGATCCCGATCGTGCCCGCGCCGAAGACAATCGCCTTCTCCCCCTGCCGCGGACGGCAGCGGCGCACAGCGCGGTGGGCCACCGTGAAAGGCTCGATGAGTCCGGCGACAGGTGTCGGGATCCGGTCGTCGACCTTGAACACCTGCTCACCCACACGGCAGTTCGGGACGAGGATGTACTCGGAGAACCCGCCCAGGCATCCGGCGCGACTCGGGTCGCCCTTCGCCGTCAGCGGGTAGGGGTAGACGCGGTCACCGACGGACAGGCCGGTCACCTCGCTGCCCACCTCGGCGATCTCGGACACGACCTCGTGGCCGAACTGCTCGCCCCTCAGGATCTGGTGCGCCCCGGGACCGTGCCGGTAGACCGACACGTCCGAACCGCAGATGCCGGCGTGCAGGTTGCGTAGCAGCACGTCCCGCGGGCCGCAGGTGGGTGTCTCCAGCTCGGTGAGGGTGATGTCGAACGGTCCGTTGTAGATGGCGGATTTCATCGCGGGGTCCTTCCGGTCCGAGAGGGGGCACCAGGACTCTCCGTGGTGATCACCGCGAAGGTGATCACCACGCCGGGGAGTCACGGCTCGCGAAAAGCTAGGGCGGTGCGGCCTCGCGCCGAGGCCGGCCTCCCGCTGGGCGGACTACTTTCTCCGCGGGCTCCGGGCCGGCACCGGCGCGCTCAGTCGCCGCGCAGTGTCCCGGCCAGGCCTCCGTCGACCAGGATGTCGGTGCCGGAGATGAACGACGCCTGGTCGGAGGCGAGGAAGGCGACCACGCCGGCGATCTCGATCATCGTGCACTCGCGGGCGAGCGGGGTCCTGACATAGAGATCGTGTTTGACCGGACTGTGCGCGAACTCGAACGCGCCCATGGGGGTGGCGATGAGCCCCGGAGAGAGACTGACGATCCGCGCCCCCCGCTGTCCCCACGTCCATGCCTCACGTCGGCACAGCGACAGCAGACCGTGTTTGGAGAGCTGGTACGCCATCGCGGGGGTGCGTTCCTCCTCGCCGAGCGCCTCCTTGAGACGGGTCGGCGTCCGGGCGTCGTGCGGGTCGCGCAGTACGGCCTCGGCAGCGGGGCTCGGTGTGACGGTGTGCGCGGCGAGGGACGCGATGAGGACCGCCGCCGCGCCGGGCTCGGCGCAGGGCAGCAGCGCGCGCGTGACGAGTGCGGCTCCGGTGAGGTTGACCCGCACGATGCTCTCGAAATCCGCGGCCGACGGGGAGAGCCCGGCGACGTGCGCCAGCGCGGCGAACCCTCCTCGCCGCTTCACCTCCTCGGCGAGCTCCAGGACCGACTCCGGCCGCGTGATGTCACAGTGCACCGGCTCGGCGTCGCCGCCCTCGTCGCGCATCCTCTGCGCGACCTCGTCCGCCTTGTCCTTGTCGATGTCCGCGATGAGCAGCCGGTGGTGCTGGCCGAGCCGCCGCGCCACCGCCGCGCCGAGGCCACCGGCCCCGACCACCACCGCCAGACTCCAGTCCGGCCGCTTGCTCGTGCCGAGTTCATGCATGTCCGCGCTCCGCCTTTCCAAGGCCCGGCGTCCGGCGTGCCCGCCGGGGCAGGCTGCCGACGGCCTGTGTGGTCACCGGCGGATCGTCGCCCGTGGGCGTGTCCTGAAGCGGGAAGTGGCACGCCACATACTGGTCCGCGCGCACCTCGCGCACCTGCGGCTCGCTGACGGCGCACTGACCCTGCGCCCTCGGGCACCGGGTACGGAACCGGCAGCCCGACGGGGGTGCCAGGGGTGAGGGGATGTCCCCGTCGAGAGCGGGTCCGGCGAACCCCCGGTCGGAGTCGATCAGCGGAACCGAGTCGAGCAGGGCCCTGGTGTACGGATGGGCCGGCCGCTCGTACACCAGGTCGGCGTCACCGAACTCGCACACCTTGCCCAGATACATCACCATGACGTCGTCGCTGACCGCACGGACGACGCTCAGGTCATGAGCGATGAACACGACGGTCAGCGCGTAGGCGGCCTTGATGTCCTCGATCAGGTTGAGCGTCTGGGCCTGCACGGAGACGTCGAGGGCCGACACCGGCTCGTCGCAGATCAACAGCTTCGGCTTCAGCGCCAGGGCCCTGGCCATGGCGACCCGCTGCGCCTGACCGCCTGACAGCTGACGTGGCATCATCTCGGCGAACCGCGCCTTCGCGAGCCCCACTTGGGCAAGTACGGTGGCCGCGCGCTCGGTTCGCTCGGCTACCGGCACGCCTCCGATCACCAGGCCTTCCTCGACCACGTCCCGGACCCTGCGGCGTGGGTTCAGCGAGGCCACCGGGTCCTGGAAGACCATCTGCATGTCACGTCGGAGCGTACGCATCCGCTGTGGGCGGGCCCGGTCGATGCGCTCGCCGTCGAACTCGATCGTGCCGCCGGTCGCGTGGTCCAGGCGCAGCACGGCCCGGCCCGTGGTGGACTTGCCGCAGCCCGACTCGCCGACGATGCCCAGGGTTTCGCCGGGCAGGACGTCGAAGCTGACACCGGACACCGCCTGCACGACCCCGGCGTCGGTGGCGTACTCGACGACCAGGTCCCGTACGGTCAACAGGGCGCTGTCACCCCGGAGATGGGCGTTCCCGCTACCGGCCATCGTGGTCCCCCGTCACCGGCGGTGTGCCGGACGCGTCGACCGGAACGCAGCACGCGACCCGGTGGTCGTGTCCCGCGGAGGTCATGACGGGCCCCGGCACACCGCACTCGGTCCGTACCGCGGTGCAGCGGGGTCCGAACCGGCAGCCCGTCGGCGGTGCGACGGGATCCGGCAGCGTGCCGGGGATCAGGCGCAGAGGGGTGTGCCGTTCGTGGTCGATCGTGGGAACCGCCTCCAGCAGGGCATGGGTGTACCGGTGGCGCGGTGCCGCGAACACGGTCCGCGTCGCCCCGACCTCGGCGAGGCGGCCCGCGTACATCACGGCCGTACGGTCGGTGCGTCCGGCCACCACGGCGAGATCGTGGCTGATCAGCATGAGGGCCGTGCCCCGGTCCCGCTGGATGCGGCGCAACAGGTCGAGGACCTGCCGCTGGACGGTCACGTCCAACGCCGTCGTCGGCTCGTCCGCGATGACCAGGTCGGGTTCGCACGCCAGCGCGATGGCGATCATCACGCGCTGGCGCATGCCCCCGGACAGTTCGTGCGGGTAGTTGCGCAGTCGACGCTCCGGGTCGGGTACGCCCACCTCGACGAGGAGATCGACGGCCCGCCGCCGCGCCTCGGCTCGCCCGACGCCGAGGTGCCGGCGCATGCCTTCGGTGAGTTGGCGTTCCACCCGTACGACCGGGTTGAGCGACCGCCCCGGGTCCTGGAGCACCATGGCGATCTGCGTGCCCCAGATACTCCGCAGCTCGCCCGGGGACAGGGTGAGCAAGTCCCGTCCACGGAAGAGGATGTGACCGCTGCAGCCCGCGGCCCTCGGCAGCATCCCCATGACCGCCTTCGCGGTCACCGACTTGCCGGACCCCGACTCCCCCACCACGCCCAGCGCCTGTCCGTGCCCGATCGTGAGGGAGACGTCGTCGACGGCCCGTACGACACCCCGCGGCGTCCCGATGTGGACCCGGAGATCGCGGACTTCGAGGATCGGGTCGATCGAGTCGGTCGGGTCAGCCCGGTCGGCCGGGTCGCCTAGTGCTTGATCCACAGGTCCTCCGGCAGCAGCGAGCCGAACCCGTACTGTGTGAGGCCGCCGACGTTCTTGCCCGAGATCGCGCTGCCGGCGGTGCGCCCGATCCAGAGCATGGGGCGCAGTGCCACGAGCCGCCGCTGCACGGTCTCGTAGGCGGCCTTGCGGTCCGCGACGGTGGTCGCCGTGCGCCCCTTCAGCAGGGCCTGGTCGAGCTGTGCGTCGTTGATGCCCGTCATGTTGGTCGGCGAGTCACCCTGGAACGCGGTCCAGAGCCTGGGTTCCGGGTCGTTGAAGGCCGCGGACGACACCACCATGTCGAAGTTGTGCGAGGTCTGCAGGGGCAGGAACTCCGCGTAGTCGACCACCTTGATCTTCATGGTGACGTTCTTGAACGTGCTGAGCTGGGACTGGATCGACTCCGCGGGGCGGTCGTAGGGCGCCAGCGGGAGGACGTCGGCGAACACGGCCGCGAGGACGATCACGGCGAGCCAGGTACAGGCGACGCCGACGAGGATCGACCGTGTGCGGTGCACGGCCGGGACGGAGGGCTCCGTCCCGGCGCCGTCGCCGGTTCCGGCTCCGGTGTCCGGTCCGTTCGTGGCGGTGCGCTGGACGCTCGTCATGCTGCGGCCGCCTTTCTGACCCGCGGATCCAGCCAGTGGTAGCTGAGGTCGACCAGGGTGTTGACGACGACGGTCCCGCCGATCAGCCGGCCGAGGTTGATGCCGGCGAGTGTGATCAGGGAGAACGACGACGGCCGCAGCGCATGGCGGAACATGACGTAGGCCGGGCTCATCCCCTTGGCGCGAGCCGCGGCGATGAAGTCCTCGCGCAGGGTGGCGACGAGATCCGCCCGCAGCGCCCGGTGGAAGGCCGCGATCTCGGTCAGGGCGATCGACACGGCCGGCAGCAGGGCGCCGCGCAGGTTCGCTCCGAGCCCGTCGGTACTGACCCGGGACCATCCGCTGACGGGGAGCCAGCCCAGCTTCAGCGAGAAGAAGTAGATGAGTACGGGCCCCGCGATGAAGGCCGGCACCGACAACAGCACCGACGAGAGGGCCGTGGCCCCACGATCCACCCCGGACCCTTCCCGCGCCGCGGAGACGATGGCCAGCAGCACGGCGACGACCAAGGACAACGTCAGTGCGATGGCCGCGAGTTCCAGCGTCACGGGCAGTCGGGACAGGACCGCGTGCGTGACCGATTCGTTGGTGACCGGCGAGGTGCCGAGATCGCCGGTGACGGCATGCCGGAGCCAGTCGGCGTACTGATGCCAGAGCGGTCGGTCCATGCCGAGTCTGGCGTTCAGTTTCGCGACCGCATCCGGTGTGGCGTTCTCCCCCAGGATGACGGAGGCGGCCGATCCCGGCGCCAGACTCAGCAGTGCCACGGAACCCATCGTGACCAGGATGATCACGACCAGGCTGCGAAGGACCCGTCTCGCGGTGGTGAGCACCATGCGACTCGCTTCCTTGGGAGGCGTAGGTGACGTGTGGTCGTCCGGTGAGGTGCGCGGCTGCTGCCGCCGTGGGTGCGCTCGGTGCGGGCGAAAGTCGTGACCTGGCTCGTTCTCGTACTGCCGCACCGGGGTTGGCGCGATGAGAGCCCAGCATGGGGACCGGCCTGAACCGGTTGGCGGGGCATGTCCGCTCAACGGAACAGATGTCGGCACCGCCGCGTCCGCAGGAGGCTGGAGGAACCGGTACGCCGGCACCGGCACGCTGGTCGGCGACACCACACGGTCAGCCTGGTGTCGTCGCCGAGCTTCACGCCATGGCAACGATCCGCACGCCGGGCTTCGCCATCGACTGGATGGTGGCTTTCAGGGACTCGGGCCCCGTCGCCTCGACGAAGGTGTCGACGTCGGGGGCATCGCCCATGAGCGACCGCACCTCGCCGAACACCTCGGCCGCCTGCAAAGTCCGAGACGTCGACTCCCGATCGTGCCTGCGCCGAACACAAGGGCTTCGTCACCCGGTTGAGGACGGGAGCGGGTGACCGCTCGGTGTGCCACGGTGAACGGCTCGTCGTGATGCGATCACTGATTTCTGAACACCTGCTCGCGGTGGCGGACCGGTAGCGGCCGGCCGACCGCCGTGTTCCAAGTTCACGTTCCACTGAGCGGGCATCTCTCGGCCCAGGCCCGTCATCGCCGATGACACTGCTGGCACGAGCGGAGTCCGGTCGACGTCTGTCGCACCTTGTGCGATGACTGCGGCCACCGCGGACAGCCGGACCGGAGCACACACGCCGTCTGAGCAGAAGGCAGGTCATGGCGAGGAGCCCATCAGACCTGGAAGGAGAAGCGATGCCTGGGAGCCTGGCAGGAAAGGTCGCCTTCATCACCGGAATCGCCCGGGGACAGGGGCGGGCCCACGCCGTGCGGCTGGCTCAAGAAGGGTGCGACATCATCGGCGTGGACATCTGCGCGGACATCCCGACGATGACGTACCCGAACGCCACACCGGACGATCTCACCGAGACGGTCCGGCTGGTCCAGAAGGAGAGACGACGCATCGTCGCGCGGACCTGCGACGTACGCGACTTCCCCGCCCTGCGGACGGCGTTCGAAGAGGGGTTCGCCGAGTTCGGGCGCGTGGACATCATCATCGCCAACGCCGGCATCATCAGACTGGGCGACGAATCCGACGACTTCCTGGCGGACTGGAACGACGTGATCGACGTCAACCTCACCGGCGTGTTCCACACTGTCCGGGCCGCGCTTCCCGCGATGCGCGCCGGCGGGCGCGGTGGCTCGATCGTGATCACGAGCTCATCGGCCGGACTCAAAGGCACACCCTCGCTCAACACCAGCGGAATGGCCTACACCGCCGCCAAGCGCGGCCTCGTCGGACTGATGCAGAACCTGGCGGGCGCCCTCGCCCCCGAGTGGATCCGCGTCAACACCATCCATCCGACGGGAGTGTTGAGCGGCATGAGCCAGAACCCGGCGATGGACGCCCTCATGGCCCAGGCCGCCGCCGGCGAGAACAACCTCATCTCCGGCATGCAGAACGCCCTGCCCATCGACATCCTGCAACCCGAGGACGTGGCGAACGCCGTGGCCTACCTCGTCTCGGAACAGGCGCGATTCATCACGGGCATCCAGTGGCCCCTCGACGCCGGCTTCGCCATCCGCTGAGGCCCCCGGCCCGCTCTGCCCACCACGCCTTCGGCAGAACCGCACAACACCACCCACTGGCCCACGCCACGCGCTCAGGCAACCCGGCGGGCCCCTAGCCTCCCCAAGGAACCTTTTCGGCATGGAGACCCCTCAATACTTCGAAGCCTTCCCCGACTTCGCCTTCGAGCGCACGCAGAACGGAATCCTGACCCTACGGCTGCACAGCGCCGGCGAACCGGCACTGCTCAGCTCCCGCCTGCATCGCGACTTCCCCCGTGTGCTCAGGCAGATCGCCGACGATCGAGCAAACAAGGTGCTCGTCCTGACCGGCACCGGCGATCACTTCATGACCGAGATGGACCTGACCGAAGACCGTCAGGCTTTCAAGCCCCTCAACTGGGACGAGATCTTCTGGGAGGGACGCCAGGCACTACGGGCGTTGGTCGACCTTCCCATGCCCATCGTCGCGGCCGTCAACGGTCCTGCCACCATCCACTCGGAGTGGGTCCTGCTGGGCGACATCACCATCGCCTCGCGGACCACGTACTTCCAGGACCTTCCGCACCTGGGTGGCGAGGTCGTGCCGGGTGACGGGATCCATGTCGTATGGGAGGAGATCCTGGGCATCAACCGGGCCCGCTACGCGGCCCTGACCCAGCAGGTGATCCAGGCCGATGAGGCGCTGCGGCTCGGTATGGTCAACGAGGTCGTTGCGTCGTCCAAAGTGCTCCCCCGAGCCATCGAGCTCGCTGAGGCACTCGCTGCCAGGCCGGCGCTACTGCTACGGCTGACACCGCTGGCCTTGCGGCAGCGACTGGCGAAGCGGCTGGAAGAGGGCGCGACCCTGGGTCTGGCATTGGAAGGCCTGTCCATGGCCGACAAGCCTTACCAGAACTGACGATCAGCTGGACAGCCGCCGGTCGACGGCACCGGGACGTACAGGGCGCCCTTGCGGCTGTCAGGGACCGGCCGTTCCCGCCGGCGTACGGAAGCCGATCGAGTCGGGATACGGCACAGCCACGGCCGTGCCGGTGTCCGTGAGCTGCCCGGATCCCCGATCCACCAGGAACAGGTCGACCGTGCCGCTCGCCTCGTTCGCGACGAACAGCCACCTCCCGCCGGGGTGGAGAGCGATGCTCCAGGGGGTTACACCGGCGCAGGGGATGCGCTGGACCTCGGTGAGCAGGCCTGTCCCGCGGTCCGCAGCGAAGACGACCAAGGTGTTCTCGCCCCGGTTGGAGGCGTAGAGGTAGCGACCGTCACGGCTGATGACCAGTTCGGCGGCGCTGGTCGGGCTCGTGTGGCCGGGCGCGTTGGTTGTCAGGCTCTGGAGCTGGGCCAGCGTGCCATGTCGGGCGTCCCAGCGCAGGGCCTGGAGGTCGGCGGTCAGTTCGTTGAGCAGATAGACGGTACGGCCGTCGGGGTGGAAGGCGAGGCGGCGGGGTCCCGATCCCGCCGCCGTCGCATAGGCGCCGGGGCCGTCAGGCGTGGCGTCGGACAGGGCGCGGGTGGCCTGGTCGTAGCGGTAGACGAAGACGCGGTCGGCGCCGAAGTCGGCGACCAGGGCGAACCGCCGGCTCGGGTCGATGACCACGTGGTGCGGATGCGGGCCCGACTGCCGCGGGCTGGGTCCGGAGCCGGTGTCCTGCACCCGGGACGCGACCGCGCCGAGCCCGCCGTCCGCGCCGATCGGCACGGTGACCGCCGTACCCGCCGCGAAGTCGGCGACCAGCAGGGTCCGCGAGCGGCGGTCCACACCGATGTACGACAGCCCGCCGCTGCCGGTCGGCACGCTCTCCGTCCCGACCTCGCCGATCTGGCGCAGGCCACCCGAGGCGTCGTCGATCTCGAAGACCCGGATGAATCCGCCCTGTTCGCTGCCGGCCACGTACAGGACCGGGCGGGTCGGGTGCACGGTCACCCAGTTCGAGCTGACCTGCGCGACAGGCCCGATGGGTGTCATGGTCCCGTGGACGGGGTCGAAGCGCACCGCGTACACCTGGCTCTGCCCCCAGGTGCCGATGTAGACGAGGTCCGTGGTCCCGGTCGGCGCCGCCTCGGCCGGGGCGGCGGCGAGCAGCGGGACGGCCGCCGTGGTCGCGGAGGCCGCCAGGGCGCCAAGCACGGTTCTGCGGGACGGCGCGTACGGCCGGAGAGGGTGGGATAAGCGCGGGGAGTCGTTCATCGAGAAGGTGGTCCTTTCCTCGCTTGTCGGAGAGGTGGTGGCTCTGGGCCGGCCGGGTGTGCGACGGCGGGCGGCCAGGCCTTGTCTGCCAAGCTGCACGACGACAAGGGCTACGAGTACTACCGCAGACTCGACCGGATGAGACGACTTGTTTGGGCCTGTTTTGGAAGTACCGACGGGCGCGGGCCGACAGTCGGGGCTGCAAGGATGCGGCCATGGAGCAGATACTGAGTCGGCAGGAAGCATCGGAGGCGGTCCAGAACCACGGGTGGCGCTTCTTGCTGGGCACTTTGCGAACGTCGGTCCGGGTCAGGTCGTTGGCTCAGGCGATGGGCGTGGCGGCGGACGCTGTCGCGGTGTGCGGCGACGACGCCGACCGGCACCTTCAGGTCGATGTCCGCCCGGATCGGGTCGTCTTCACTCTGCAGTCGTCGGACCGCGCAGCCGTTACCACCCGGGACGTCGAACTGGCGCGTCAGATCTCCGCCACCGCTGGCAGCTCAGGGCTTCTGGCAGAACCAGAAATCGGAACGGGGGCACCGCGTTCCGTCCAGCTGGTGGAGATCGCGATTGATGCACTGGATATCGCAGGGATTCGGCCGTTCTGGAAGGCGGTGCTGGGCTATACGGATGAGGTGGGTGCCGAGGGACCGGAGGATCCGCTCATCGACCCGGTCGGGCAGGGCCCGGCCATCTGGTTCCAGCAGATGGACCGGGCGCGCCCACAGCGCAATCGCATCCACTTCGACATCTGTGTTCCGCACGACGAGGCATCCCGGCGGATCGAGACCGCACTGGCGGCTGGAGGCCGACTCGTGTCCGCGACCCGCGCCCCCGCTTTCTGGGTACTTGCCGACCTGGAGGGGAACGAAGCCTGCGTGACCACATGGCAGGGCCGAGACGGCTGAAACTTCCTTCGAACGCGCTCTGCACGGGCCTCACTCGGATCGACACAGTCTCTGCCGGGTACGAAGCCGACTGCCACCGGGCAACCACGCAACCCCCGTTCAAGACCGCCATCACGGGCGCAGCCGAACCCGGCAGGCGATGCACACCACTGAGCCTCCGCCAACTTGAAGGCACAGGTCAAAGGGCTGGCGTGACGGTCTCCCGAGGTTCTCACGCTGGTCGGAGGCGGCAGTCTCCGGAGTAGATCGTCTGTCAGCGGTGGACTCCAAGATTCGTCAGGACGAGCAGGGCGCGCAGGAGGTGGGTGGCGCGGGTGGTCTCCGTGCTCACTCGCAAGTCCAGTGCGTCGCGCAGTAGTTCCGGTCAGGAACCCGAGCTGCCGCAGCATCGTCATCCTTCCGCCGCCCGACGGCGGCATCTGCCTCGGCGACGCTCTCCCAGCCCTTCTGCCTGAGTACAAACGCGGCGACGAGGGCGGCGACCACCAAGAAGGCGGCGGAGATGTGGAACGCCGTCTGGACCGCGCGGTCACCGGGCCCGACGGCGGCTACCGTCTCGACGTGCCGGGCCCCGGCTCGTACGTCCTGATCACCTCGGCCGGAGGTTCCGCCGACGCCAGTAGCGGCAGCGGTTCTCCTGTCCGGGACCGGTCTCGATGTTCTGCCCGTTCTGTTCTTCAGGGCCGGTGACCCGGCACCGCCGGTCTCAGGACCAGGCGATCTCGCCATGGCGGTCGATGAAGCGTCCGGTGCCGGCACCGGGCCCCTCGGTGGCGAGGGCGACGATCGCGTCCGTGCCCTCGGTGACGGTCTGGGAGCCGCTGTGACCGTTTATGTCGGTCGCGGTGTAGCCGGGGTCGGCGGCGTTGACGCGAATGCCCTTGAGCCCTTTGGCGTACTGCGTGGTCAACATCGTCAGCGCCGCCTTCGAGGAGGCGTACAGCGGCACGACGACGTGCGACTCGGACCGGCCGGGGTCGTGGGTGAAGGCGAGGGAGCCCATGCCGCTGCTGACGTTGATGATCACGGGGTCGTCCGAACGGCGCAGCAGCGGCAGGAACGCGGTGGTGGTGCGGACCACGCCGATGACGTTGACGTCGAGGACGGCGCGGGCGTCTGCGGCGGTGAGGTCGCCGGGATCACCGAAGGGACCCTGGACCCCCGCGTTGTTGATCAGGACATCGATCCTGCCCTCGTGCTCGGCGACGTCCGCGGCGGCGGCGGCCACGGACGCGTCGTCGGTCACGTCGACGGGGACGAAGCGTGCGCCCAGCGCGGCGGCTGCCTCCTCACCCCGCTCACGGTCGCGGGCTCCCAGGAGAACGGTGTGACCGCACGCGATGAGGCGGCGGGCGGTCTCGCGGCCGATGCCCTTGTTGGCTCCGGTGATGAAAGTGATCGTCATGCCTTCGATGGTTGCCTCGACGAGGGAGCCGGACCAGGGACGCTTCGACGGTGGGAAGACCAGTACCACCCTCGCGCCCCCGCCTGTGATCGGGGACGCGGGAGGATGGAGAGCATGACGACGACACCCCCCGGAGCCGGACTGGGCGCGATGATCCGCACGTGGCGGAACCGGCTGCCCCCGTCAGCCGCTGGGCTGCCGGTCGTCCGCAAGCGCCGGGCTGTCGGGCTGCGGCGCGAGGAACTGGCCGACCTGGCCGGAGTGTCGGTCGACTACGTCGTGCGCCTGGAGCAGGGGCGGGCCACGACACCCTCGGCGTCGGTGGTGGCGTCCCTGGCGCGCGCTCTCCAACTGTCCACTGCCGAGCGGGACCACCTCTACCGGCTGGCCCAGATCGTGCCGCCGGCGGACGGCACGATCTGCGACCATCTCCCGCCCGGTATGCAACGGGTACTCGTCCGCCTCGGAGACGTACCGGTGGCCGTGTTCGCGGCGGACTGGCAACTGGTGTGGTGGAACCACGGGTGGGCCGCCCTGCTGGGAGACCCCTTGGCCTCGCCGCCGCGGATGCGCAACTTCGCCCGCGACAGGTTCCCGGTGGACGTCGATCACACCCCCCTCGCGCTGTGGCCGGTCACCGAGACGGACCCCGACACCGCCGACGCCGCCCTCGTCTCCGATCTGCGCCGCGCCACCGGCCGCTTCCCCCGGGACAGCCGCCTGGCCGCGCTGGTCCGCGACCTGAACGCAGGCAACGAGAGGTTCGCCGAGCTGTGGGCGACGGGAGAGGTGACCGCGAACCGCGAGGTCCGCAAGAGGGTCGATCACCCGTCGGTGGGCCTGGTCACGGTGGACTGCGATGTCCTGACCGACGGCGACACGGAGCTCAAGATCGTCATCATGACCGCCGCGCCGGGCAGTGAGGACGAGACCAAGCTCCAGCTCACCACCGTCGTCGGCCCACCGGCCGGCACGCGCAACTGATCCGCCCCGCCCATCGGCCGACCGACGGCTCACGGTTTTCGTGACGCGCCAAACCACCGTCCGCCGCCGGCGCGACGAGCTGATCGCCCTCCTCGCCGCGCAGGCTCCGCGCCTGGACCGCGCCCTGAAGAAGGTGGCCAAGCAGGGCGGGGAGGTAGTCCTGATCGACGGCACCCTCATCCCCACCCGACGCCGCGCAGGAAAGGCCGACCGACAAAACTACTCCGGCAAATACCGCCATCACGGCCTGCACTTCCTCGCCGTGACCGACGAGAAAGGCCGCCTGATCTGGATATCCGCCGCCCGGCCCGGCCGCACCCACGACATCACGGCCGCCCGCCACGACCACATTCTGGCCCACCTGCGCGCCGCCGGTCTCGGCGCATTGGCGGACCTCGGCTTCCGCGGCCTCGACAACGACGTACGCGACCCGTGATCGTCACCGCTTCACAGCCACCCGCGCTCACAAGCTCACCCCCGGCCAGAAGACCGCCAACCGCGTCCTCGCCACCGCACGTGCACCGGTCGAACACGGATTCGCCCACCTCAAGAACTGGCGGACCCTCACCAAACTCCGCACCGACCCCGCCCGCGCCACCCACCTCCTGCGCGCCCTGCTCGTTCTGACGAACCTCGAAGGCAACCGCTGGCGGATGATCTACTCCGCAGACTGTCGCCCACGACCAGCGTGAGCACCCCGAGAACCGGTCACACCAGCTCTTTGACCTGTGATTTCAAGTTGGCGGAGGCTCACTGAGCCCCGCCGCCCTGGCGTCGCAGATCAAAGGGCTGGTGTGCTCGTCTGCCGGGGTGTCGGGACGAGTCATGAGCGTCGGAGGTGGCGATCAGGCAAGGTGGACGGATGCCTGAGTCGTCCTTGCCTGGAGGTTTCGTCAATGCGGTCGTTCGTGTCGGGGACACGGTGCGCCGTCCAGCCGCGGCGAAGTTCGTGGGTGATCTACTGAGGTTGCTTGAAGCCAGTGGTTGGGGTGGTGCTCCGCGGTATCTCGGTGTGGACGACAAGGGCCGTGAAGTCCTCGGTTTCCTCGACGGCCACGTGGCATGGGAGCCGCGACAACCTGCTGCTGTGTCATCGGACGAGAGTTTGGTGACGGTCGCCCGGCTCGTGCGTGAGTTCCATGACCTGACGGCCGACACCCCGCTGGCCGGAGATCAAGAGGTCGTGTGTCACAACGACCTGTCGCCCAGGAACACGGTCTATCAGCCGTGCAGTGGCGAGCTTCGGCCAGTGGCATTCATCGACTGGGACCTTGCGGCACCGGGCGCGCGGATCCACGACATCGCTCATGTCTGCTGGCAGTACCTCGATCTGGGCCCTTCGGTCACCGACGTCGAGGAGGTGGCCCGACGCATGAGGCTGATCGTGGACAGCTACGAGTTGCCGGACCGGCAACGTCTCGTGTCCACGATCTTGTGGTGGCAGGACCGGTGCTGGCGGGGCATCGCGACCCAGGCCGATGCGGGTGACGTCGCCATGACCCGGCTCCGGGACGCAGGGGCGGTGAGGCAGGTGCAGTCGGCCTGTCAGTGGGTTTCCGATCACCGGGGTGCGTTGGAACGCTCAGTGCGGTGAGCGCGCGGGTGACGGCCGCAGTCGGTTCGCTCAAGACCGCGCTGCCATTCCTTCCGGCCGTATCTCCGCTGCCCCCCATATACGGCGTTCGGCGCTCAGTGGGTCGTCGAGGGTGTGCGGGGTGGTGTCCCAGGTCATCGTGGCGCGGCGCTCCTGCGTGTAGCGGGGCCAGTGCGGGCCCGGGTCCAGGTCGCGGACGAAGGCGACCCAGGCGCTGTGCATCGCGTCGGCGAGGGACTGCGGTGGATGCGGGCCCGTCGCGGCGGTGACGCGTTCGGCGTTCAGGAGGTCGAAGGCGAAGGGGATGTCGATGCAGTGGGCGGCGCTGCCCCAGGTGAAGTGGTAGAGCCAGGTGGGCAGTTCGTGGTGTGCGCGGGCCTCGGCGAGGGCGAGTGAGGGGCCGCGGAAGATGGCGTCGGTGAGGGCCTGGCCCATGCGTTGCGCCGGGTCCGCCTTGTCGTGGAGGGCTGCGTACGCGCTCACGGCTTCGGGTCCGAGGCCGTTGGCGGCCAGCATGGCGGGTACGGCTTCGGCCGGTGCCGGTGTCGGGGTGGCTCCGGGCGGGGGGTTGAACTCGCGCCGGGTGAAGCCGAGCAGGAGTGGCACGCGGGACGCGCTGCCGTCGGCGAAGGCTTCGGGGACGGGCACCGGGACCGACTCCCCGTCTGCGAAGGGGGCCAGCGTCAGTCCGGCGTCGGGAGCGGCGAGGGCGTCCTGGAGGGCGAGCAGTTCGTCATCGGTGCGGTCGCGGAGTGCGGAGGCCAGGGCGGGGACGCCGGTGCGTGCGGTCAGGCGGGCCGAATCGGCGAGGGCGTCGCGCCGGTGCTGGGGGGACCGGACGGCGCCGGACTGGGAGATCGCGGCGCGGAAGAGCCCGTGTGCGGAAGGCGTGGCCATGAGGGTCTGCGCGGCGCCGCCGCCTGCCGACTGACCGGCGACGGTGACCTTTCCGGGGTCGCCGCCGAACGCGGCGATGTTGTCGCGTACCCAGGTCAGCGCGGCGATCCAGTCGAGCACACCGCGGTTGTCGGGGGCGTCGTCGAGGTGGAGGAAGCCCTCGATGCCGAGCCGGTAGCCGATGGAGACGAGGACGATTCCGTCCCGGGCGAAGGCCGATCCGTCGTACCAGGGGCTGGCGGCGGATCCGGCGACGTAGCCGCCGCCGTGGATCCAGACGAGTACCGGAAGGTCCGCGCCCGGTGTCGGGGACGGGGTGAAGACGTTGAGGTTCAGCACGCCGTCGCCCGGTATCGACGGCTCGGGGATGGTGGTGGGGCCGTCGAGGATGAAGGGGCGGCGTTGCGCGGTCGGCCCGTACCGGGTGGCGTCGAGTGGTTCGGTCCACGGCTCGGGCGGGACGGGGGCGGCGAAGCGGAGTTCGCCGACCGGGGGCTTGGCGTAGGGGATGCCGAGGAAACGGGCGGTGGTGTCCTGCCACGTCCCGAGGACAGGGCCCTGGGACGTGACAGCGCGTGCGGACTGGGGCACGGAACAACCTTTTCGTGGAGATGGGGGGGAGGAGAGAGGAGGGAGGAACCAGTGGTGGTCCAGGGCTACTTGACACCCTTGATCGGCCGGATCGCCAGCGCGCTGATCAGGACGACGGCCATGGCGAAGACGAACAGGACGCGGTAGCCCGGCAGTTTGTCGCTGCCCGCGGCGAAGGAGGTGATGAGCACGGAGGCGATGACCGGTCCCAGTGCCTGCGGGATGTTGGTGGCGATGTTGAGCAGGCCCAGGTCCTTTCCGGCCGCCGAGCCCTTGGGCAGGACCTCGGTCATCAGGGCCATGTCCAGCGACATGTAGGTACCGAATCCCATGCCGCTGACCAGTGCGTACGCGTACATCGCGGGCAGGGTGGGGCTGGCGAGCGGGATGGCCATCGACAGGGCCAGCAGGACCGAGGCGCCGACCACGAAGACCTTGCGGCGGCCGGTGCAGTCGGAGATCTTGGCCGCCGGCAGGGCACCGGCCAGGGTGCCGACGAGGGCGAGTACGGACATCAGCTGCTGGGCGCTGTCCACGGTGTCGGCGTCGAGGCCCACGTAGTCCTGGAGTGCGTACCGCTGGTAGGTGGCGACTCCCCAGTAGCCGAGGATGAACGTCATGCGGGCCACGAACGCCCAGGCGAAGTCGGGGTGCTTGCGTGGTGAGACCCAGAAGCCGGTCAGGAACTCCCGCCAGGAGAACGGCTCCGGAGCCTCGGGGCGGGTCCGGTCGCGGTTGAGCAGGACGAACGCGAGCACGGTCACCAGGACGACGGCGGCGATGACGCCGTATCCGAGGCCGAGCCGTCCGGCGTAGCGGGCGGCGAGGATCACGCCGAGTGTGGCGCCGAGGTTGGAGCCGAGGCCGACGAAGGCGGACACCATGCCGAACCGGCGGGGAGCGACCCGGTCGGCCATGACGGCGGTCAGCGGTGCCTGGATGACGTTCAGGAGCACCTGGACGGCGACCCACAGCAGCGTGAGCCACAGCAGGGTGGTGGCGTGCGAGATGGCCAGCAGGGCGAGGGTCGCGCCCACGGCGCCGAACAGCATCCAGGGGGTGCGGCGGCCCAGACGGCCCCGGGTGCGGTCCGAGATGGCGCCGATGATCGGCTGGGCGAAGAGCGTGACGATCGACGAGGTCATCGTCACCAGCGCGAGGTTCGATTCCTTCGCGGCGGCGTCGAGGTTCTGGATCTGGGTGGGGAGCAGGACCACGACGAGGCCGGCGTAGGCGGTGTAGAGAGCGGCGAATCCCGCGCCCATCGACCACATCAGGACGTTGACCTGGGAGCGGCCCAGGGTGTCGTCCGTTCGGGGAGTGGCGGGGGCGGAAGAGGTCGAAGCGGACAAGACGCCTCCACGGGGACGGACCGGCTGCGTTGCCGGTGCCGGGAGTATGGCCTCGTTCATTTATTTATTTCAAGACTCGAAAAAAAATATCTTGGCCACCCTGACCGGATCCCGTCGGGCCGGAGGCACAATCGACTGGTGAACGCACCCGCCGACTCGGCCGACGTACGACGCCGCAACCTGGCCCTGGTGCTGCGCTACCTCGACGCCCACGGCCCCTGCGCCCGTACCGAGGTCGCCGTCGGCACCGGACTGGTGCACGCCACCGTCACCGCGCTGGTCGCGGAACTCATCGACCGCGGCCTGGTCTGCGAGGCGGGCTCGGTGCCGTCCGGCGGCCGGGGCCGCCCCCGGCGCCTGCTGCGGCTCGAACCCGAACGCGTGGTCATCCTCGCCGCCCAGGTGACACTGGAGTCCGTGCACGTCATGGCGGCGGACTTCCAGGGCCACGTCCTGCACCGCGAGTCGGCGCCCCACCACGCGCCGTACGGCGATCCGCGCGCCCTGGCCGCGGTCATCGCCTGCCTGGTGCGGTCGGCCGAGGCGGCGGTGCGGGACGCGACGCCGCACGCCCACCTCGCCCAACTCGCCGTCGCCATGGCCGGGCCGGTCGTCGGGCCCTCCCATCTGGTCGCCGCCGCGATCGACTTCGGCTGGCACAGCACGGACCTGCGCGCCCTGGTGGCCGCCGAACTCCCGGGGCTCGACTGCCCTGTCGACGTGGTCAACGACGCCAACATGGCGGCCCTGGCCGAGTACCACGCCCTCGCGGCCGAGGGCGTACGGCACCCCGACACCGTCGCCTACATCAAGGCCGACACCGGAGTGGGCGGCGGGCTGCTCCTTAGCGGCCGGGTCCACAGCGGAAGTCACGGCATGGCGGGCGAGATCGGCCACCTGCCGATCGCCCTCGACGGTCCCGAATGCCGTTGCGGCACCCGGGGTTGCCTGGCGACCTACCTCGGCCCCGAACCCCTCATCCGCGCCGCCGGGCTGGAGCGGCTCGCCGAGGCGCAGGGTGGTGAAGCCGCACTGGCCGAGCTGGACCGCCGCCTGCGCGACGGCGATCCGGACGCGGTCGCGGCGCTCGGCGCGGCCGGACACGCTCTGGGAGCGGCCGTCCTCGGCGTGTCCGGCGTCACCGATGCCGGTGAGATCATCCTCGGCGGTTACCTCGCCACCTGGGCCGCGTGGTTCAGGCCCGGCCTCGAAGCGCGCCTGGCCGGACGCCACGCCCTGTCCCCCGACATGCAGCCGGTCATCACCTTCGGCGTCCTCGGCGGTGAGGCGACCCTGCGCGGCGCGTTCCAGACCTGCCGGGACGCCCTGCTCGACGACCCCACCAGCGTTCCCGCCACCCGGCGGACGCCGGTCGGCGGACCGGTGCGGCAACACTGAATGCCCGCACGTGACCACCGTGTGATACGGACAACGGCCGCCGCCAGCACGGTGGTTGCGGCCAGGGCACCCCACAACGGCGGCGGACCCGCCGTGAGCAGAGCGGTGAGCGCGGCCGTCCCGCCGCACGCCGCCTCAAGTGATCTGTCTACCCGTCGGTTTCACTTCTCGGTCGTGCCGGATTTCCTGCTGACGGACTCCTGATAGATGTCCGCGTAGGTGCGCGAGTCCTTGACCAGCCCGTCGCAGAAGGCAGCGACGTCGTTCCCGATGAGTTCCAGGACTCCCCTGCCGGCCGCGACACCCTCTTCGAAGAAATCGACGATCCCCGAGAGCAGGGTGCCGTCGGACAAACTGATCGGTCCGACCTTGAAGAAGTACTTCTGCATCTCCTTGTAGACGATCTGATAGTCCGGCGGGAGCGCCTTGACCCGCGCCATGTGCGCCCGCCACTGTTTCTTGCCCTCGATGATGTCCTGAATGCCCACGTCAGCCTCCCAGCCGGCCCAATTTCCTTGCGACGTTCCGGTTCAGCTGCTCGCGCCACCGGTCGCGATAGCTTCGAGCCCCCTCTCCGCCGGCCAGCGCCGCGCAGAAGCCCGCGACGTCGTCGCCCAGCACCTCGTGAACGCTCTGCCCGTCCGCGGCCGTTTCCTCGAGCAGCCCCAGGGCACCGTCGAGGATCGGCATCAGGTTGCGACCCGTGAAGTCCCCGTAGGGGAAGAGGTGGGCCTTGATCTGTTCCCACGCCGCCCGCTGGTCGGCCGGCAATGCCTCGGCCCGGACTTCGAACGCCTTCCATTCCCTGGTGAGGTCGCTGCCGGTAATGGTCTCCCAGAAGTTCATCGCCCGCCCTCCTTGAGCTTGTCGATTCGCGATGAGAGGTACTCCCATTTCACCCAGAACTTCCCGAGCTCTTCGCGCCCCGCGTCGTTGAGCGCATAGAACTTGCGCGGCGGCCCCATCCCGGACGGTCGTTTCGTCACCTGAACGAGCCCGTTCTTCTCCAGTCGCAGCAGGATGGTGTAGACGGTCCCCTCGATGACGTCGGCGAAGCCGAGTTCGTTCAGCCGACGCGTGATGGCGTACCCGTAGGTCTCCTCACTGCCGATGATCTGAAGCACGCAGCCCTCGAGCGTGCCCTTCAACATCTCCGTCAGGTCGTCCATCGCACCCCCCTCCGATCCTCCACTACTACGTAGTACCGAGTACCACTATACGGTATCACCGAGTAGTCGGGCGAGCGCGGGCCGGACCGGCCGCCTCGGCGCTCGGCAGAGCGACCGTCACGCGCACGGTCCGGTCACCCGACGCGGGCCGACTGAGCCTTGTCGAGGCCGCACCGCCCTGCGAACATTCGTTCAGCGCAGGCTTGTTGCATGCTCAGCGCCGTGGACCAGGCCAATGACGCGGTGGACGCCGCGCACGGCGACTGGTACGCCCTCGCCAGGAGCATCGCCGTCCTCGGGAGCCGGTGCCGAGAACCGCGGGTCCACCGTGACGGTGGTGATGCCGAGCGGAGCGGTCAGCGCGCGCAGGGCCGGCTCGGCGAGGCGGATCCAGCGGGGTACGGAAGATGTGGTCCGCACACTCGGAGCGGCCCGGCCGGGAACCGACGGGCGGGGTCGCGGTCGACACCGTGCCGCCCGGTGTCTGAGTGTCTCAGGACGTGGTCGCGGCGGGCAGCTCCGACTGCTGTGGCAGCCGGTCGGGTGCTGTCGGTACGGCGAGCACCATGGTGAGGCCGCCCCCGGGCGTGTCCTCGGCGTGGATCGTGCCGCCGACGGCCTCGGTGAAGCCGCGCGCGACCGCGAGACCGAGGCCGACGCCGGCGCCGCGGGGTGAGTCGCCGTAGCGCTGGAAGGGTTCGAAGATGCGGTCCTTGGCCTCGTCCGGGACGCCGGGGCCGCGGTCGACGACCCGTACCTCGACCCGGTCGGCGATGGCGCTCGCCGACACCAGGACCTTCTCGCCGGGCGGGCTGTACTTGACGGCGTTCTCGACGACATTGGCGACGGCCCGCTCCAGCAGCCCGCGATCGACGTCGACCATGGGCAGCGTCTCGGGGATGTCCAGTTCCACACTCTCCTCGGGGACCCCGCCGAGCGCCATGGGCACGACCTCGTCGAGGTCGGTCTCGCGGATGACGGGGGTGACGGTGCCGGTCTGGAGGCGGGACATGTCCAGGAGGTTGCCGACCAGGAGGTCGAGCCGGTCGGCGCCTCCCTCTATGGCCTGGAGCAGTTCCGTCCGGTCCTCTTCGGACCACTCGACGTCGTCGGAGCGCAGCGAGGACACGGCGGCCTTGATGCCGGCGAGCGGGGTGCGCAGGTCGTGGCTGACGGCGGCGAGCAGCGCGGTCCTTATCCGGTTGCCCTCGGCCAGTTCCTTGGCCCGGTCGGCCTCGCGCTGGAGGCGCTGGCGGTCCAGGACGACGGCGGCCTGGGCGGCGAACGCGGCCAGTACCCGCCGGTCGGAGGCCGGCAGCACGCGGCCGCGCAGGGACAGGGCCATGTGGTCGCCGACCGGTACGTCGACGTCCGCGTCCTCCGGATGTTCGGCGGGCTGGGACCCCACACTGCCCGCGCAGGTCCAGGGAGCCGTCTCGCCGGTCCGTTCCAGCAGGGCCACCGACTCCATGCCGAAGGTCTCGCGGACCCGTTCCAGCAGCGCCTCCAGCGAGGTCTCACCGCGCAGGACGTTCCCGGCGAGGTAGGACAGGATCTCCGACTCGGCCCGCAGCCTTGCCGCCTGGTGGGTGCGGCGGGCCGCGAGGTCCACCACCGAGGCCACCGACACGGCGACCCCGACGAAGATCGCGATGGCGACGATGTTCTTCGGGTCGGCGATGGTGAGGGTGTGGACGGGCGGGGTGAAGAACCAGTTCAGCAGCAGGGAGCCCACCACCGCGGAGGCCAACGCCGGGAAGAGGCCGCCCATCAGGGCCGCTGCCACCGTCAGCGTCAGGTACAACAGCATGTCGTTGGCCAGGCCGACCTCCGGAGCGGCGCTGGTGAGGAGCCAGGTGAGGAGGACAGGTCCCAGCACGCCGGCGAGCCAACCCCAGATGACCCGGGAGCGTCCCAGGCGTGCTCCGCGCGCCGCCGGCAGTCCACGGCCCTTGCCCACCTCGTCGTGGGTGATGAGGTGGACGTCGAGGTCCGGTCCTGAGTCCCGGGCCACCGTCGCGCCGACGCCCGGCCCGAAGACGTTCTGCCAGCTGCGGCGCCGGGAGACGCCGAGGACGATCTGGGTGGCGTTGACCGCGCGCGCGAAGTCCAGCAGGGCCACCGGTATGTCGTCGCCGACGACCTGGTGGAAGGTGCCGCCGAGGTCCTCGACCAGGGTGCGCTGGACGGCGAGTTCCTTCGGGGAGGCGGCGGTGAGCCCGTCGCTGCGGGAAACGTAGACGGCCAGCACCTCGCCGCCGGCGCCCTTCTCCGCGAGCCGCACGGCCCGCCGGATCAGCGTCCGGCCCTCGGGGCCGCCGGTCAGTCCGACGACGATCCGCTCGCGCGAACCCCAGATGGCCGAGACCTGGTGCTCGCTGCGGTACTCGGTGAGATACGCGTCGACCCGGTCGGCCACCCAGAGCAGGGCCAGTTCGCGCAGGGCGGTGAGGTTGCCGGGCCGGAAGTAGTTGGAGAGAGCCGCGTCGACCTTGTCCGACTTGTAGATGTTTCCATGCGCCATACGACGGCGCAGCGCTTGCGGGGACATGTCGACCAGCTCGATCTGGTCGGCCCGCCGCACCACCTCGTCCGGCACGGTCTCGCGCTGCCGTACGCCGGTGATCGACTCGACGATGTCGCCCAGTGACTCCAGATGCTGGATGTTGACAGTGGAGACGACATCGATCCCGGCGGCCAGCAGCTCCTCCACGTCCTGCCAGCGCTTGGTGTTGCGGGAGCCGGGGATGTTGGTGTGGGCCAGTTCGTCGACCAGGGCCACCTGGGGACGGCGGCCCAGGACGGCGTCCACGTCCATCTCGCTGAAGACGCTGTCCCGGTACTCCAGTTCCTTGCGCGGAATCTGTTCCAGCCCGTGCAGCATCACCTCGGTGCGCGGCCGGTGGTGGTGTTCCACGAAGGCGACCACGCAGTCGGTGCCCCGCTCGATCCGCCGGTGCGCCTCGGAGAGCATGGCGTAGGTCTTGCCGACGCCCGGTGCCGCGCCGAGGTAGATCCGAAGCTTGCCACGTGCCATGTCATCCCTCGAAGCGGTAGCCCATGCCGGGCTCGGTGATCAGATAGCGGGGGTGGGACGGGTCCGTCTCCAGCTTGCGACGCAGCTGGGCCATGTAGACGCGCAGGTAGTTGGTCTTGTTGCTCTGCGAGACGCCCCAGACCTCCTGGAGGAGGTGCTTCTGCGTGATCAGTCGGCCGGGATTGGTCACCAGGATCTCCAGCAGGTGCCACTCGGTCGGAGTCAAACGCACGTCCCGCCCGCCACGGACGACCTTCTTGGCCAGCAGATCGATGCTGAAGTCCCCGGTCTCGACAAGCGTCGTATCGGGCACCGATGCCGTGTCCTCGGTACGGCGGACGGCGGCCCGCAGCCGGGCGAGGAGTTCGTCCATGCTGAACGGCTTGGTGATGTAGTCGTCGGCACCGGCGTCGAGAGCGGCCACCTTCTCGTCGGAGGCCTGCCGGGCGGAGAGGACCAGTATCGGCACGCGGGTCCAGCCCCGCAGGCCCTTGATGATGTCGACGCCGTCCATGTCGGGCAGGCCGAGGTCGAGCAGGACCACGTCGGGCTGACGCGCGGCGGCGAGCCGGAGGGCCGTGGCGCCGTCGGGGGCGGCGTCCACTCCGTACTTGCGTGCCTGCAGGTTGATGACGAGGGCCCGTACGAGCTGCGGGTCGTCCTCCACCACGAGCACCCGGGTCATGGGTGTGTGCCTCTCCTGTCGCACATCGGGCCGTGCCCGCAGGAAGCGGGGCGACCGACGTCATGACGGTGGGAGTCGGCGGACCCGGGGTACTCCCCCGGCCGCCGACTCCCGTGTGGGTCGCGTAAGGCCATCACTTCGTCGCTACGAGGTCCTTGAGCGCGATGTTGAGTTCCAGGACGTTCACCCGGGGCTCGCCGATGAAGCCGAGGGTGCGGCCGGTGGTGTGCTCGTCGACCAGCTTCCGGACCTGGGCCACGGACAGGCCGTTCTGCTCGGCGATCCGGTGGACCTGGAGGTCGGCGTAGGCCGGGGAGATGTCCGGGTCGAGGCCGGAGCCGGAGGAGGTGACCGCGTCCGCCGGAACGTCCGACGGCTTGACCGTGTAGCCGGGCACGGAGTTGTCCTTGACCACCGCGGCCTTGGCGTCCTTCACCTGCTGGATCAGCACCTTGTTGTCGGCGGCCAGGTTGGTCGCACCGGACAGCAGCAGCTTGTACTGGGTGTTGATGCTGTTGCTGCCGAGCCCGTTGGCCGGGCGGCCCTGGAACCACTGCAGGGCGGCGTCCGGGGTCTCCTGGCCCTTCTTCAGCGGCAGGTTGTACGACTGCCCGATCAGGGACGAGCCGACGACCTTGCCGTCCGACTTGATCTCGGAGCCGTTCGCCTTGTTGTTGAACGCGGCCTGGGCGATGCCGGTGACGACCAGCGGGTAGATCACACCGGTGACCAGGGTCAGCACGAGCAGGGCCCGCAGGCCCGCCCAGAGCAACCGGGCAGTGTTCGTAATGGAGTTGTTCATGGCGATCAGCCGATTCCGGGGATGAGGGAGATGAGCAGGTCGATGATCTTGATGCCGATGAACGGGACGATCAGCCCGCCGATGCCGTAGATCGTCAGGTTGCGCCGCAGCATCCTGTCCGCGCTCACCGGCCGGTACTGCACGCCCTTCAGGGACAGCGGGACCAGCGCGATGATGACCAGCGCGTTGAAGATGACCGCGGACAGGATCGCGGAGTCCGGCGAGGACAGGCCCATGATGTTGAGCTTGTCCAGACCCGGGTACACGGCCGCGAACAGCGCCGGGATGATCGCGAAGTACTTCGCGACGTCGTTGGCGATGGAGAACGTGGTCAGCGCACCGCGCGTGATCAGCAGCTGCTTGCCGATCTCGACGATCTCGATGAGCTTGGTCGGGTTGGAGTCGAGGTCGACCATGTTGCCGGCCTCCTTGGCGGCCGACGTACCCGTGTTCATCGCCACGCCGACGTCCGCCTGCGCGAGCGCCGGCGCGTCGTTGGTGCCGTCACCGGTCATCGCGACCAGCTTGCCGCCGGCCTGCTCCCGCTTGATGAGGGCCATCTTGTCCTCGGGGGTGGCCTCGGCGAGGAAGTCGTCGACGCCGGCCTCCTCGGCGATCGCCTTGGCGGTCAGCGGGTTGTCACCCGTGATCATGACGGTCTTGATGCCCATGCGGCGCAGTTCCTCGAACCGCTCGCGCATGCCCTCCTTGACGACGTCCTTGAGGTGGATGACACCCAGCACGCGGGCACCCTGGTCGTCCTTGACGGCGACCAGCAGCGGCGTGCCACCCGCCTGCGAGATGGCGCTGGAAAGCGTGTCCGCGTCGTCCGCGACGGTGCCGCCCTGCTCCTGGACCCAGGCGATGACCGAACCGGCCGCACCCTTGCGGATCTTGCGCCCGTCGACGTCCACACCCGACATGCGGGTCTGGGCGGTGAAGGCGATCCACTCGGCGTGCGCCAGCTCCCCTTGGTGCCGCTCGCGCAGCCCGTACCTCTCCTTCGCCAGCACGACGATGGAGCGGCCCTCCGGGGTCTCGTCGGCCAGCGACGACAGCTGGGCCGCGTCGGCGACCTCGGCCTCCGTCGTCCCGCTGACCGGCACGAACTCGGACGCCTGCCGGTTGCCCAAGGTGATGGTGCCGGTCTTGTCGAGCAGCAGCGTGGAGACGTCACCGGCGGCCTCGACCGCACGGCCCGACATGGCGAGCACGTTGCGCTGCACCAGCCGGTCCATGCCGGCGATGCCGATCGCGGAGAGCAGCGCGCCGATGGTGGTCGGGATCAGGCAGACGAGGAGGGCCACCAGCACGACCATCGTCAGATGGGTGCCGGCAAAGTCCGCGAACGGCGGCAGCGTGGCGACGGCCAGCAGGAAGACGATCGTCAGCGAGGCGAGCAGGATGTTCAGCGCGATCTCGTTCGGCGTCTTCTGCCGGGCCGCACCCTCGACGAGGCTGATCATCCGGTCGATGAACGTCTCGCCCGGCTTCGTCGTGATCTTGATGACGATCCGGTCGGACAGCACCTTCGTACCACCGGTCACCGCGCTGCGGTCACCGCCGGACTCGCGGATGACCGGGGCCGACTCACCGGTGATCGCCGACTCGTCGACCGAGGCGACGCCCTCGATGACGTCACCGTCACCGGGAATGATGTCGCCGGCCTCGCAGACGACCAGGTCACCGATCCTCAGCTCGGTGCCGGGCACCTGCTCCTCGGTGTCCCCGACCAGCCGGCGCGCGATCGTGTCGGTCTTGGCCTTGCGCAGGGTGTCCGCCTGGGCCTTGCCGCGGCCCTCCGCGACCGCCTCCGCGAGGTTCGCGAAGATCACGGTCAGCCACAGCCAGGCGCTGATCGCCCAGCCGAACCAGTCGCTCGGATCCTTGAAGGAGAAGACCGTGGTCAGGATCGAGCCGACCCACACCACGAACATCACGGGCGACTTGACCATCACCCGCGGGTCGAGCTTGCGGCAGGCGTCCGGCAGCGACTTGACCAGCTGCTTGGGGTCGAACAGGCCCGCGCCGACACGGCCCTCGGCCGGCTTGTGCCCGGTGGGGACGTCGCTGTGCGGCGCCCGGGTCGGGGTGGCTGTGGACATGGAGTCCTCTGACTTCTCTATACGGGTCGTCATGACGCCAGCCCCTCGGCCAGCGGGCCCAGCGCCAGGGCCGGGAAGTAGGTCAGACCGGTGATGATGAGGATCGCGCCGACGAGCAGGCCGGTGAAGAGCGGCTTCTCGGTGCGCAGGGTGCCGGCCGTGGCCGGGACGGGCTTCTGCTCGGCGAGCGAGCCGGCCAGCGCCAGCACGAACACCATCGGCAGGAAGCGGCCCAGCAGCATCGCGAGTCCGGTCATGGTGTTGTACCAGTCGGTGTTCGCGTTGAGACCGGCGAAGGCCGAGCCGTTGTTGTTCGCCGCGGAGCTGAAGGCGTACAGCACCTCGGAGAAGCCGTGCGCCCCGGAGTTGAGCATGGAGTGCGGCGGGGTCGGCAGCGCCATGGAAGCAGCCGTGAAGATCAGCACCAGGGCCGGGGTGATCAGGATGTAGCAGGCCGCCAGCTTGATCTCACGGGAGCCGATCTTCTTGCCCAGGTACTCGGGCGTGCGGCCGACCATCAGACCGGCGATGAACACCGCGATGACCGCCATGATCAACATGCCGTAGAGACCGGAACCGGTACCACCGGGGGCGATCTCGCCCAGCTGCATGCCCAGGATGGTGACGCCGCCGCCGAGGCCGGTGAAGGAGGAGTGGAAGGAGTCCACCGCACCGGTCGAGGTCAGGGTGGTCGACACCGCGAAGATCGACGAGGAGCCGACCCCGAAGCGGACCTCCTTGCCCTCGTACGCCCCGCCCGCGGCCTGGAGCGCCGCACCGTGATGGGCGAACTCCGTCCACATCATCAGAGCGACAAAGCCGACCCAGATGGTGGCCATGGTGGCGAGGATCGCGTACCCCTGCTTCACCGAGCCGACCATCACGCCGAAGGTGCGGGTCAGCGAGAACGGGATCACCAGCAGAAGGAAGATCTCGAACAGGTTGGTGAACGGGGTGGGGTTCTCGAAGGGGTGGGCGGAGTTGGCGTTGAAGTAACCGCCGCCGTTCGTGCCGAACTCCTTGATGGCCTCCTGGGAGGCGACCGCGCCGCCGTTCCACTGCTGCGAGCCGCCCATGAACTGGCCGACCTCGTGGATACCGGAGAAGTTCTGGATCGCACCGCACGCCACGAGCACGATCGCAGCGATCGCCGCGCCGGGAACCAGGATGCGGATGGTGCCGCGCACCAGGTCGGACCAGAAGTTGCCCAGCTCACCGGTGCGCGAGCGCGCGAAGCCCCGTACGAGGGCGACCGCGACGGCGATGCCGACGGCGGCGGAGACGAAGTTCTGCACGGCCAGGCCGGCGGTCTGCACGACGTGGCCCATGGACTGCTCGCCGTAGTACGACTGCCAGTTCGTGTTGGTCACGAAGGAGACGGCCGTGTTGAACGACTGCGCCGGGTTGACCGAGGAGAAGCCGAGCGAACCGGGCAGGATGCCCTGGAGCCGCTGGAGCAGATAGAGGAAGAGGACGCTGACGGCCGAGAACGCGAGGACCCCGCGCAGGTAGGCGGGCCAGGTCATCTCGGTGTCGGGGTTGGCACCGATGCCCTTGTAGATCCACTTCTCGACGCGCAGGTGCTTGTCGGAGGAGTAGACCCTGGCCATGTAGTTGCCGAGGGGAATGTAGGCGAGCGCCAGCGCGCCTATGAGGGCGAGCAGCTGGAGAAAGCCGGCAAGGACGGGACCCATGGATGTCTCAGAACCTCTCCGGGAAGATCAGGGCGAGGACGAGATAGCCCAGCAGGGCGACGGCCACGATGAGGCCGACGATGTTCTCGGCGGTCACAGCTTCGTCACCCCCTTGGCGACGAGGGCCACCAGCGCGAAACCCGCGAGCACGGTGACGACGAAGGCCAGATCGGCCATCGCAAACTCCTGGAGTGAGGTTCGGAACGTACGGGGACAGTTAGAGGAAAGCGTCTTTCTGGCCGGATTCGGCTGCCGTTGACGGGTCCCTTACGGCGGTGTTCGCGCCTTTGACGGGACTCTTACGACCCCTGATCCATAGCCGGTGAGCAAGCCGCCGTAACGGTCGGTGACCCGGGCTCACGGCAGCCGGAAGCGGAGCCGGCAGATCACCGCGTCGGTCTCCCGGCGCACGGCGTGCGCGACCACCGCGCCCCGCTGGTTCTGCAGCAGCCGCTGCCACAGCCGCTCCGGTTCGGTCTCCGGGATGAGTACGGTCACCTGGGTGCCCGGCTCGGAGGCGGTCACCTCGCGGACGTAGGCGGCGATGGGACGGCCCAGGGTGCGCCGCTCGCAGGACAGGCGGACGAGGGGAACACCCGGGTCCCATGCGGCCCAGGCGCGCTCCAGGGCGTGCAGGGCGGCCCGGTCCTCGGGGTCCGGATAGCACACGGTCACCGCGCGGACCTCGTCGCCGAGCGAGGCAGCGGCCGTGAGAGCCTCCGAGGTCAGCCTGGACAGGGACGAGGCGGGGACCAGCACCAGCGAGCGCTCGCGGTGCGGGGGCTCGGGTATGCGGCCGAGACCGAGCCGCTCACCGATCCGGCCGTAGGCGCGGTGCACGGCGCCGAAGGCGGCCACGAGCAGCGGCAGCATCACGACGACGAGCCAGGCGCCCTCGGTGAACTTGGCGGCGGTGACGACGACGGTGGCCACCGCGGTGAGCACCGCCCCGAACCCGTTGAGCAGCGCCTTCCCGTACCAGCCGGTCCCCCGCTGCAGCCGCCAGTGCCGCACCATGCCCACCTGGGCGATGGTGAATCCGACGAAGACCCCGATGGCGAAGAGCGGCACCAGCGTGTTGGTGTCACCGCCGGAGAACACGAGTAGCGCGGCCGAGACCAGCGCCAGGGCGAGCACTCCGTGCCGGTGCACCTGGCGGTCGGCCTTCAGGGCGAAGACGTGCGGCGCGTAGTTGTCCCGGGCGAGCAGCTTCAGCAGCACCGGCAGCCCGCCGAAGCTGGTGTTCGCGGACAGGGCGAGCAGGATCATCGTCGCGAACTGGATGACGTAGAAAGCCCAGTTGTGGCCGAAGGAGGCGTCCGCCAGCTGGGCCAGGACGGTGACGCCCTCGACCGGCTGGAGGTGGAAGCGGCCGATCAGTACCGACAGGCCGATGAGCATCAGGCCGAGGACCGCGCCGAGGGCGACCTCCGCGCGCTGGGCCCGCTTGACCCGCGGCGTCCGGAAGGAGGGCACGGCATTGGCGATGGCCTCCACGCCCGTCAGCGCGGCACAGCCGGAGGCGAAAGCTTTCAGCAGGAGCAGGGCCCCCACGCTCGTGGCGTTGTCGGCGAGCACCGAGGCGTGACCGGCGGCGGTCGCCGTGCTCACGGGGTGGGAGCGGAAGAGGCCGACGGCGATGAGGACGAAGATCGAGCCGACGAAGACGATCGTCGGCACGATGAACGCCTTGGCCGACTCCACGATCCCGCGGAGGTTGACGCCCGTGATCAGGGCGAGCACCGCCAGGCACAGCCACAGCCGGTCGTCGTAGAGGGCGGGGAAGGCGGAGGTCAGCGCCGCCACTCCGGCCGTGACGGCCACGGCGACGTTGAGGACGTAGTCCAGCACCAGCGACGCCGCCGCCACCAGGCTGGTGCGCGCCCCCAGGTGGGTCCTGGCGACCGCGTAGGAGCCGCCGCCGTCCGGGAAGGCCGCGATGACCTGCCGGTACGACGCCACCAGCACCGCCAGCAGGGCGGCGATGGCCAGCGTGACCGGCATCGTGAAGCCCAGGCCGTGGGCGCCCGCGGCCGCCAGGACGAGGACGATCGCCTCGGGGCCGTAGGCCACCGACGCCATCGCGTCCAGCGACAGCGCGGCCAGGCCTGTGACGGCGGTCAGCCGGTGGCGTTCACCGGTATCGGGAGGCTCCTCGCCGGCGGGGACGGCGTTCGGCTCGGTGGTCAGGACGGACATGGATACGGACTCCTTCTTGCCTCGGCCACGCACCCGGGCTGATGCGCGCGGCAGCATCCAGGTTCTGTCCGTTTCCGGCCGTGTCCGACGGTTCCTTGCGGCATCTTCGCGCCCAACGGGCCGACCTTGACGCGACCTTGACGGGCGTGTGAGCTGGGCGGCTGTCATCTGCTCCCGCCGGCAGGCGCGTTCCTCGGTGAGGAGGCAAGGAACCGCTGGATGGCCGTCAGGGTCGCATCAAGACGAACTGATCGGGCTCCTCGGATCCCTACCGTCGACACCATGGGACGCCGTGACGACGACGTGCGCGGAGGGCCGCCAGACCCCTGCGCGGAGAGGCCCGACGCATCCGGTGACGCGACGAACGACCCCGAGTGGGCGCAGGAGTTGTGGGGTACCGTCCGCTGCGCGGGCGTGCTGCTCGCTCTCCTTGTCCTGGTCGACTGCGGTTCCGGCCGGTTCACCCTGTGGCGTGCCGCGCTGTGGTTCGCTCTCACCGGGCTGCTGTTCGTCGTGCTGTGTCCCACCCGGGTGTCCGCGGGCGGGAACTGGCTGGCTTCGCGCCGGCTGGTGCGTGAGCACCGGGTGCGGACGGATCTGCTGGTGTCGGTCCGCTGCCTGGACGGCATCTCCCAACGGATCCTGCTGCGGGACGCGCTCGGCGGCCGTGTCGAGATCGACCCCGAGGTCCTGGTGCGCAACCCGCAGCTGTGGCTGCACCTGGACCGAGGCGCGCGGAAGGCCGCTGCCGACGGGCACCTGCTGTGCGGGGCGACCGTGCTGGGGCGCATCTCCCGCCGCGTGGACCACGAGACCGCCCAGGCCGTGTTCAGAGCCTCCGGCCTGGAGTGAGCGTCAGTCCGTCCCGACCGGTCAGCCCATCCCGGCCGGTCAGCCCGCGTCCAGCGCCGATCCGGCCTGGTCGGCCAGTGTCACCGCCACGAGCCGGGCCTGGAGCGGGGGTACCGGCCCCGGGCCGGGAGTGAGCATGAAGCGGCCGAGGTAGTGCCCGTTGCCGTAGGCACGCAGCTCGATGTCGCCCTCGGGCCAGCCGGCCGTGTCCACGTTCCACGAGCGCCTGCCCGCCGTCACGCCGCCGTCGTTGTGCAGCCGGGGCGGCTGCCCTAGGAGGGTGCCGTACTCGAAGCGGCACGCGCGCAGCCCGAGGAGGTCGGTGAGCTCCTGGCGGACGTGGTCGACCACGGTGTTCGCGGAGCCCGACGACTGCGCCAGTTCGGCCGTCCGGTGGATACGGGAGAGGTGGGCCGCGTCCGTGACCGTGATGACCTCCAAGCGGCGGGCGCGGGCCGCCAGTTGGGACACGATCACGCCGACGACGAGCAGGAGCACCGCCGTTTCGATGTCGGCGGACGCGGTGATGTCGAATGTCTCGTACGGCCGGGTCAGGAAGAAGTCGAACCAGGCCGCCGCCGACAGCGCCGCGAGCACGCCCGCCGTGCGGCTGCCCAGCGTGGCCACCGCGACGACCACGACGACGAGGACGAGTGCGGCGTTCGTGTGCGACAGGCCGGTACGGAACGGGACGAGGGCGAGGGCCGCCAGGAAGGGGCCGGCGAGGCCCGCCGTCAGGGCGAGCCTGTCCCGCAACGGCCAGGTCCGGGGCGTGGTCCGGGTCCTGCTCCGGTGCTGTTTCCACGCGCTGGTCATCGTGCTCATCACGCACCTCCCACGGTGTGCTCCGTCGGTTCGGCACCCACGCTCTGCGCGGCGCGCGGCAGCGACACGACCATCGTGAGACCGCCGCCGGGAGTGTCCTCGGGGGTGAGGGTGCCGTTCATGGCCTCGGTCAGGCCCCGTGCGAGGGCCAGTCCGAGGCCGAGGCCGGTGGTGTTGTCGGTGTCGCCGAGCCGTTGGAAGGGCTCGAAGAGCCGCTCCCGGCCGTCGGCGGGCAGACCGGGCCCCCGGTCCACGACCCGCAGCTCCACCCGGCCCGCCAGGGCGCTGGCGGTGACCAGCACCTTCTTCCCGCGCGGTGTGTGGCGGTCGGCGTTGCCCGCCAGGTTGGCGATCACCCGTTCCAGCAGCGGCGGGTCGGCGAGCACCTGCGGGATCTCCTCCACGTCCGCCACGTCCACGCCTGAGACGTCCGCCAGCGCCATGGGCAAGACCTCCTCCAGAGAGGTGGGACGCAGGTTCAGCGGGAGGGCGCCCGCCTCCAGGCGGCTGAGGTCGAGAAGGTTCTCCACCAGACGGTTGAGTTTGGCCATGGACTCGTCGGCGGTGGCGAGGAGTTCGTCCCGGTCCTCCGGGGAGAACTCGACGTCCCGGCTGCGCAGTGAGGTGACCGCCGCCCAGCCCGCGGCGAGCGGGGTGCGCAGGTCGTGGCCGACGGCCCGCAGCAGCGCCGTACGCAGCCGGTCGGCGGCCTTCACCGGCTCGACCTCGGCCGCGGCCTCGGCGAGCCGGGCCCGCTCCACGGCTGAACCGACATGCGCGGCGAACGCGGCCAGCACGCGCCGCTCGGACGACGACAGCGTGCGGCCGCTCAGGGCGAGGAAGGCGCCGGGGCCCGCCGGAACGGCCGTCACTCCGGCGGCGTCGGGAGGCTCCTCCACCAGGTCCGCCGACTCCATGCCGAAGGTCTCGCGGGTCCGCTCCAGCAGTGCCGGAATCGTCGTCTCGCCCCGCACGATGCTGCCGGCCAGGGACGACATGGTCTCCGCCTCGGCCGTGGCGCGGGCGGAACGGCGCGACAGGCGCAGGGACCGGTCCACGACCGCGGCCACGGTGGCGGCCACGACCGCGAAGACCGCCAGGGCCAGCAGCGCGTTCGGGTCGTCCAGCGTGAACTGCCCGATGGGTGGAATGAACCAGTAGTTGAGCAGCAGGGATGCGGTGACGGAGGCGATCACGGCGGAGGTGACCCCGCCTATGCAGGCCACGCCGACCACCGCGAGCAGGAACAGCAGTGCCTCGCTGGTCAGGTTCAGCGTGCCCCGCAGCTGTGCGAGGACAATCGTGAGGAGTACCGGCAGCACCAGCCCGGCCACCGGGCCGGCGATCAGCCGGGCCGTCGAGAGCGTGCGCCGCCGGGACGGCAGGAGGGTGCCGCGTCCGGCCCGCTCGTGGGTGACCCGGTGGACGTCGATGTCGCCGGACAGCTCGGTCACGGTCTCTCCCGTGCCGGGCCCGGTCAGGAACCGTGCCAGCCGCCCGCGGCGGCTCGTCCCCAGCACGAGCTGGGTGGCGTTCTCGGCGCGGGCGAACTCCACCAGGGTCGCGGCGACGCCGTCGCCGACCACCGAGTGGTAGCTGCCACCGAGGTCCTCTACCAGCCGCCGCTGCCGGGCCAGCGAGGCGTGCGAGACACCGGCGGCCAGTCCGTCGCTGCGGGCCACGTGCACGGCGAGCAGGTCGCCGCCCGCCGACCGGTCCGCGATGCGCGCGGCCCGCCGGATCAGGGTGTCGCCCTCGGGCCCGCCGGTGAGCGCGACGATCACCCGCTCCCTGGTCTCCCACACCCTGCCGATGCCGTGCTGCGAGCGGTACTCCTGCAACGCCTCGTCGACCCGGTCGGCCACCCACAGCAGGGCCAGCTGCCGCAGCGCGGTGAGGTTGCCGGGGCGGAAGTAGTTGGCGAGAGCCGCGTCGACCTTCTCGGGGGCGTAGATGTTGCCGTGCGCCATCCGGCGGCGCAGCCCCTCCGGCGGCATGTCGACCAGCTCGATCTGGTGGGCGCGGCGTACGACCTCGTCCGGGACCCTCTCGTGCTGCGGCACCCCCGTGATCTTCTCGACCACGTCGTTCAGGGACTCCAGGTGCTGGATGTTCAGCGCGGTGACGACGTCGATGCCGGCGTCGAGCAGGGTCTCGATGTCCTGCCAGCGCTTGGGGTTGCGGCCGTCGCCGGGGATGTTGCTGTGGGCGAACTCGTCGACGATCACGACCTGCGGACGGCGCGCGAGGACCGCGGCCAGGTCCATCTCCTCGAACCGTCCGCCGCGGTAGGTGCAGGACACCCGGAGGACGGTCTCCAGTCCGTCGAGCATGGCCTCGGTGCGCGGGCGCCCGTGGCACTCCGCGAACCCCACCACCACATCCGCCCCGCGCGCGGCACGGCGCCGCCCCTCGTCGAGCATCCGGTAGGTCTTGCCGACCCCCGGAGCCGCCCCGAGGTAGACCTTCAGTTGTCCGGGCCGTACGTCACTCATCGCCGCCGACGCGCTCCGCTCACTGGTGCAACTCTCCTGCGCACAAGGGTTTCTCCTCCCAAGGAAGCCGCTTCGCGAGGCCGTCGGCGGGGTTGTTAGCGGTTCCTTGTCGCGGGGCCCGGGGACCTTGACACCGTCTTGACGTAACCTGCGCCCGATAGGATGACGGCCGGTGTGCCGGGAAGTCTGGTCGGCCGGGGAGCCACGTGGCTCTCCGAAAGCCCCAGGGGGACGGCATGCGCAGCGTCGGTACGGTTCTGGCCCTCGTGGTCCTCGCCACGGTGGTCGCCACCTTCGCACGCCGGTGGCGCATCCCCGCCCCCTCCCTGCTGGTCGTCGCAGGTCTGGCGGTGGCGCTGCTGCCCGGCACCCCGCGGATCGAGATCAGCCCCGAGATCATCGGGCTGGTGGTGCTGCCGCCCCTGCTGTACGCGAGCGCGGAGGACATGCCCTGGCGGGAGCTGCGCGCGGTGTGGAAGCCGGTCGGGATACTCGCCATCGGCCTGGTGCTGGCCTCCGCGGCGGCCGTGGCGGCCGTGGCCGCGCTGGTCACTCCCCTGTCCTGGCAGATGGCGTTCGTGCTGGGCGCGATCCTGGCCAGCACCGACCCGGTGGCGGTCACCGCGCTCGGCCGACGGCTCGCCCTGCCGCCCCGGGTGCAGGTGCTGGTGCAGGCGGAGAGCCTGTTCAACGACGCGACCTCGCTGGTGCTGGTGCGGGTGGCGGCCGGCGTCGCCGTGGCGTCCGCCGCCGCGAACTGGGGTGCGGCGGGGGGCGAGTTCCTGGTGCTCGCGGGCGGCGGCACGGTGATCGGGGCCGCGGTCGCCGCGGTGGTCACCCTGATCCGGCGCCGTACCGAGGACCCGGTGCTGGAGACGGTGATCGCCCTGGTCACCCCGTACGCCGCCTACCTGCTGGCGGAGGTCGCGCACACCTCCGGAGTGACGTCCTGCGTGGTGGCCGGTGTGGTCCTCGGCGGCCGGGGCGAGAAGCTCACCACCGCCCGGATCCGCCTCCAGCTCCACGCCGTCTACGGCACGGTCGTCTTCCTGCTGGAGAGCGTGGTGTTCAGCCTCATAGGGCTGGCCCTGCCCACCCAGGTGCGGGCCCTGGCCGACGGTGACCGGGCCTGGCCGCTGTACGCACTCGCCGTCGCCGCCACCGTCGTCGCCGTACGCATGCTGTGGGTCGCGCCCCTGTCTGCGGTCGTGCAGCGCAAGGGCGGGCTGGGCCGGGTGAACTGGCGGGTGCCGATGGTGCTGACGTGGGCCGGCACCCGCGGGGTGATGCCGCTGGCCGCCGCGCTGTCCATCCCGGAGGTCATGAAGGACGGGACCCCGCTCGCCGACCGGCCGCTGGTCCTGGTCCTGACCACCTCGGTCGTGGTCGTCACCCTCGTCGTCCAGGGCTTCACCCTCGCCCCGGTCGTCCGCCGCTCCGGCATCGCGCTGGAGCCCGCGCACACCGCACGCGAGGAGGCCGAGGCCCGTTCCCACCTCGCCCACGCCGGCCTCGCCCGCCTGGAGGAACTCGCGGAGCTGGAGGTCGTGCCGGACGTCGTCCTCGACCGGCTCCGCCGCGGCCTGGCGGCCCGCCTGGACGACGCCGACGTGGGCACCGAGTCCGCCGACCAGGTCTACCGCCAGCTCCGCCGGGACCTGATCGTCGTCGAGACCGAGGCACTCCAGCGCCTCTACGACGATCACACCATCAGCGACACGACCCGACGGCGGCTACAGCGGGGGCTGGATCTGGAGGAGGCGCGGTTGGCGGATGCGTAGCGCTCCGCGGGTGGGGTCGTGTTTCGTCTGTGGGTGCTACGAACCGGGTTCCTGCGCCGGTAGCCCGCGTAGGAGCACGTCGAGGAAGAGGTCGAGGCGGGGCGCATCCGGGCCGACGTCGTGCCCCGTCTGCAGGGCCCCGAGCCACTGCACGACGCCAAGGCGCCCAGCTCGTCAGCTCCCTCCCCGAGGCACTGCGCAAACTGCACCCGAGGGCCCCGGTCGGGAACCCCGTGCTCTTCGTGGTGTCCGTGGGAGCCGCGCTGACCACCCTGTCCGCGCTGCTGCATCCCCGGTCACCCGCGAAGTGCTGCGGCGGCCGTCCCGCGCGAAGGACTGGTCGCCCTGCGCGGTCGGGACGCGGTCGGGCCGGACGGTGATGACGGACGACGGCAGCGAGAACACGCGGTCGTCAGCCCGCTGGCCATGTCTTCAGCGTTCCCCTCGGTCGAGGGCCGCGACCTCGCGCACGGCCTCGGCGACGGCCGGGAAGTCCTTCTTCAGGATCGCGTCGTGGTTGCTGTCGACCTTGGCACTGAGCCGGAGGTTCGAGTTGCGCTCAAACACCTGGTCGAGGCTGGCGCGGATGCGTTCCTGCTCGTCGCCCTTGCTGCCGAGGGACGCCCCCGAGGCAAGCACGTAGCGCACCGGCACGGTGATGCCGTCCAGCACCGGGCCCAGTTCGCGTTCGCGGGAGATCCTGCCGAGCTCGATGTTGCAGTCCGCCATCTCCTGGGGGGCCATCCGCGGGGTCAGGCCCGTGGGGCGCAGCAGCGGCAGGAACCAGCCCATGCGCCGGAACATCTTCCGGATCCGCTGCTCCATGGCCTCGTCCAGCCAGTCGTACGGTTCCGCGCCGTCGACCAGGACCGCGCCCAGGCAGCGCTCCGGATTCCGGTGGGCCCAGTGCGCCCCGACGAACGCCCCGTAGGACCAGCCCACCACCAGCGCCCGGTCCACGCCCCTGGCCGCGAGCACGGCGTCGACGTCCCGGACGGCGGCCTCGAAGGAGTAGTCCGCCGAGCGCTGCGACTTCCTGCCGCGGGCCCGCTCGTCGTAGGTGATGTGCCGCCACTCCGGGCCCAGTTCGGCGACGACCCGCCGCCAGTAGCCCTGCGTGGCGAACTGGCCGTTGAGGTAGACCACCGGGATGCCGGTACCGCCGGTGTCGGCGACGGCCAGGGCGGTGTCGTCGACCCGCACCATGCCGGTCCATGTCGCCCTGGGCGAGGAAGTGCCGTTCTTCGTCATGTCGTTGTTCCCCCTGATCGTGCGAGCTGTCGGGTACGGCTGGTACGGGCCTTGCCCGCGCCGCTTCCTCAGAGGCTGCGGGCGGTGATGTCGCCGCGGGAGGTGGTGGCGCGGATCTCGAGTTCGGCGGTGCCGTCGTTCTTGAGGGAGTTGCTGACGCGGCCGTAGTCGGTGCCGGCGTCCAGGGCGGCCGAGACGCCGACGGCCGCGCCGACCGAGATGTCGCCGTCCTGGGTGCGGAGCACGACCGCGCCGCGCACGGCCTCGGCGATCCGGATGTCGCCCCTGGCGGTGCTGATCTCCGCGGGGCCGCCCAGCCGGCCGATCTCGACATCGCCGTCGAGCGCGGTGAGGCGAACGCTCGCAGCCTCATCGATCTTGATCTGGCGGTACGCGCCCTCGAACGCGATGTCACCGAGGCGTCCGACCCCGCGGAGTTCGGCGCCGGAGGTCCTGGCCTCGACGCGGGAGCCGGCGGGCAGCTTGACGGTGATCTCCAGGGATCCGGACGGGCCGAAGAGCTGGTTGCCGGAGACCGCCGCGGTGATCCGCAGGACACCGTCGGCGTAGGCGACGGTGGTCTGCTCGGCGGTCCTGGTGTCGCGGTTCCTGGCGGGGTTGGCGGGCAGGACCTCGACGGTGGTGTCGGCGCGGTCCGCGGCAATGAACTGGATACGCCCGGCGGGGATGTCCAGGACGGCGGAGATCGGGGCGGGGGTGTCGAACTTCTGCATCGTTCTCTCCTGTGACTCGCTGTTTCCGATGAACGAAAAGCTACGTTGCGTTCACCGATCCAGCAACATGCTGATTGCATGAAAATGCCATATGCGCAGTACAGAGGCAGGAAAGTGTTGCATTGACTTTCGAACTAAATGCAACGACGACCAAGGATCCGTTGCAATGGATGGAAGGTGAAAGCTACGCCGCAGAGAGCAAGGATGGCCTAGGGGTACGAGGCGGACCTCGATGCCGGGAGGCAGACTCACCCAGCAGGAACGCCGGCAGATCGCGCCGGGACCGGCCGACGGCCTCGCCTACACCTCGATGTGCGAGCCCATGATGACCGTCCGGTCGCGAGGCAGGCCGAAGTACTCGGCGGCATCCGCGGTGATGTAGGACGTGGCGATGAACAGGCGCTTGCGCCAGGGCGCCATCGTGGGCGCCGTTCCACGGCGGAGCTCGATCGTGGACAGGAAGTAGGACGCCTCGTCGAGTTGCAACGGCCCCTCGGTCGAGGCCGGGTCCAGCGCCGTCAGGACGCCGGGCACGTCAGGTGTCTCCATGTAGCCGAAGTGGGCGGTGACGTGGACGATCCCGTCGTCGGCATAGCCGAGGCCGTCGACGGTGATCCGCCGGTCGGCCGGGACGCGCGGAATGGGCTCGGTCGTGATGGCCAGGATCACGACGTGGTCGTGCCGTACGTGGTTGTGTTCGAGGTTGGCCCGCATCGCCAGGGGCGCGGTCTCCTTGCCCCGGTTGAGGAAGACGGCCGTGCCGGGCACACGGAGCGTCGTCGCCTCCTTGGCTCGGAGCTCCTCGATGAACTCCTCCAACGGGCCCTCGCGTCGTGCCCGTTCGGCGGTGACGAGCTCGCGGCCGCGCTGCCAGGTGGTCATGACGGTGAACACGGTGAGGCCGATCAGGAGCGGCAGCCAGGCGCCGTGGACCAGCTTGGTCAGGTTGGCGGCGACGAACAGCAGGTCCACCGTCAGCAGCAGCGCGGCGCCGGTACCGATCAGCCAGCGCGGTGTGCCCCACTTGGCGCGGGCGACGTAGAAGAACAGCAGGGTGGTGATGGTGATGGTGCCGGTGACCGCCATGCCGAAGGCGAAGGCGAGTGCCGCGGAGCTGCGGAACGCGAAGACGAGGGTGAGGACCGAGACCATCAGCAGCCAGTTGACCCAGGGAACGTAGACCTGGCCCATGGCGGACTCGGAGGTGTGCGCGATCCGCAGCCTCGGCAGGTAGCCCAGCTGTGCCGCCTGGGAGGTCACCGAGTACGCGCCGGTGATCACCGCCTGGGAGGCGATCACCGTGGCCGCCGTGGCCAGCAGGACCATCGGCCACCGTCCCCAGCCCGGCACGAGCAGGAAGAACGGGCTGCTGATGTTGTGCGGGTCGGCGAGGATCAGCGCGCCCTGGCCGAGGTAGCTGAGGACGCACGCCGGGAGGACGAGGAACAGCCAGGCGCGCGTGATCGGGCGGCGCCCGAAGTGACCCATGTCGGCGTAGAGCGCCTCGGCGCCGGTGACCGCGAGCACGACCGCGGCCAGGGCGAAGAAGGCGGTCCCGAAGTGGCCGTACAGGAAGCCGGCCGCATAGGTCGGCGACAGCGCCTTGAGGATCTCCGGGTGGTCGGCGATGCCGACGACGCCGCAGGCGCCGATGGCCAGGAACCAGGCGATCATGATCGGCCCGAACACCCGGCCCACCGCTGCGGTTCCTCTGCGCTGGACCAGGAACAGCACCACGATGATCACCGCGGTGATCGGCACGACCGCGTCGCCCAGCGACGGCTCGACGACCTTCAGGCCCTCGACCGCGGACAGCACCGAGATCGCCGGGGTGATCATGCTGTCGCCGAAGAACAGCGACGCGCCGAAGATGCCCAGGGCCGCCAGGATGCCGGCGGCCCGCGCGCCGCGCTGTCCGCTCCACCGGCGCAGCAGGGTGATCAGCGCCATGATGCCGCCCTCGCCGTCGTTGTCGGCGCGCATCGCGAGCAGGACATAGGTGACCGTGACGATGATCATCACCGACCAGAACACCAGGGACACCACCCCGTACACGTTCTCCGTGCTGACCGGGACGGGGTGCGGGTCGCCCGGGTTGAACACCGTCTGGAGGGTGTAGATCGGGCTGGTCCCGATGTCGCCGAAGACCACACCGAGCGCCCCGACCACCAGCGAGAGGCGGAGTGCGGCCCTCGGGTCCGGAGCATGCGGCGCTGACAACCCCGCTGCTGGTCCTTCGTCCGAGCCGGTCGGGTGCCGATGGCTGGTCATGTCGATCCTCCTCGGCACAGGCCGGCTGCCGGGCATGTCGTGCGGGACGATATAGGTCCGTCACATGCCCCTTGACAGCACACCCCGTATGCCGGTTCCCGATTCGGCACGATGCCGCAGAGCGGGATGACGGGGGACCTTCAGGTGAGCGTAGGTGAGAGCCTCCGGGGCCGCCCCGCCGTGCTACGCGGCGCACCGCCGCTTCATCGGGAGGTCGTTCGTCCGCCGCGGACGGCAAAAGGCAACGGCAAGGAGATTCCCGTTCCTTGCCGTGCTCAACGTATAGCGCGCCGGGGGGCTTGCGGCAAGGCCCCTGTCGGGCCGCAGAATCGCCGACCGAGGCCAGGAACTGCGAAAACGGGAGTCGGGCAGTGCGTGTGTTGTTGTCGACGTATGGGTCGCGCGGGGATGTCGAGCCGCTGGTGGCGCTCGCGGTGCGGTTGCGGGAGCTCGGTGCCCGGGTGAGGGTCTGTGCGCCGCCGGACGAGGTCTTCGCCCGGCTGCTGGCCGGGGCCGGCGTGGAACTGGTCGCGGTCGGCAGGCCGATGGGCACGATGACGGCGCCGTCGACGGAATCGGCGGCCTCCCGCCGGGTGGCCGAACTGGCCGCACAGTTCGACACGGTCGTCGCGGCCGCCGAGGGATGCGACGTCCTCCTGGCGACCGGGCTCGCACACTTCTCCTCGCGGTCCGCGGCCGAGAAACTCGGTATCCCCTACGTGTACGCGACCTTCTGCCCGTTCCTGCTGCGGTCTCCGCACCAGGCGCCTCCCGCGCTGCTGCCGGGCCAGTCGTTCCCGCCGGAGGTGACCGACAACCGGGCGCTGTGGGACCTGAACGCCCGGACCTTCAACGCGCTGCACGGCGGGGCGCTCAACGCCCACCGGGCCTCGGTCGGTCTGCCGCCGGTGGACGACGTCTACGGTTTCATCTTCACCGACCGGGCGTGGCTGGCGTCGGACCCGGTCCTGGGTCCGTGGCGCGAGAGCCCGGAGCTCGACGTCGTGCACACCGGGGCGTGGCTCCTGCCGGACGAACGCCCCTTGGCGGACGACCTGCTGGCGTTCCTGGACGCCGGCACACCCCCGGTGTTCGTCGGCTACGGCAGCATGCGGGGTGTCTCGGCGGACATCGCCAGGGTGTCCATCGAGGCGATCCGCGCGCACGGCCGCCGCGCACTCGTCGGCCGCGGCTGGGCCGAACTGGCCCTGATCGACGACCGGGACGACTGTTTCGCCGTCGGCGAGGTCAACCAGCAGGCATTGTTCGCCAGAGTGGCCGCCGTCGTACACCACGGCGGCGCGGGCACCACGACGACGGCCGCCCGGGCAGGAGCGCCACAGGTGGTGGTGCCCCAGGCGGCGGACCAGCCCTACTGGGCCGGCCGGGTCGCCGCCCTCGGAATCGGCGCGGCACACGACGGGCCGGCTCCGACCACCGAGTCCCTGTCAGCCGCACTCGGGACGGCCCTCGCCCCCGGGACCCTCGCACGGGCGAGGGCCGTGGCCCACGGCATCCGTACCGACGGACCGGCCGTGGCCGCGAAGCTACTGCTCGACACCGTCAGCCAGGGCAGGCCGTCCGTGCCGGCGTGACCGCCCCACGGGATCGCCGAGCCGGAAGGCGGCCCGCGCAGGGCCATCGCGCCGACGCCGGCCGTGAGGGCGACGACCGCCTCGACGACGTTGTAGGTGATGGTCGCGGCGACCAGCAGCCGTATCCGCTCGGCAAGGACGCCGCGTCTGGCCGGGTCGGGGCCGATAAACAGGGATGTCACTGCGCGTGGTCAGCAGCACCCCTTCTCGGTCGCCGCCCCGACAGGGCTGGCTCCGACAGACGATCACCGCACTGTCGGGGCCCGTAGGGAAGCAGCGCCATCTCCCGTGCGTTCTTGATGGCCTGTGCTATCTGCCGCTGCTGCTGACGCGTCACGTGGGTCACCCGACGGCTGCGGATCTTTCCGCGGTCGGAAATGAACCTCCTCAGCAGATCGGTGTCCTTGTAGTCGATGTATGTGATGCCGGCGGCGTCCAGTGGGTTGGTGCGCCGGCGCTGGACGGGCTCCCGCCGGATGCGTGTGCCTCGGGGCATGGTGCGGTCGGTCCTCTCTTTCAGGTCACGGGGTCGAGCAAGTCGTCGAAAGCGTGCGGGAGTTGTTTCCACCGGTCCTGGCCCGCCGTGTACTCGTCCTCGGTGAGCAGGCAGGAGTCGAGCAGGGCCGACAGACCGTCTCGGTCCAGGCCGGGCGAGGTGAAGGTGAGGTACTGGCAGCGGTCACCGTGTTCGGGATGCCAGTCCACGGACGCGGCGTTACGACGCTCCGCGGGCACCATCTCCCAGGCGGCATCGGGCAGGACGGCCAGCCAAGGGCCGGCCGACTCCACGCACAGCGCACCGCCGGCAGCGTCCCAGGACAGCAGGGTGTCGGGGCGGTCCGCCAGCCAGAACCGCCCACGACTACGGGCGGCCGCGCACGTCAGGTCCTCCAACGCCGAGTACAGGCGCTGCGGGTGGAAGGGCCGTTCGCGCCGCCAGACGAAGGTGCTCACGCCGCGCTCGTCGCACTCCTGCGGCAGCAGTGCACAGGCCGGGTGCATGCGAGCGGCGGCCGCTGCCACGTGGAAGCCGGCCGGCAGAGCAGGCCCCAGGGCGCCACTCGCCAGGCGTACCTTTCGTGCGGCTGGTGTGAGCTGGGCGAGCAGCGCGTGGCCGATGTCCTCGGCGGCCTCCCCGTAGGAACCGTCCTGGGCGAGAGCGATCAACGTGGGGTATTCGAGTTGGCGGGCGAAGGTGTCGGCGACGGTGCGCTGGTCGCTCGGGGCGGCGGCGAGGCCGACGTCGGCCAGGTCGTCGCCGCTCGACAGGTACGGCAGGACGAGTGCCGGGTCGACAGCGGTGGCGACCCCGGTCAGCGCCAGCGGTGCGCCCGCGGCGGCGATGACTCCTGCCATGGCCTGAGGTTCGACGGAGTCCCAGAGCTCCACGACGGCCATCCGGTGCCTGCCCTCCGCCGCGAGCCGCAGCAGTTCGGGGACGAGGTCCTCGCGCAGCGCGCAGCACGCGCAGTCGTTCACCAGGGGTGCCTCGCCGCTGCCCAGCAGGCCGTCGACGTCACGTACCGTGCGGTGCACCGCACGGTCTACGGCGGACGTCAGGTCGTGGTGCAGGGCGACCAAGCCGGGTACCGTCCGAAGGATCTCCTCGACGGCGGCCCCACGGGCGTCCGCATGCAACCCGGCGACCATCGCGACCGGCAGCCGCACCCCGTCCACGCTCACCCCTCGCTCCGTCCGCGCCCGTATCGCCGCTCGAAGCGCTCGACGCGGCCCGCGGTGTCCAGGACCCGCTGCGTGCCGGTGTAGAAGGGGTGGCTCGCCGAGGAGATCTCGACATCGATGACCGGGTAGGTGTTGCCGTCCTCCCACTCGACGGTCCTGTCGCTCGTGGCTGTGGACCGGGTGAGGAAGGCGAAGTCGGCGGCGCGGTCGCGGAAGACGACGGGTCGGTACTCGGGGTGGATTCCGGATTTCACGGCGGTCAGCGCTCCTCACGGAAGTCGACGTGCCGGCCGACGGCGGGGTCGTATTTGCGCAGCGTCAGCCGGTCGGGGTCGTTACGGCGGTTCTTGCGGGTCACGTAGGTGTAGCCGGTGCCGGCGGTGGACCTCAGCCTGATGATCGGGCGCAGTTCGTTACGGGCCATGGAGAGCACCATACAAGAGATTGGTTTTCATTTTCATCAAGCTGCTAGGGTGCTGCTGCATCCGCTCCCAAGGAGGAACCCGTGTCCGCCCACTGCCAACTCACCGGCCGGCAGCCTGACTTCGGCCACCGCATCTCCCACTCCCACCGGCGCAGCAAGCGCCGCTTCGACCCCAACACCCAGAGCAAGCGCTACTGGCTGACCGGCGAAGGCCGCCACGTCCGGCTCACGCTCTCCGCCAAGGGCATCAAGACGGTCGACACGATCGGCATCGAGGCCGCGGTGGCCCGCATCCGGGCCCGGGGAGGGAAGGTCTGATGGCGAAGAAGAGCAAGATCGCGAAGAACGAACAGCGGCGCCTTGTCGTGGCGCGTCATGCCGCTCGCCGCGCCGCCCTGAAGGCGATCATCTCGTCCCCCTGGACATCCGACGACGAGCGCGCCACCGCCCAGCGGGAGCTGCGCCGTCAGCCCCGCGACGCCGGCGCCACCCGCCTGCGCAACCGCGACGCCGTGGACGGACGCCCCCGCGGCCACCTGCGCGCCTTCGGCCTGTCCCGCATCCGCGTACGCGAGATGGCCCACGCGGGCGAGCTCCCCGGCGTGACCAAGAGCAGTTGGTGACGCTTGCCGCAGCGGCCCACACCGGTGGTGCGCATGTTGCGGCCGGTCCTTGGCAGGCCACGAGGCGCTCGGCGGGTGCCGCCCGCACCGCCGTGACGGACATCGCGGTGTTCACGACTGTTCGGCGTTCCGGAGGCCGGCTTCCGTGACGCGCCGGTGGTACTCGGCCTCAGCGACAGCTTCCACGGTCGTCCCCCGGCCGGACGCGTCGGCGCCCCCGCGCCGCAGCCGGGCCACCGGCTTCCCGAAGGCCGGCTCCACCGCGCCCCGCAGGATCTGGTCCGAATGGACCTGCCCGGGCCAGGAGACGAAGATGATCGAGTTACCTGTTCCCGGGCTCCTGGCCGGCGGCAGCGCAGGCCATTGCCCCGGCGGCTGCCGAGAGCGCCTCGGCCGTCGCCGGGTCGGCCGGCAGGAACGCCTCCAGCTTCAGCTCGGCAAGCGTCACATCGACAGCGGTGGCGAAGGTCGTCACGGTCGTCATCAGGCGCAGCTCACCGTACGAGGACCGCAGGCGGAGCGGCACCGCGAAACCGAGTTGACCGGCGGACGGCTCCAGCTCGGGAACGTACCCGGTGAGCTCCGCGCGCAACTCCTCCAGGTGGCCGAGGCGCACCAGGATGTGGCGCGCCCACTCGGCGAGGTTGAGGATACGGGGGGCCAGGCCGTCGGGATGCAGCGCAAGGCGGTAGATGTTCGTGCCCGGACCCACCAGCTCGGCGGCCACACCCTCGGTGATCAGGTCGAATGCCGTGTTCGCGGCGATCAGGTCACCGCCCCGGTCCACGACCAGCGCCGGATACGGCAGATGCCCGCGGAGGATGTGGTCGATCGCCGTGCGCACGGGGGCCAGCACCGGATCGTCCAGTGAGCTCTCCGGGTAGGCGGGCGCGTACCCGGCGGCCAGCAGCAGCTCGTTGCGCTCCCGCAGCGGCAGCTCCAGCGACTCGGCCAGGCGCACGACCATGTTCCGGCCCGGGACAGACCTGCCGGATTCGATGAAGCTGAGGTAGCGCTGGGTGGTGCCCGCTCGCAGCGCCAGGTCGAGCTGGCTGACATGACGGCGGGTACGACGTTCACGAAGCGTACGAGGAAAGTCCACGGGCCTGTTGTAACGGCGGCGGAGCGTCCCAGGCCATTCCCCACAGGGAATTGTCGCCACTCGTAGGGGTCGTGAACATTGCCGGCATGGACATCGGTGTACTACTTCCGACCGGAACTGCCCAGTGGGGCACTGCCGGCGACCCGCGCGAGCTGATTGCCTTCGGCCGGTACGCCGAACGCTCGGGCTTCTCCTCGCTCTTCGCCAACGATTCCCTGATCAGCCCGCGCATCGAGGCGCTCACGATGCTGGCCGCACTCGCCCCGGTGACCGAGACCGTGACGCTGGGCACAGCTGCACTGATGCCGTTCCTCCGCCGGCCGGTCCAGGCCGCGCAGTCACTTGCCTCGATCGACCTGCTGTCCGGTGGCCGACTCACCGTGACCGTCGGCGCCGGCTTCCCCGGCCGATTCGGGCGGCCCCTCTACACGCTGTCCGAGCTGCCGTGGGAAAGGCGCTTCGCCCGCCTGGACGAGACCGTCACGCTGTGGCGGGCCCTGTGGGACGGCGCCGACGCCTTCCACGGCGAGATCCTCCGGTTCGATGACATCCCGCCCGCGACCAGGCCGTCCCGAGCCGGCGGCCCACCCATCTGGCTCGGCGGCGCGACACCCGCAGCGCTGGCCCGCACCGGCCGGCTGTACGACGGATGGCTGCCCTACCCGCCTGACCCCGCCGACTACGCATCCGGCCTCCGCGACGTCCACGAAGCGGCGACCGACGCCGGACGTGCGGCCGAGGACATCACCCCCGCACTGTTCGTCTCGGTACGGATCGACAACGACATCGAGAGCGGCCGTCGGGCACTGGACGACTACGCGCGGGCCACATACGGAATGCCGCTGGAGGAGCTGGAAAAGATCCAGGCAGTTGTCACCGGCTCCGCGGACGAGGTGCTCGAGCACCTGGGGCGCTACGCCGCCGCCGGCGCTCGGCACATCGTCGCTCGCCTCGGCGCCCTGGACCTGCACTCCCAGCGCGACCAGCTCGAACGGCTCGCAGACCTGATCCCCGCCGTCCAGGGGGCAGCTGATCACGCCTCTGCCCGCCAGTTTTCGTGGTGAAGGGCCGGGGTGGAATGGTGAGAGCCCTCCAGCGCCCAGTGATCGAGACCTGCGACTCTCTGCCCATGTTGCGAGTCGGATCAGGTCGGGTCAGGCGCGGTGGCGCCAGGGTGTGCTGCTGAGGTCTCGCATGAGGGTCTTTTGACGGCTGGCCACGACATCGCGGTCGAGGTAGGCCTGCCGCATGTGCCGGCTTCCGGTGGCGAGCGTGAAAGCGGTGCGGCTGTGGATCATCCGGAAGTTGTCGATGACGAACATCTCCCCCGGCTGGAGCTTGAACCGGAGCTGGTTGGCATCATCGCTGATGAGACGCGAGTAGAGCCGCCTGGCCTCGAAGAACGTGTCGATCAGGTCCGGGTCCAGAGCAGGAATCAGGTCGCTTCGGCCGTGGAAGCGGACGTGTGAGACCGATCCGTCAGCCGCCACTTCGATGAACGGGCTGGAGTCCTCGAGGACGGCCTGTTCGTCCGCGTAGCGCCAGTTGACGGGCACTGACGTCAGCGCGCGGAACAGGTCGGGGTGGTCGCGGCGGAGGGTTTCGGCGATGTAGAACCCGTCGGTCATGCCGGACTCGCCGCCGTCGGCGTCATTGGCGAGGCAGTGCAGGAGCACGTAGCCGGGCTGGGGGATGCGGTACGGGTTGTCGGTGTGCGGTTCGAGCGCGCGGGGGGTCATGCTCAGGTCGTAGGCCTGCTCCGGCGGCAGCGCCCTGATGTCCTCGATGGCACCGTTGTTGGTGATGCGCATGAAGCCGATCAGATCGATGAGAGCCTGCATGCCGTCCAGGTCCGCCGGGATGCCTCGGACAAGGGCGAAGCCGAGACGGCTGACATCGTTGAGCACCGCGAGGAGTTCGGCCGGCCGGGCCTGCAAGCGGTCCAGCTCGTGCCAGGGGAGGCCGTCCAGAGTGGACACGTTCCACAGGTGCTTGCTGCCGGCCAGGTCGTGCAGCAGAGGATCTTCGGCAGCGCTGCGCAGGTCCGTATAGCTGAAACGCGTGCGGTGCCCGTCGCTGAACTCCACCACCAACCCGCCGTCCTCCTCGGTGGCACCGGTGATCCGCAGCTCCATCGGCAGCAGGTCGCCGTCGCCGAGCTTGTGTCCTGTCCTCAGGTCGCGCCAGGCCGGATCCTTGGATGCTTCGCGCAGCCACAGTGCGGTGAAGCTGTGGTGGAACCCGTCGCCGTCGTGCAGGTGCAGTCGGCTGTCCTTGAGCAGATGCCGCATCGGAAGCTCCCTCGGTCGCGTGGGCGGATGACGGCTCTCAGTCTTCGCCGGCCCCCGAGCATCCCGCTTTCGATAAGATGCCTGTTCATGGCGGAAAACGGCCAGACCGAGCCGACGGTCACCATGACCCGGGTCCTGCCCGGTGGCACGACGATCGCACCGCATCGCCATCGCGGGCATCAGGTGGTGTACGCGAGCCAGGGCGTCCTCGCCGTGGAGACGGACACCGGCACCTGGATCGCTCCGGCCGCCCGGGCGATCTGGGTCCCGGCCCGGGTGCGGCACGCACACCGCGCCTACGGAACGACCAGCTTTCACACTCTCGCGCTCGGCCCGCACACCAACCCGCTCAGGCTGAACCAGCCGACCGTGCTCAGGGTCAGCCCCCTGCTGCGCGAGATCCTGATCTCCTACAGTTCGCTCGACCCGTCCGATGCGGGCACGGCCCGCCGGCAGGCGCGCCTGCGCGCGGTGCTGCTGGACGAGCTGGAGCCGGTCGCCCAGCCGCCGCTGCATCTGCCTGCACCCCATGATGACCGGCTCACCGCGGCATGCGCACTGGTCACCGCCGATCCCGGCGCGCATCGGGACCTGGCCGCCGTGGCCGGCGAGGTCGGAGTCGGCCGGCGAACCCTGTCCCGTCTGTTCGCCCAGGAGTTCGGCATGTCCTTCCCGCAATGGCGCACACAGGTACGCCTGGAGCTGGCCCTGCGTCTCCTTGCCGAGGGCACCTCCGTCACCGCGACAGGCCATCGCTGCGGCTGGTCCAGCACCAGTTCGTTCGTGGATGTCTTCCGCCGGCACATGGGCTACACGCCTGGCAGCCGCCCGTCTTAGCAGGGGTGTCTCAGGACGTCGGTTCCACGAAGTGGCGTCGGCAACCGGACAGCCAGGCGGGGAACGTCGTACGCCCAATAGGCGTACGCCTCTCGCCTCCCATGGCATGGGCGACAGGATCGTCACATGCAGCCCGTCTTCGTTCTCGTGCACAGTCCGTCCGTAGGCCCCCCGACCTGGCACCCTGCGGCCGAAGACCGCGTTGGTGGCACACAGCAACGCAGGCTTGTTTCTCCCGGCGATCCGCTCGGGCCTCGACCATCCGGTGGCCAGCTCGATCTTCGTCGACGCCGCGCTTCCGGCCCGGACCGGACCGACCCCTGTCGCGTCACCCGAGTTGCTGGAGTTCCTGCGCCCGATGGCTGTGAACGGCAGGCTGCCACGCCGGACCGATTGGTGGGACGAAGCAGACGTCGCGCCCATGTTCGCTGATCCGATGGTGCGGCAGACCATCATCGAGGAGCAGCCAACCCTGCCGCTGTCCCACTACGAACAGCACATCCCGGTCCCCGACGGCCGGGATGACCATCCCTGCTCCTACCTGCTGTTCGGTCCTCCGTATGACGACCCCGCCGCCGAGGCGCGTGAACGCGGCTGGCATGTGGCACACCTGCCCGGCGCACACCTCCATCAGATCATCGATCCTGCCGGCACAGCCCGGCTCCTCGTCGAACTCGCTACTACGACTTGATCCACTTCCGATACACGCCCTGGTCCGCCGGTGGGGTGAACCCGCCCCCGACCGACCGACGCGGCCCCGTCAGGCCGCTACGAAGATCACACCCCTGCCGGTGGGTTGCTCACGCGTCGCGTGCCCCCGGAGCGTACGCCGCGCCGCCGCCACGTTCGAGTGCATTCCTGACCGAGGGGCAGCGGGCGTGCCGGCATGCCTGCTGATCTGAAGGAGACACCGCCCGCTGACAGAACAGGGGTTTTTCATGCACAGGTGGAAACGACTGGCCCGGATGACCGTAGTGGCCGCTTCCGCGGCCATGTTGGTGACAGGACTGTCGACCAGCGCCCACGCCGCGTCGGGCTCCTTCGCCTACAACCGGGCCGACACCGGCTTCCGGCAGGTCATGGAGAACCCGCCGGACGACGAGTGCCTGGTGATGCCGGGCGGCGGTGGCGTCGTCGACAACTTCACGGACACCGTGGCCACGCTCTACCGGGACGAGAGCTGCAGCACCCCGCAGGACACTCTGTCGCCCAACAGCGGCGGTGCGTACGGCGGAGCCACGGTTCCGCACTCGGTGTTCTTCGGCTAACTGCTGGCCCTGGGACGGTACTTGCAGGGGTGAGGCAGCTGCCCTGCGGGCCATCTCGACCGTCAGTAGCCTCCCAGGAATGACGACGCTACAAGATCTCGCCGCTCGCCTGGACCGAGTCGAGGCCGAACTCGCAGTGCACCGGCTGGCCCACGACTACTGCGTGGGTGCCGACCACCGCGACCCAGTCCGCTGGAAGGCGATTTGGACGGCGGACGCCGTGTGGGAGACCAGCTCGGACCAGATATTCACGGGGATCGAAGCCATCCGTGCGGCGGTCGAGCAGCAGTGGCAGGCCTTCCCGATCATGCAGCATGCCACTGCCAACCACACGGTGGAAATCGACGGCGCAGCCGCGACCGGTCGATCGGATGTCGTGGTCCTGGCCCAGCTCCGCGACCACCGCTGGATTGCCGGAGGAGGTACCTACGAGGACGAGTACCGGCGCGAGGGAGGGATCTGGCGCATAGCGCGGCGCCGGGCAGTACGTCCCTTCGACCTTGCGCCTTTGGCACCGAGCGACGGACCCGTCCATGTCGACGAACCAGTCCGGGCCGATGCCGGCGATGCAGATGAGCCGCACCAGTAGTAGGCGTTCGTCGGCGGCACACCGTTACGGGTTCAGCCCGAACAGCACGGGACCCGGACGGACACAGGCCGTAGGGCGCCGCTCGTGGAAGTACGGGGCGCAGTGGGCGCCTGGCTGCCGAATGCCTCTGATGTCCCGATGCGGGCCGGACCGGTCGCCTTCCGCTTGGTGGCGCACCCTGGAACGGGAGCGCCACCACGGGGAGATGAGTGCCGCCGGGCCCCCATCTCCCCTGTAGGGGTCAGCCGATGCCGGTGACTGCCAGCGCGGTGGTCCAGTTGGTCTTGATGGCGCTGCGGGCCGAGGCCAGCGTGATCGTGCCCGCGCAGACCGCGTTCTTCAGCTTCGTTTCGACCCCGTCCTTGGTGGTGGCGGTCTTCGTGCCGGAATACGGCTCCGGCCACAGATTGGTCGTCGCCGTCGGGGAACCGCCGAGTTCGAGGGGGACCAGGTGGTCTTCCTCGTAGTCGGCGGTGCTGGTGTCGGTGTACCCGTAGTCGATGATGCCCTGGACCTTCAGCGGGTTGGTGTAGGAGGTGGGCGGGCGGACGGTCGCGGTCCATCCGGACACGCAGATCGTGGACCCTATCGTGGACTGCGTCACGGCCGAGTAGTAGGCACCGGGCGTGCACTTGGGGTCGGGCAGCGGCAGATAGGACTGGGAGCAGGTTGCGGCGTGGGCGGTGCCGGTGCCGGCGGCAAGGCCCGCGGCGGCGAGAGCGAGGGCGGAACAGGTGGTGGCGAGAGTGCGGGGAAGGGCGCGCATGAAGAAGCTCCTGGTGCTGGCCCGACCGGGCGCCGGGGATGTGTACATGACAGCGCACCAGTCGCTACGCGAGTAGATACCGGTCGGTGAACTTCCCGTAAGAGCAACGTTTCCGACGCTTGCCTCGCCGCACTTCGTGATCATCAACAGCGCGGCTCAGCGGACCGAAGCACCGGTCGTCGATGCGGCTCAGGCCCTGAAGGACAATGCAGGCAACCCGGAGGTGCAGCCGAGTATGGCCTGCACCGTGGCGAGGGTGACCAGTTCGGCATCGCTCAGGCGGGGCGCAATGCCGACCGGCGGGCGCCGCGGCGCCAGGTTAAAACGATCTCGGACACCCTCGTTGTCGTCTCCGCAGGCACCCCTTGGACCACACCACCAGGAGGAACCAGTGTCATACCCGCAACCGCTCACCCCCGAGGAGAAGCTCGCCGCCGCGAAGAAGCTGTTGAGCCTCCCGCGTATCGTCGTGATCTGCGGCTCCACCCGCTTCATGACCGAGATGAACGAGGCCGATCTGCGGCAGACCAAAGCCGGAAAGATTGTCGTCAAACCGGGCTGTGACATGAAGTCGCCGCACGAACTTCGGTCCGATCCTGTCGAGGCCGCGGCGCTGAAGGTTCGACTCGACGATCTGCACCGGGCGAAGATCCGGCTCGCTGATGAGGTGCTCGTAGTCGGCGACTACATCGGAGACAGCACCCGAGCCGAAATCGCCTACGCCCGGTCGCTGGGCAAGCCCGTGCGGTTCACGCACCCCGAAGTCGACCCTGACACCTGACCGTCTCGCGGTGGCTTCGGCCGCCGCCCACCCCACACCCTCCGCAGGCATCCCTTGGAATTGATCATCCAGTGCGGCTCGCTGCCGACGAGTCGGCGACCTGGGCCCAATGGGCCGAAGCTTCGAACGTCGGCGACATCGCACTTGAGCAGCTCATGGCCGAGACGCGGACACTCGCGTCGGACTATCTCACGTCAGATCCGGTCGTGCTCTTCGTCCGTACGCGAGCCTTGCGCGACCGCCTCTTCTCCCTCCTCGAAGGCCACCAGTACCCCCGTCAGTCGCCCGACTTGTACGTCGCGGCCGGCTGAGGCGGTCAGCGATACCGGGCGAGCAGCGGCAACGGGCAAGGCAGGCGGGCCGATCAGCAGAAGTGGATCTTACCTCTGGAGCCTGCCGCACCACCTGACGCAACGACCAGGCAGGATGGCTCCATGCCCGCCGCGCGGGCGTCGACCAGGACCTCTCCGCGGGACAGCCGTGCCGTTCAAGCAGCCCTGAACCAGGTTCCCAGCGCTTCGTGCAGGCCATCGCCCGTGGTGCCTTGCCAGGCGACGTAGCAGTCGGGCCGGAGCAGCAGTGCGGTGTCGAGTTCTGGGACGGTTACGGTGTCGACTTGCGACGCCCAGGAGCCCGCATCGAGGGTGCCCGTCGGGTCCAGAAGGAGCGGGCGGCCGGTGCGGGTCAGCTCACGCAGGCCCGGCAGGTCCGGCGCCCACCGGCCGACAAGCGCTCCGGTCGCCGGTCCCATGTCGTAAGCGATGTCCGCGCCGGACAGCAGATTCGCGATGTGCTGCCGCGTCGCCGGCTGGGCGAGCAGTTCGCCGAACAGTTCACGCATCGCCGTCACGTCGCCGCCCGGCCGGGTCAGCAGCGACTGCGCCTGAGTGTGCATGGTGACCCGCTGTGCCACCGGGGATCGTTCCGACTCGTAGGTGTCCAGCAGCCCCCGCGGCGCGTGGCCCCGTAGTTCCGCGGCCAGCTTCCACCCGAGGTTCACCGCGTCCTGCAGGCCGAGGTTGAGCCCCGGGCCACCGATCGCCGAGTGCACGTGCGCGGCGTCCCCGAGCAGGAACACGCGGCCCGCACGGTATCGCGACGCGATCCGGGTGTTGCCGCCGAACAGCCGCCTCATCAGGTGAGGTCCCGGCCCGGTCGGTGGGTCAAGCGGGACGTCCACGCCGAGCACCCGGGAGGCGCTGGCCCGAAGCTCCTCAAGCGAAGCCTCGCCTTCGGCCGACTGCTCCCATTCCACCGTGCTGATCAGCGGATCGCCAGCCGGGAACGGCGCCCAGGCGATCAGGCCGTGTTCAGTGCGCAGTTGACGGAACGGCGGCACGATGCCGAAGCCGGGCACGACCAGGCCGCCATCGGCGCCGGCCATGTCCCGGGGCACGCTCACATGTCCGGTACGCGACACCGAGTCATCCGTGGTCACGCCGGGGAACTCGATCCCAGTAAGCTTGCGGACCACACTGTGCCCGCCGTCGGCGCCGACCAAGAACGCCGCTTCGACCGGCTCCCGCCCGTGTAGCTCGATCACCACCGACTGCTCGCCCTGCGTCAAGCCGATGACCTCATGGTCGCGGCGGACCTCGACGCCCAGTTCGGCCGCACGCTCAGCGAGCATGTGCTCGATCCGGCGCTGCGGCACCGCCAGTGTGCAGAGCGGGTTGTCCGGCAGGTCGTTCAGGTCGAGCGGGAACGCGCCGAAGACGAAGCCGGGCGCCGGCTCGGGTGTGGTACCGGGTGCGGTCAACCTCTCGTACAGTCCGCGCCGGTCGAGCATGCGGACGACCTGACCGACCAGGCCGTTCGCGCGCTGCTCGCCGGTCGGTTCGGACAGGCGCTCCAGGACGAGCGGGCGCGCGCCGGCCAGGGCGAGTTCGCAGGCCAGCATTAAGCCGTTGGGTCCGGCGCCCGCGACAGCGACATCGATCACGAGTGAACTTCCGTTTCTGGGCAGAGGACATCGGCCCGGCCGCTGCCGGGCTTCCCGTCCGGAATGGATGCCTAGGGGGTGGACAGTCCCGCCGCGACCCGGGTAAGGGCGTCTGCGAGCAGACGGACCACCGGTACCGGCGGATCGGTGCGGAGGTGGTGTGCCATGGCCGTGTTGATCGCGGCGACGACTGCGGATGCGACGAGGTGTGGGTACAGGTCCTGCTTCAGGTCGGTGCCGGTGCGGTCGGCGACGGCCGCGGCGATCTCGGCCTCGGCAATGGCCCCGGCCCGCAGCATCTCGCCTTGCAGGGCCGGTTCGGAGACCATCACGCGCACGCCTGCCGTCCACTGGGCCGCGTCAGCAATGGGGTGAGCGGCCGCCTCGGCGTCCGACTCGAACTGTGGCAGAACCGATCGGGTGATCGCGTCCCACAGCGGCTCCGCGGGGTGGTCGCGTAGCGCTTCCGCGATGCGGAGGCTGCGGTCGAGGTGGCGGGCGACGATCGCTTCACCCTTGCTGGAGAAGTAGTTGTTGAACGTGCGCGGGGAGACGCCGACGGCCTCGGCGATGTCCTCCACCTTGACATTGCCAAACCCGCGCTCGACGGTCAGCCGGACCGCCGCCCAGCTGAGCGCCGCGCGCGTCTCGGCCTTCTTCCGCTCTCGCAACCCCATGAAACAACGGTAGCAAATCTTGCGCGGCACGCAAATATGCGTACCACGCAACCTCTCACTGTGACCCAACGGATTAATCGGTGCGCATCTGACACACACCGGAGCATGGGTGGACCGGCACGGCTCGCCGCCAGCTGTCCTCCTCGTCCAGCTCCGCCATGGGCGGACAGCCCCGACCAAAGGCGCACGAGCAGCACCACAACCGCAAGGGCCACCTGGAATCCGGGGCGATCCTGTGGCGACGGGCGCGGAGCCGACCACTAGGAGGTCATCTCATTTGGCTGGGTGGGCTGTTGGCCGTGGCGGGGATTGTCGAGCGGCTGGTGCCGGACGGACTGTGGGAGCTGTTCCAGCGGGTGGTGCCAAAAGCGCCGTCGCGGCCTCAGGGTGGTGGCCGGCGACGCCATGGTGACCGGGAGGTGCCGCCCGCCATCGTGTTCGTGGCGACGTCGGGCTGCACCTGACAGCAACTGCCTGCGGCGTCGTTCGGGCCGTCCGGTGCGACGGCCCACCGCAGGTTCACCGAGTGGACGAAGACTAGGGTCTGGGCCAAACTCCACCGCCTGGCCCTAGATGAACTCGGCTCCCGCGGCGACCTCGACTGGTCGCGGTGTGCGATCGACTCGGTGAACATGAGGGCCCTGAAAAAGGGGGGCTGTCCCAGCGCGGAATCCGGCACCGCATCGCCCGCAAGGGCGCCGAAACCTCACAGCGACTCGGCCGACACCGCTTGACCATCGGACGGACCATGGCCTGGCTCGCCAACTGCCGTCGACTCCACCGCCGCTACGAGCGCAAAGCCGAGCACTTCCTCGCTTTCACGAGCATCGCCTGCACCCTCATCTGCTACCGCCGCATGAACCCCTGAGCGCACGCCACACACGCTGCCGCGTGCAGGAGTATGGCCAGATGATCAGATCCGAACTGATGCAGAAGGCAGCCCATCTCTGGCAGGAACACCTCGACGCCGAATTCCCAGTCAACCTGCGAGGCGTCGAGTTCGAAGACATCGACTTGGTACTGCTTGACGCGGATACCGCAGGTTGCGCCTACACGTGGATCAACAACGACGGCGCCCTCGATCCAGGGCGCAGACGCATCCTGCAGACCTGCATCGAAGACCTGGACCGAGCGATTCCGCAGATCAGCGACCCATCAGGCCGCCAGTACTACCAGCGGTTGCACCAACTCGCCCTCCTCGTTTCAAGAGCCCCCAACGCCAAATGAGATGACCTCCAAGGCAGCCGGCAGGGTAGGAGAGGCGCAAGGCTTACCCGGTTGTCCTGGTGCGTGGTCACAGAAATCAGCAGGCCGCACCAGGCACGTGCGTGCCAGCAGGTCCGGGCCGAACGCCGCAGCCCGCGCCTCGTCCGACGTTCACAAGGCCGCCACCGCTGAGATCAGGAGCGTGGCCACAAGCTGGGCCTCGTTGCCGGACATCTGGTCGGCGAACCAGCTGAGGGCCCGGTGTCCGGTCAGGACGAAGTCGAGCCACCGCTCATACCAGGACAGGAAGTCGGAGTCGGTGTGAAAGCGGGGAGCGAAGAACCCCCCGCCGTTGACCTCGACCAGGCGCCCGCGCCCGGGGCCTGTCACGACAAGCAACGTGAAGTCGCTGCAGCCCCGGTAGACGACCGTGATGGTGCCGGGGAAAGAGCCTGTGAACTCGCCTTGGTCAGCGGGACCTTGGGGGATATCCAGATCGGGGACGATCGGGAACGATTCGGTGAGCTGTCCCACACCGGCCTCACGGCTGACCCACCGCTCCATCGGCAGCAGCCCATAGGTGGGACCGTATCCGCCGTGGCCTATACGGGTGAGGAACTGGCGGAATTCCTCAGGCAGTCGGACGCCGTGGCCGTCCTCGAAATCCGAGATCTGTGCCTCGGTGAGCGGGGGGCCAAGTACGGCCCTCTCCGTTACCGGCAGTGCGGCGAGTTTGGTTTGGATCCGGGTGATCCTGGCGTCCACCGGTACGTCTTCTCATGTCGGATGAAAGTCCGAGGCGACCATATTCCATGATCGGGCTGCCTGGTTGCTGTCAGTCTGCGTCGAACACGGCAGGACGGCGCCGGAGCTCCAGGTTCTGCTGTTGTGACAGGCGTGCGCTCAGCGCACACCGTCTGGGCGAGAGCGGTCCGAGCTCGTTTGCCGGCGTCCGTGGTGCGCGCCTTCGCAGCTCGGTGCGGGTGCTCTGGCAGAGGGTCGCTGAGCGCCGTCCAGGAGCCCGCGATGTAGAGACGGTCGTAGGTGATCACGTGCCCTCTCCCGAGGATTCGAGCGAAACGGTCTTGTCATCCGCTGCCGCCCGACGCCAACTGTCACATTAATGTAGCATATAAGGCTTCCATCGGCTCACCAATGTAGCATTAGATGAGACAGACTCCACACCTCGGCTATGCTCTGCACGTGAGAGCCGACGCAGTACGCAATCTGGAAGCCGTTCTGACGACCGGGGCCCGTATGCTCGCCGCCGACCCGGGCGCGAGCATCGCCGCGATCGCCGCCGAGGCCGGGGTCGACCGGCGCACCGTCTACCGGCGGTTCGCGTCCCGCGAGGAGCTGCTGGCGGCCATCTACGAGGCGCGGTACGACGCGGTCGAGCGGGCCGTCGAGCACGCCAGGCTGCGGGAGGCCCCCGTCTCCGTGGCACTGCACCGGTACGTCGAGGAGATCATCGGCGTCAATCGCAAGTGGCCCGTGGAGCTCACCCGGTTGAAGGCCGACGACGCGATCCGGGAGCGGCGCGACGCCCTGGTCCGGGGGGTCGACGACTTCCTGCGGCGGGCCACCGACGAGGGGCTGCTCCGCGACGACCTGCCCCTCGCCTGGGCCCGTTCACTGCTTCCGCAGCTCATGCATCTGGCGTCGCAGCAGTTGCCCGAGCTCAGCGCCGCCCAGGCGGCCGACACGGTCGTCGACACCTTTCTGCGGGGGCTCGGGGCGCGGTGATCGCCGCGGGGCTTGTGGTGCGCCCGTGCGTCTGATTGGGTACCGCGCGACAGAACAGGGGTGACCAGGGTGGATGAGGCGGCACGGCAGGACGTCCGAGGGGCGCTGCCCGCGGGGCTCGGGCAGGCGATACGGCAGACCGCCGCCGACATCACGGCCGTACTCGACGGTGTGGCCGACACGGATACCGCCGTACCGGGATCCCGGTGGACGGTCGGCGAGGCGGCGGCGCATCTGGCGCTGGCCAACGAGCTGATGGCCGACCTCGCCCTGGGCCGGGAGCGTCCGTACGGGGACGGCACACCGCAGAGCCTGGCGGCGGCCAACGCCGAGTCGCTCGCCGCGTTCGGAGAGCGCCGGGCGGCGCCGCTCGCGGCGATGATCAGCGAGCAGGCGGAGCGCTGCGCAGACGCGCTGGCCGCGACGGCCGACGGGCCCGCGCCGGTGACCCCGCTGGGGCCGATGGAGCGGTCCGTCCTCGCCTCCTACCTGCTCACCCACATGCTGGGCCACGGCTACGACCTCGCCCGTGCGGTGCGGCGCCCGCACATGATCGACGCCGAGCGGGTCGGATGGTGCATGCCGTTCATGCTCTCGGTCATGCCGTCCGTGGCGGACAGCTCAGCCACCGCGGGTCTGACCGCCCGCTACACGATCCGGCTGCGCGGTGGCGACAGCGCCTTCGGTGTCACCGTCGCCGACGGTGCCGTCCAGGTCACGCCGGAACCGGGCGGCCGCACGGACTGCACGATCCTCATCGATCCGGTCGCCTTCCTGCTCATCGCCCTCGGCCGCCGCAACCCGTGGCTGGCCATGGCCCGTGGTCAGGTACTCGCCTTCGGCCGCAAGCCCTGGCTGGGCCCTCGCTTCCCCGCCCTCTTCGTCGCCCCCTGACCACGCGGCCGAGGCACTCGAACGGCCGTGCGGCGCAGGGGATGCGGGAAGGGCGACCGGGACATGCCGCCGAACACCGGTGAGTCGGGGCCCGCCGGTGAATCGGGGCCCACTGGGCCCGTAGGCGGTTGCATGCTCGGCGGCAGGCTCGGCAGCGGAGGCGAGGGGGCGGCCACCTCGCGCGCTCGCCCTCGGGGCGCCGACTGAATCGGTGCTCCGCCCGCTGGTCCGGCGTACGCCCGGCCCCCACCACCCCACCCCCCGTCCGGCCCAACGCCGCTCGTCCAGAAGAGGCGAGCGGGCGTGACCGGTGTGACCGTGGTGGAAGGTATGGGCGCGCGCACGGATCCGAGGAGGCTGGATGGCCGAGGGACTGGTCGACGGCAGAGCGCCCCGCACTGCCCTGGTGGACGGCTCCGGCCGCCCCGCCCCGACGTTCGAACAGATGAGTGCCGTTGCCGACGCCGTACTCTACGAGGGCTACCTCCTCTACCCCTATCGGCGGTCCTCGCCGAAGAATCGTGCCCGCTGGCAGTTCGGGGTGCTCTTCCCCCGGGACTGGGTGGAGGCCGACGGTCCGATCAGCCCGGGTGTGTCGGGTTCGGCGGACTCCTGGTACCAGCAGACGGAGTGCCTGCTGCGGGTGCGCCGGCCGGATGCGGTCGTACGGCTGCGGGTGCGGTATCTGCAAGTCCAGCACAAGCAGGTCCAGGACCGTGGCGGGCGGCCGGTCGAGTCGCTGAGCTGCGACGACGGGACCGTGCAGCTGACCTTCGAGGAGGCGGTGGCGCGCGAGACCGACCTCACGATCACGCTGGACGAGGGCGAGCACAGGTTTCCGGTGGGTTCCCCGGCCGGCACCGACACGCAGGAGCTGTCCTCCGGTGCCGGGCGGATCGCGCGGCGCCGGGAGGAAGTGCGGGCGAGCACCGTCCTGGTGGCCGAGCGGATCGGCGACGGGGTCTTCCGGCTCCGGGTGCGTACCGAGAACAAGGGGCACGTGGGGGATCCGCACGCCCCGCGCGATCGGGCCCTGCGGCAGGCGCTCATCGCCACCCACACCCTCCTCGGCGCCGAGGGCGCGGAGTTCGTCTCCCTGATCGACCCGGGCCCGGCGCTCCAGGAGGCCGCCCGGAACTGCCGCAACGACTTCACCTTCCCGGTGCTCGGCGGCGCTCCTCCGGCCACCGCCCCCGAGGACGGCTCGGTGTCCGCCCTGCTGCTCTCCTCGCCGATCATCCTCCCCGACCATCCGCAGGTGGCACCGGAGAGCCCGGGTGACCTGCACGACGCCGGTGAGATCGACGAGATCCTGACCCTGCGCACCATGCTGCTGACGGACGAGGAGAAGCGGGAGGCCCGGGCCACCGACCCGCGGGCCGCCGAGATCCTCGACCGGGTCGACACCATGCCGCCGGAGGTCTTCGAACGGCTGCACGGCGCCATCCGCTCGCTCAGCCCGGTCGGCGAAACCTCCGGAGGCGGAGGCTCCTTCGGCGGAGACTCCCCCGCCGAGCGTCCCGCCTGGTGGCAGGAGGGCGGCGACGACGGGTTCGCCCCGGCCACCGACACCGTGCTGGTCGGCGGTGTCCGGGTCGGCGGCGGCAGCCCGGTGCGGCTGTGCCCGCGCGGCAGAGGCGCCGACGCCCAGGACATGTTCCTGGCCGGCCGGACCGCGACCGTGGCCGCCGTCTTCCACGACGTGGACGGCAGCGTCCACCTCGCCGTCACCGTGGACGACGATCCGGCGGCCGAACTGCACGGCTGGTACGGCCGTTTCCACTACTTCCGGCCCGACGAAGTCGAGCCGCTCGGGGGCACCGACGTCCCGGATCCAGCGGCGGCTGCCGAGCCGTCCCCGGGACCCACTCCATCGGAGGCCTAGCGCATGAGCACCAGCAAGAACGGCACCACGGCCGTCGCCGGCGAACCCGGCCGAGCCGACGGCGAGCACCAGGGGTTCGACGAGATCACCATCCTCTGGATCTCCGAGGGCATGAGCTGCGACGGCGACACCGTCTCCGTGACGGCCGCCGACCAGCCCTCCATCGAGGACCTGGTCCTGGGCCTGATCCCGGGGATTCCGAAGGTCAACCTGGTCAACAAGGTGCTCTCGCCGAGCCTGGGCGGCGAGGACTTCCTCGCGCCGTACCGGGCGGCCGCGCGGGGCGAACTGGAGCCGTTCATCCTCGTCATCGAGGGGTCCGTCCCGAACCAGAACATCATCGAGGGCGACGGCTACTGGACGTCCTTCGGCAACGACCCGGAGACCGGCCAGCCGCAGACCCTGAACACCTGGATCGACGAACTGGCGCCCCGGGCCTGGGCGGTGGTCGCCATCGGCACCTGCGCCACCTTCGGCGGCATCCACGCGATGGCCGGCAACCCGACCGGCGCCATGGGCCTCGCGGACTACCTCGGCTGGGACTTCAAGTCGCAGGGCGGGCTGCCGATCGTGAACATCCCGGGCTGCCCGGTCCAGCCGGAGAACTTCATGGAGACCCTGGTCTGGGTGCTCTACCACGCCGCCGGCACCGCTCCCCCGCCGCCGCTGGACCACATGCTGCGGCCACAGTGGCTGTTCGGCCGTACCGTCCACGAGGGCTGCGACCGAGGCTCGTACTACGAGCAGGCGTCCTTCGCGGCGGACTACAACTCGCCCAAGTGCCTGGTCAAGACGGGCTGCTGGGGTCCGGTCGTGAACTGCAACGTGCCCAAGCGGGGCTGGATGGCCGGCATCGGCGGCTGTCCGAACGTCGGCGGCATCTGCATCGGCTGCACCATGCCGGGCTTCCCGGACGCGTTCATGCCGTTCATGGACGAGCCGCCCGGCGGCACCCTCTCCTCGCTCGCGATCAAGCCGTACGGGGCGGTCATCCGCCGGCTGCGCGGCTTCACCAACGACCTGGTCAACCACGAGCCGAAGTGGCGCCACAACAAGCGCAAGCTCACCAGCGGCTACGCCCCGCGCTGGCGCCCCTGACGCGCCGGCACCCTCCCGCCCCAAGTCCCCCCACAGCAAAGGTCAGCGACGCCGATGACAACCGAGGCCCGGCACAAAGGGCGCAAGCCCGCGCAGATCGTGGACATGTCCTGGGATCCGATCACCCGGATCATCGGAAACCTGGGCATCTACACGAAGATCGACTTCGCCAACAAGGAGGTGGTGGAGTGCCACAGCACCTCCTCCCTCTTCCGCGGCTACTCCGTCTTCATGAAGGGGAAGGACCCGCGCGACGCGGGGTTCATCACCTCCCGCATCTGCGGTATCTGCGGCGACAACCACACCACCTGCTCCGACTACGCCCAGCAGATGGCGTACGGCGTGAAGCCGCCGCCGCTGGCCGAGCACATCGTGAACCTCGGCGAGGCGGCCGAGTACATGTTCGACCACACGATCTTCCAGGACAACCTGGTCTTCGTGGACTTCTGCGAGCAGATGGTCAAGGCCACCAACCCGAGTGTCCTGGCCCGCGCGCAGAAGACCGCCGCGCCGCGCGGTGACATCCACGGCTACCGGACCATCGCGGACATCATGAAGGCCTTCAACCCCTTCGAGGGCGAGGTCTACAAGGAGGCCCTGAAGGTCTCCAGGACCACCCGCGAGATGTTCTGCCTGATGGAGGGCCGGCACGTCCACCCCTCCACGCTGTATCCGGGCGGTGTCGGCACCATGCCGTCGCCGACCGCGTTCACCGACTACCTCAGCCGGCTGATGCACGTCATCGACTTCGTGAAGAAGGCCGTCGCCATGAACGACGACGTCTTCGACTTCTTCTACGAGGCGCTGCCCGGCTACGAGGAGGTCGGCAAGCGCCGTATCCTGCTCGGCTGTTGGGGCGCGTGGCAGGACCCGAAGGTCGTCGACTACAAGTACGAGAACATGGACCGCTGGGGCAAGGCGATGTACGTCACCCCGGGCATCGTGGTCGACGGCGAGCTGGTCACCAACAACCTGGTCGACATCAACCTGGGTCTTCGGATCATGCTGGGCAGCTCGTTCTACGAGGACTGGGTCAACGAGGACCCGTTCGTCACCCACGACCCGCTCGGCAACCCCGTCGACATGCGCCACCCGTGGAACCAGACCACCCTCCCGGTGCCGCAGAAGCGGGACTTCGAAAACAACTACAGCTGGGTGATGAGCCCGCGCTGGTTCGACCAGCGCACCGGCGACCACCTCGCGCTGGACACCGGCGGCGGCCCGCTGGCCCGGCTCTGGTCGACCGCGCTGAGCGGCATCGTCGACACGCCGTACATCAAGGCCACCGGCCACAGCGTGCGGATCTCGCTGCCCAAGGGCGCGTCCCTGCCGGAGACCACGCTGGAGTGGAAGATCCCCAAGTGGTCAAACACCCTCGAACGCGACCGCGCCCGGCCGTACTTCGTCGCCTACGCGGCCGCCATGGCCCTGCAGTTCCTGGACGAGGCGATGGGCCTGGTCCGGGCCGGCGACACCAAGGTGTTCGAGGACTTCGAGGTGCCGGACGAGGCAATCGGCTGCGGCTTCCACGAGGCCGTGCGCGGGGTCCTCTCGCACCACCTGGTGATCAAGGACAAGAAGATCGCCAACTACCACCCGTACCCGCCGACCCCGTGGAACGCCAGCCCCCGCGACAAGTTCGGCACCCCCGGCCCGTACGAGGACGCCGTCATGGGCCAGCCGATCTTCGAGGAGAACGGCCCGGACGACTTCAAGGGCGTCGACATCATGCGCACGGTGCGGTCCTTCGACCCCTGTCTGCCGTGCGGAGTCCACATGTACACGGGCAAGGGCAAGACGCTGACCGTCACGCACTCGCCGACGTACGGGGCGAATCATGGCTGACGCCGGACGGCTCGACGGACCGGCGGTCGAAACCCGGCTGGCCCGGCTCGACACGCTGCTGGAGAGCCTGGAGTCCGCCCCCGGCCCGACCGGCGGCTCGGCCGTCGAGGCGGTACGGCTGCTGACCGAGGTCTACGGCGAGGCGCTCGCCCGTGTCCTCGACCACGCGGACGCGCAGGTCGTCCGGCGGCTGGCCGACGACGAGCTCCTCGACCACCTGCTGGTCCTGCACGACATCCACCCCGACGCGCCCGAGCTGCGCGCCGCCCGCGCGGTCGAGCGGCTGCGCCCCGCCGTACGGGAGCGCGGCGGTGACGTCGAGTGGGCCGGTGCGGAGGGCGAGGTGGGCCGGGTGCGGCTGGCCACGGGCGGCGGTTGCGGCTCGGGGTGCGGCGGAGGTACCACTGAGGTGACCGACGCCGTCCGGGAGGCGGTGCTCGCCGCGGCTCCCGAGCTGACCGACGTACAGCCGCTGCCCGAGACCCCGGCACCCGCCTTCGTCCCGCTGGACTCGCTGCGCCGGCCACAGGAGGCCCGGTGACCACCCGAACACCGCCTGGCGGAGCCCTGGCCCGCCTCATCCGTTCCTCGGCCGACCGGCAGCCGGCGGCCGGGGCGGAGGTGTGCGACCTGTGCGCCGAGCCGGTGTCCGAGGAGCATCCGCATCTGTACGACACCGGGCAGGGCGAGGTCCGCTGTGCGTGCCGTGCCTGCTCGGTGCTGTTCGCCGGCACCCGGCGGGGCACCGGCGGCGGGGACGGCCAGTTCCGGCTGATCCCCACCCGCCGGGTCCGCCTCCCGAAGGTCGACACCGCGGCCCTCGGGGTCCCGGTCGGTCTGGTCTTCTTCGTACCGCGCACCGACGGCTCGGTCACCGCCGAGGGGCCGAGCCCGGCGGGCGCCATGCGCTGGGAGGTGGAGGCGGCGGCCTGGCAGCGGGCGGTCGCCGGCTGCCCGCCGCTGGCCGGCATGACGCCCGATGTCGAGGCGCTGCTGGTCAACACCGTGCACGGCCTGGACCACCACTGGATCGTCCCGGTCGACGACTGCTTCCGCATGCTCGCGGTGGTCCGCCGGGAGTGGCGCGGCCTGTCCGGCGGCGGCCGGATGTGGCCGGCCGTGGAGCGTTTCTTCGAGGAGCTCACCGAGCGGCCCTGAGCCGAGCGGCCTCGAGGAACGGCAACACAGGAAGGCTCAGGAAGGAGAAACCCCATGGGCAGCATCCGAGTCGGCCGGGCCCAGGCCCGACCCGACACACCGTCCCACGTGCCCGGCATGCACCAGGGCAACAGGGGCCCGTACACGAAGCAGACAGGACATCACCCGGACGGCACCGCCGACGCGCGGCGCTCGACCAACATCCACTGGAAGCGGCACGACGTGCTGCTGGACGTGATGCCGAACATCCCGCCCGGATGACACAGAGCGACCCAGAGCGACAGGGAGTTCCCCGCATGAAGATGCAACGCAAGAGAACGGGCACGGCGGCCCAGCGCGTCCTGACCGCCGAGGTCGCCGTGGTGGGCGCGCTGCTGCTGGCGCTGTTCGTCACCGAGATCCCCAGCATGATGCGCGAGATGAGGATCTGGCGGATCGCCGGCGGGCTGCGCGCCGGTCACCGGTATCCGTGAGCCGGTCGTGCACGAACTGTCGATCGCGACCGCGATCGTGGAGCAGGCCGACGAGTGGGCCCGGGCGGACGGCGCGGACAGCGTCTCCGCGGTGACCGTCCGGGTCGGCGAACTGTCCGGGGTCGTCCCCGACGCCCTGGACTTCGCCTTCGAGATGGCCCGCGACGGCACCGCCCTCGCCGCCGCCCGGCTCGTGGTCGAGCAGGTGACCGCGCGGGCCTGGTGCGGGCCGTGTGCCGAGGAGTTCGCGGTGGGCATGCCGCCGTTCTTCTGGTGCCCGCGCTGCGACCGCCCCTCCACCGAGCTGCGCAGCGGCCGGGAGCTGGAGATCACCGCGGTCGAGTGACCCCGCCGGTGCCCGGGACACCTCGGGACTCCGGCGGGGTCATCGCCCGGTCGTCAACAGGCGTCGTCAGCAGATGCGCGGCAGTTGCTCCCCGAGCGGAAGATCGACGACCCGGGTGCCGCCCAGGCCGGTCGCCACCACCACCATGCCGGGGTGCTCGGTCACGCACTCGCCGATGACCACCGCGCCCGCCCCCTGCGGATGGGCGCGCATCGCCGCGAGCACGGCCTCGGCCTCCCTCGGCGGGACGAAGGCGACGAGCCGCCCCTCGTTGGCGACGTAGAGCGGGTCCAGGCCGAGGAAGCCGCAGGCGTTGGCGACCGCGTCGGGTACCGGAACGGCCCGCTCGGCCAGCCGTACCCCGGTTCCCGAGGCGCGGGCGATCTCGTTCAGCGAGGCGGCCAGGCCGCCGCGGGTCGGGTCGCGCAGGACGTGGATGTCGGGGGTGACGTCCAGCATGGTCGCGACCAGGTCGGCCAGCGGCGCGGTGTCGCTGGCGATCTCGACGCCGAACTCCAGCCCCTCGCGGACGCTGAGCACCGCGACGCCGTGCAGGCCGATCGGCCCGCTGACGATGACGGCGTCGCCGGGCCGGGCCCGCTGCGGCCGGATGTCGACGCGCTCGGGGACCAGACCGACGCCGGCGGTGGTGACGTACACCCCGTCGCCGTGGCCGCTCTCGACCACCTTGGTGTCACCGGTGGCGATCGTGACGCCGGCCGTCTCGGCCGCCGCGCCCATGGCCCGCGCGATGCGTTCGACGACGGTCAGCTCGACGCCCTCCTCCAGGACGAAGGCGGCGGAGAGGTAGGCGGGCCGGGCGCCGCTCATCGCCAGGTCGTTGACGGTGCCGTTGACGGCGAGGTCGCCGAGGCAGCCGCCGGGGAAGAACAGCGGCCGTACGACGTAGGAGTCGGTGGAGAACGCCAGGCGGGCGCCGCCGAGGTGGAGGACGGCGGAGTCGGTCATCCCGGCGAGGAGGGCGTTGCCGTAGGCGGGGGCGAAGATCTGCTCGATCAGTTCGGCGGAGAGGGCGCCGCCTCCGCCGTGGCCCATGACCACGACCGGCTGGTCGCGGATGGGCGCCGGGCAGCTCCAGTTCGCGGGGTCGACGACGGTCTGCTCAGCCAACGGGGTTCATCTCCTCGCGCGGGAGCGCCGGCTCGGACATCCGGCGGTACAGGTAGTAGGCGGCGCAGGCGCCCTCGCTGGAGACCATGGTGGCGCCGAGCGGGGTGCGCGGGGTGCAGGTGGTGCCGAAGGCCGCGCAGTCGGTGGGTTTGATGAGCCCCTGGAGCACCTCGCCGGCGCGGCACTCGGCGGGTTCCTCGGTGCGGATGCCGGTGACGTCGAAGCGGTGCTCGGCGTCGAAGGCGCGGTAGGCCTCGCTCAGCCGCCAGCCGCTGCCGGGGATGCGGCCGATGCCGCGCCAGTTCCGGTCGGTGACCTCAAAGACCTCCTCGACCATGCGGATGGCGGCCGGGTTGCCCTCGGCCCGCACGGCACGGGTGTAGGCGTTCTCCACCCGGTGCTCGCCGCGCTCCAGCTGTGCCACCGTGCGGCGGATGCCCTCCAGGATGTCGAGCGGTTCGAAGCCGGTGACGACGATGGGGACCCGGTGCCGTGCGGCGAGTTCGGGGTACTCGGCCATGCCCATCACGCTGCACACGTGTCCGGCGGCCAGGAAGCCCTGCACCCGGCAGGCGGGGGCGGTCATGATGGCCTCGATGGCCGGGGGGACCCGGACGTGGGAGACCAGCAGGGTGAAGTTGGCCAGGCCGAGGCGCTTGGCCTGGTGGACGGCCATGGCGTTGGCGGGGGCGGTGGTCTCGAAGCCGATGGCGAAGAACACCACCTGCTTGTCCGGGTGGCGCCGGGCGAGCTGGAGCGCGTCGAGCGGCGAGTAGACCACGCGGACGTCACCGCCCGCGCCCTTGACCCGGAACAGGTCCCGGTCGGTGCCGGGGACCCGGAGCATGTCGCCGAACGAGCAGAAGATCACGTCGGGGCGGCCGGCGATCTCCAGTGCCTTGTCGATGCACTCCAGCGGGGTGACGCAGACCGGGCAGCCCGGCCCATGGATCAACTCCACCTGCTCCGGCAGTAGTTGGTCGATGCCGTGCCGGATGATCGAGTGGGTCTGGCCGCCGCACACCTCCATCAGGGCCCAGGGCCGGGTGACGGTGGCCCGGATCTCGTCCAGCAGCCGGCGGGCCAGCTTGGGGTCGTTGAACTCGTCGAGGTACTTCACCGGGCCTCGCTCCCTTCGGCCGGCTGAGCCGCCGACTGAGCCGCCGGCTGGGCCGCCTGCTGGGCCGCCTGCTGGGCCGCCTGCTGCCAGGCGTCGCCGAACTCCTCTTCGAGAAGCCCCAGTTCCTCGAAGAGCTTGAGGGAGGCCAGGGCCGACTCCTCGTCAAGTCGCTGCAGGGCGAAGCCCACATGGACGATGACGTACTCGCCGACCTTGACGTCCGACACGTACTCCAGACACGCCTGCTTCTGCACCCCGCCGAAGTCGATCAGGCCGGTGAGCGGATCTGCGGTGTCGTCGATGCTCACGACTCTGCCGGGCACTGCCAAACACATGGGTCACTCCGTCTCGTCGCTGACTGTGTTCCGTCCGTCGCCGGACCTCCGGTGGGCCGCTACCACCAGTTGCCCGAGCGCCAGTCCGCCGTCGTTCGGCGGGACTTCGCCGTGCCGCAGGACCGTGAATCCGGCGCCGTGCAGCAGGTCCGTGCCGGCGTCTTCGAGGAGCGCGTTGGCGAACACGCCTCCGGTGAGGGCGACCGTGGTCAGTCCGGTGGCCCGGCGCGCCCCGGCGCAGAGGTCCAGGACCGCCCGGGCGAGGCCGCGGTGGAAGCGGGCCGCGATCACCGGCACCGGGGTGCCGCGCCGCAGGTCGGCGATGATCACGCGCAGGGCGGGGGCCGGGTCGAAGCGGTCGCCGAAGGGGTACCCGCCCGTGTCGTCGCCCCACGCCACGCAGGCCTGTGCCTCCAGCTCCAGGGCGGCCTGGGCCTCGTACCCGGCGCGGTGGCAGACGCCCGCGAGGGACGACACGGCGTCGAAGAGCCGGCCCATGCTGGAAGTGGCCACGCAGCCCACCTGGCCTGGCAACTGCCTTTCCAACAGCCGGAGTTCATCGCGGGAGCAGGCGGCGACGCTGGGCAGGTCGGCGTCCCAGGGCAGTCCGGCCGCCCACAGCCGGGCCAGTGCCGTCCTGCACGGGTTGGCGACGCCCGCGTCCCCGCCGGGCAGCGGGGCCGGGGCGAGGTGGGCGAGGCGCCGGTAGCCGGTGTAGTCGGCGACGAGCACCTCGCCGCCCCAGACGGTGCCGTCGTCGCCGTAGCCGGTGCCGTCGAAGGCGACGCCGATGACGGGTGTGGTGCCGTCGAGCCCGGCCTGGGCCATGGCCGAGGCGATGTGGGCGTGGTGGTGCTGGACGAACACGGGCTTGCCGAGGGCCAGTCGGGTGGACCTGCGGCGGGCCCAGGCGGCGGAGTGGTAGCCGGGGTGGCGGTCGGCGGCGACCAGTTCGGGGCGGACCCCGGTCAGCCGGCGCATGTGCCGTTCCGCGCGGACGGCGGCCTCCAGGGTGGCCAGGTCGCCCATGTCGCCGATGTGCGGCCCGAACCAGGCCAGGTCGCCCTCGCCGACGCACAGCGCGTTCTTCAGGTCGCCGCCCACCGCGAGCGCGGGCCGCACCGGAACGGGCAGGCGCAGCGGGCGCGGCACGTATCCGCGGGAGCGGCGCAGCACCTGTTCGGCACCGTCGGCGCGGACCCGCAGCAGGGAGTCGTCGCACGGCGAGGCGATGGGCCGGTCGTGGGCGAGCCAGGCGTCGGCCAGTCCGAACAGCCGGGTCAGCGCCTCGTCGTCGTCCGTGACGATGGGCTCGCCGGAGCGGTTGCCGCTGGTCATGACCAGGACGCGGGGGCCGGGCGGGTCGCCGGGGAGGCCGAAGAGGAGGGTGTGGACAGGGGTGTAGGGCAGCAGCACGCCGAGGTGCGGGCTGCCGGGGCAGACGCCGGGTGCGAGCCGGGCGGCGGGGCGGGGGCGCAGCAGGACGATGGGGCGCCGGAGGCTGGTGAGCGCGGCCCGTTCGGCCGTCCCGACCTCGGCGATCCGCTCCGCCTCGCCGAGGTCGGCGCACATCACCGCGAACGGCTTGTCGCCCCGTGCCTTGCGAGTGCGCAGGGTGTCGACGGCCCGGGCGTCGGAGGCGTCGCAGGCCAGGTGGTAGCCGCCGACGCCCTTCACGGCGATGATCCGCCCGGCGGCGAGCAGTTCTCGTGCCCGTGAGAGGGCGTCACCGTCGCGAGCGGCTCTCACCCCGCTGCCGGCGGCGGGCACCAGTCGCAGCCGGGGGCCGCAGTCCGGGCAGGCCACGGGCTGGGCGTGGAAGCGGCGGTCGGCCGGGGCGGCGTACTCCCGGGTGCAGGCGGGGCACATGGGGAAGCCGGACATGGTGGTGACCGCGCGGTCGTAGGGCATGCCGGTGGCGATGGTGAAGCGGGGTCCGCAGTGGGTGCAGGTGATGAAGGGGTGGCGGTGCCGGCGGTCGGCCGGATCGGCCAGTTCCCGCAAGCAGTCGGCGCAGGTCGCGGTGTCGGGCGGGAGCTGGGTGCGGCCCGGGGCCGAGTGTTCGGTGGCGCGGATGGTGAAGCCGGTGTCCGCCCCGGTGGCCGGTACCTCCTCGACGGCCACGGCGGTCACGGTGGCCAGCGGCGGCGGCTCACCCGCGAGCCGCTCGCAGAACCGTTCGACGCCGGCGGCGGCTCCCTCGACCTCGATGAGCACCCCGCCCGCCGTGTTGCTGACGAACCCGTCGAGGGCGAGTTCGGCGGCCAGGCGGTGGACGTAGGGGCGGAAGCCCACGCCCTGCACGGTACCGCGCACCGTGACGCGCCGGCGGACGGCCGCCGTCGTGGCGGGCGCGGTCACGAGGCGCTGGGGGCGTGGACGTGACCGTGCGGGTGCGGGGCGAGCGGGGGCCGGTGCGTCGGGGCGCCGTCGCGTACGGCGAGCACCCGGTCGAGGACCGTGTCGACGCCCTCGCCGGTCCGGGCGCAGGAGCGGATGATCTCCACCCCGGGGTTGACCCGCCGTACGTGCTCGGCGAAGGCGGTCTCGTCGAAGCCGGCCGGACCGGCGAGGTCGGTCTTGGTGAGCACGACCAGGTGCGCGGAGCCGAAGGCGGTGGGGTACTTCGACGGCTTGTCCTCGCCCTCGGTCACCGCCATCAGCACGATCCGCAGATGCTCGCCGAGGTCGTAGGAGGCCGGGCAGACCAGGTTGCCGACGTTCTCCACGAACAGCAGCGCGGTGTCCGGCGGCAGCCAGCCCTCCAGATGGCCGCGGACCTGGCGGGCCTCCAGGTGGCACAGCCCGTCGGTGAGCAGCTGCTTGACCGGCGCTCCCGAACGGGCCAGGCGTTTCGCGTCGTTCTCGGTGGCGAGGTCGGCGGTGAAGGCGGCGACGGGGACGCCCCGCTCCCCCGCCCGGGCCAGCACCCGGCCGAGCAGTTCGGTCTTGCCGCTGCCGGGGCTGGAGAGCAGGTTCACCACGCCGACCCCGCGGTCGGCCAGATCGCTGCGCAGGCTCGCGGCCAGGCCGTCGTTCCTGGCCAGGACGGCCCGGGTGACCTCCTCGGACTGACACATGGGCGCTCCTCGGTCGCTGAGCCTGCGGGAAGGACCGGCGAAGCGGTGGGTCCGCGTCCTGGTCCGCTAGCGATCCTCCGCGCCGGTGGCGGCTGTCGGCGGGCGACCGGCCGCGGCGGGGGCCGTGGATTCCTCCGGGCGGTCCAACGCGGGCGTGACCAGGGGATCGGCGAGCAGCGCCGGGACCAGGGTGTGCAGGACGGCGACGGCCAGTCCGACCGCGTCCCGGACGGGTGCGCTCAGCCCGGGGGTGATGTCCTCGTCGCCGCGCGGCAGCTCCCCGGGTTCGCAGGCGAGCACGAGGACGCGGGGCAGCGGTTCGTCGCCGAGGTGGGCGGCGAGCGCGAGCACCTTCGCCGGGTCCATGCCGTGCGCCTCGGGCGGGGCGGCCGAGCGGCGGTCGGGGAGTTCGGGTTCGACGAGGGACAGGGTGCCGGGGTGTTCGCCGCGGGCGGCCGCGTCCACGAGCACGACCACCGACCAGCCGTCGAGCAGGGTGTAGGCGAGGTCCATGCCCCGGATGCCGTAGTCGTGGACCCGTACCTCGGGCGGCAGCGGACGCGCCTCCAGGGCGCGGATCACCTCCGGGCCGAAGGCGTCGTCGCCGAGGAAGATGTTGCCGACGCCGGCCACCAGCAGCCGCGTCACCGGGCACCGCCCGGGACCTTGCGGACGAAGTCGGAGCGCAGCGAGTGGTAGGCGGCGCCCGGGTCGAAGAACACCGCGTGCATCCGGGCGAGTTCCTCCCTCCGGTACTCGGCGAGCGGCCGCTCGGCCTCGTCGGCCCGGCGTGCCGCGGCCTTGGCGGCGATCCGGCGGTCGAGGTCCGGGGTGCGGGCGAGCTCGGCCGCCAGGCGCTCGACCTCGGCGGTGAAGCCCTGTGCGGGGACCGGCAGCAGCCGGTCGACGAGCCCGGTCCGGGCGGCCGTCGCGGCGCTCACCGGCTGGGCCTCCTCCGTCAGCCGCCGGGCGGTCTGCGCGCCGACGCGGCGGGGCAGCGAGTAGGTCCAGAACTCCGAGCCGTACAGGCCCATCCGCCGGTAGTGCGGGTTGAGGACGGCACCGGTCCGGCACCAGACCTCGTCGGCGGCGAGGGCGAGCATGGCACCGCCGGCCGCCGCGTTCCCGCCGAGCGCGGCCACCACGAGCCGGTCGGTGGTCCGCAGCACGGCCTCGACCAGGTCGTCCATGGCGTCGAGGTTGGTGCGGGACTCCTCGGCGGGGTCCGCGGCGGCCTCGATGACGTTGAGGTGGATGCCGTTGGAGAAGAAGTCGCGCCGGCCGCCGAGCACCAGGACCCGGGTGGGCCGTTCGAGGGCGTACCGGTAGGCGGCGAGCAGGCGGCGGCAGTGGTCGGTGCTCATCGCGCCGCCGGGGAAGGAGAAGGCGACGAGGCCGACGTCGCCGTGCTGCCGGTAGCGGATGTCGGTCCAGGTGCGGCGGTCCGGCTGGAGTTCGAGCGGGGCGGGGCTCTCGGGGAGGGCGGGGTCGGCGAGGACGTCGGTGGCGGGGCGGCGGAAGGGGGCCGGGTCGCCGGAGTTCTTGCGGGGGCGCAGTTCCGGGATCCAGACGGCGCCGTCGCGGGTGGCCCGGCAGACCGCGCCCGCCCGGGTCGCGAGCAGCTCACCGGGGGCTCCGCGCAGTTCGTCCTCGGGGTGGCCGCCGTGCAGGAAGACCTCACGGCCGCGGAGTTCGTCCAGCACCCCCGGCTGCGAGTCGGCGCCGCGCAGCTTGCGAAGCACCGTCGCGGTGTCGTCGGCCGACCAGTCGATCCGCCGCCGCTGCTGCCGGAAGACGTCACGCCAGACGACCTGCCCGTGGATGGCGGGATCGTTCTGCGGCCGCGGTTTGTACGAGCCGTCCGCGTACCGTCGTACGGCCCGGTGGACGGCGGTGAGGGCCGCGTCGGCGGCCTCGTTGCGGTACAGGTCGCTCTTGCCGACCGGCGCCACCGGGAACGGCTCGCCGGCCCAGACCGCGCCCGCGTCCATGGCCGCCTCGGCCTGCAGCACGGTCACCCCCCACTGGGCCGCCTCGCCGGCGATGGCCCAGTCGAGGGAGGAGGGGCCGCGGTCGCCGAGCGGTCCCGGGTGGACGATCAGGCAGGTGTGCTCCTGCCAGACGTCCTCGGGGAGTGCCGTCTTCAGCATCGGGGCGATGATCAGCTCCGGGCGCCGGTCCCGTACGGCGCGGCGGACGGTGTCGGGGCCGTGGCCGGCGAGGACGACGTCCACCCGGTGGCCGAGGTCGGACAGTTCGGCGTAGACCCGCTGGGACAGGCTGTTGAACGCGCTCGCGACGAGCAGGATGTCCATGGTGCGGCATATTTACCGCTTCACCGGCTCCCGGAAAGGACCCGTGCGGCGTTTCGCGGGCCGTCCTGCGCCGGTCGGCCCTCCCGGGCCCGGAACGCCCACTCCATTCTGGGCTCCATCACGTACCGGAAGACCCGGCGCACCGGCGGGGTGCACAGCAGGGTCACCACCACGGCGGCGACGAGGGTGGCGGTCGGCGCGCCCAGCGGGCCGTGCATCCAGGCCGGGGCGTACCAGTGGGCGGGCTTGGCGCTCTGTGCGACGAAGCCGTGCAGCAGATAGCCGTACAGCGTGCCCGCGCCGAGGGCGGTGAACCAGGTGCGGCGGCCCGGCACCCAGGCGAGGAAGCAGGCGGCCAGCACCAGGGAGCAGCCGAAGGTGGCGAGGGTCATGACGGGCCCGTACCAGGCGGGCACACCGAGCTGCTGGGCGCTGTCCCGGTGGAAGAACCAGCGGTAGCCGAGGTGCGGCACCGACCAGTACGCCACGGCGAGGGCGCAGCCGGCCACGGGCAGGGCGGCCACCCGCACGCTCCATCGGCGCAGCAGGCCGAAGTGCTCCGGCCGCAGGCACAGGCCGAGCACGAAGTACGGCAGGAACTGCAGGACCCGCTGGAGGTCGAGGTCCCTGCCGATGGACGGTGACAGGCTCGCGAGCATGGCGATCGCGAGCGCGACGGGCAGCGGCCACCGCAGCAGCCGCCAGACGGGCGTGGTCAGCCGCCAGATGAACAGGGCCGCGAGGAACCAGGTCAGGTACAGCGGGTCCAGCAGGCTGATGTCGCGGTCCGGGGCGTGGTCGCTCCAGCGGGTGAAGAGGGTGTAGGCGACCTCGAACACCACGTAGGGCACGGCGACCCCGGTGACCAGCCGCCTGATCCGGGCCGGGCTCGCGTCGAAGCTGCGGGAGAAGTACCCGGAGACGACGATGAACGCCGGCATGTGGAAGGCGTACACGAACGTGTAGAGCGCGGTGACGGTACGGCTGTCCGAGCGCAGCGGCTCCCAGGAGTGCCCGATGGCCACCAGCACGATCGCCAGGTACTTCGCGTTGTCGAAGTAGGCGTCGCGGCGGGCCGGCCGTGGACCGCTGCGGGCGGCCGGGCCCGGGCGGGGCGGCGGGCCCGGTGTGCGGTCCGCGGCGGGCGCGGGCGGGTGGACTGCGGTCGCTGTCTCTCGGGACCCGGACAGACCAGAACACCTCTCATGCGACATGCGCTCCGGAGAGCGACGGGGCCCCTGACGGTCTGGACGCCGGGGACCGGGGACCGGGGACCGGGGACCGGGGACCGGGGAGGGCAGTACTCCGGTCACGCTGCTCTCCGGAATCCGGCGAGGTAAACCCACGGCGATGTTCAGGTGTCGGTGCGGGAAACGGTGACCGTCGAGCGTGCCGGCGGCGCGACGATGGGTGGGCCCGTGTCGACCGATGCCTCTTGGGAGCGTGCCGCGTGACGTCGTCGGACCGTGTCTCCGCACGATTCGTGGAACTGCTGGACACCCGCCCGGAGATCCGGCGGGAAGCCGCGGAGGACTTCGGCCACCTGGTGTGCGCACCGCCGCTCGGCGTGCTGCGGCCCCGGTCGGCGGCCGAGGTCGGGGACGCGCTGGCGTATGCCGGGCCGCGCGGGATCCCGGTGGCGGCGCGGGCCGGCGGTCACTCGATGTACGGCCAGGGCCAGGCCCGCGGCGGGATCGTCCTCGACCTGCGGGAGCTGAGCGCGGTCGGGCCGGTGGCCGGGGACCGGGTGGCGGTGCAGGCGGGCGCGCTGTGGCGGGACGTGCTCGCGGCGACCCTGCCGTACGGGCTCGCCCCGCCCGTGCTCACCGACTACCTCGGTGCCGGTGTCGGCGGCGTGCTGAGCGTGGGCGGGCTGGGCGGCGCGAGCCACCGGCACGGCCTGGTCGCGGACTCGGTGCTGGAGCTGGAGGTGGTGACCGGCGCCGGTGAGCACCTGGTCTGCTCGCCGGAGCGGCACGGCGCCCTCTTCCACGCGGTCCTGGCCGGCCTGGGACAGGTCGCCGTCATCGTCCGGGCCACCCTGCGGCTGTCCCCCGCACCCGCCCTGGTGCGCCGCTACTGCCTGTACTACCCGGACCTGGACGGCTACCTGGCCGACCAGCGCCTCCTTGCGACGGACCGGCGCTTCGACTATCTCGAAGGCCAGGCCCGCCCCGTCGAGGACACCGCCGGCGACTGGACGTACATGGTCGAGGCCCTGGCCGCCCATCGGGGTCCGACCCCGCCCGACGACGAGGCCCTCCTCGGTGGCCTCTCCTTCACCGGGTCCGAGAGCACGGACCTCGATTACGCCGAGTTCGCGAACCGGGTGGCCACCGACGAGGAGGTGCTGCGGGCGAGCGGCGAGTGGCTGCACCCGCATCCCTGGCTGAATCTGCTGCTCCCGGAGGACACCGCCGCGTCCGTCGTGACCGGCGTCCTCGCCGACCCCGGCTTCCGGGACCTGCGCACGGGCGGCCTGGTGCTGCTCTACCCGCTCCGCACCGGCGCCCTGCGGGCCCCGCTGTTCCGGCGCCCGCGCGGCGAAGTCGTCCATCTGCTCGCCCTGCTGCGCACCGCCCTCCCGGGCACGGCCGACCCGATGGTGGCCGCCAACCGCAGGGCGTACGAGTTCGCGCGGGCGCAGGGTGCGGTCGCCTATCCGGCCAACGCGCTGCCGATGTCCCCCGACGACTGGCGGGAGCACTACGGCAGCGGGTGGGACACCCTCGCCGGGGCCAAGAGCGTCCACGACCCGTACGGCGTCCTGGGCCGGGGGCACGGCCTGTGGGGGCCGTCGTGAGACGGGAGCGGACCGGGACGTCGGCAGCGCGTTCCGGCGGGGTGTCGATTCCGGCGGGCCCCGTTCGTCGGTGGGGTGTAGGAAGCTCTTGAGGACCGGGAGGAACCATGAAGTACATGTTGCTGGTCTGCGGCGACGACACCGCCGACGCGTCCGGGATGGCGCCGGTCGAACCCTGGGTGGAGGAGCACGGCGTCCGCGGCGGGACCCGGTTGTACGGCCACCGGCTGCAACTGCCGGACCGGGCGGTCACCGTGCGGGTGCGTGACGGGGAGGTGCTGCGGACCGACGGGCCGTTCGCGGAGACGAAGGAGTACGTGGCCGGGTTCGACGTCGTCGACTGCGACAGCCTGGAGGAGGCCGTACGGATCGCCGCCGGGCATCCGGTGGCCGCCATCGGGGCGATGGAGGTGCGCCCGTTCTGGGACGAGGGGCTCATGGAGGACGCCGAGGGGGCCGTCCGCCGGATCGACGCCGAACTGACCGAGGCCGTCGGCGAGCGGGACGTCGAGCGGATGATGGCCTGCTACGCCCCCGATGTGGAGGCCTTCGGACCCGCCGGTCTGCAGGGGCAGTCGGGGATCGGCGCGCTGCGCAAGACGGCCGAGGAGTGGTTCGCGACGCTGACCGGGCCCGTGCATCGCGAGGTGCTGGAACTCCGCGTCCGTCCCGGGGAGGGCAGCACCTTCAGCCACGCCCTCGTCCGGCTCCGCGGCACCCGGGTGACCGGGGAGCCCCTGGACCGGGTGGTACGGGTGACCACCGGCTACCGGGACACCGGTTTCAGCTGGGTGATCGCCCACGAACACGTCTCGGTGCCCCTGGAGGCGAACCCGTCATGAAGTACGTCATGTTCATCTGCACCCCCGTCGGCGGCGCGGAACTCAGCCCCGCGGAGATCGCCGAGGACCCGCGCTTCACCTCGTACATCGACGAGGTCCGCACCCGGGACGTCGTCCGGGGCGGCGCCCGGCTGCGGCCCGCCGCCGACGCCACGACCGTCCGGGTCCAGGGCGCCGAAGTGCTGCTCAGCGACGGGCCGTTCGCCGAGACCAAGGAGTACATCGCGGGCTTCGACGTGATCGAGGTAGCCGACCTCGACGAGGCGATCGCGCTGGCCTCCCGGCACCCCGCGGCGCTGGCCGGCGGCTCGGTAGAGGTACGGCCGGTCTGGGAGTGAGCAGCACGGACGAGGTCGAGGAGGCCGTCGCCGCCGCCTTCCGCGCGGAGTGGGCCCAGGTCGTCGCCACCCTGATCCGGGTGACCGGCGACTGGGACCTCGCCGAGGAGTGCGCGCAGGACGCCTTCGCCCAGGCGCTGGAGCGGTGGCGGCACGACGGGGTGCCGGACCGCCCCGGCGCCTGGCTGACCACGACCGCCCGCAACCGTGCCCTGGACGTGCTGCGCCGGGAGGCGGTGGGGGCCCGGAAGCTGCGGGAGGCGGCAGTGCTGGCACGCGACGAGGGGCCGTACGACCCGGACCAGGACGGCGACGACAGCGGGGTGGCGGACGACCGGCTGCGGCTGGTCTTCACCTGCTGCCATCCGGCGCTGCCGATCGAGGCCCGGGTCGCGCTGACCCTGCGCACCCTCGCCGGGCTGACCACGCCCGAGATCGCCCGCGCCTTCCTCGTCCCCGAGGCGACGATGGCACAGCGGCTGGTGCGGGCCAAGCGGAAGATCCGCAACGCCGGCATCCCGTACCGGGTGCCGCCGGCGCACCTGCTGCCCGAGCGCACCACCGGTGTCCTCGGCGTGCTCTATCTCCTGTTCAACGAGGGGTACGCGGCCACGGCCGGGGCCGGCCTGATGCGGACCGGCCTGTGCGCCGAGGCGATCCGGCTGGCCCGGCTGCTGGCCGGGCTGATGCCCGACGAACCGGAGGTCGTCGGGCTGCTCGCGCTGATGCTGCTGCACGACGCCCGCCGGGAGACCCGGGTGGACGCGGCCGGCGACCTGGTGACCCTGGAGGACCAGGACCGCACGGCCTGGGACCGCGCCGAGATCGAGGAGGGCACCGCGCTCCTGGAAGGCGCGCTGCGCCGGGGGCGCCCCGGCCCGTACCAGATCCAGGCCGCCATCGCCGCCTGTCACACCACCGCACCGCGAGCCGCCGACACCGACTGGGCCGACATCGCCGGCCTCTACGGGGAACTCCAGCGGTACGTCCCCTCGGCGGTGGTCCGGCTGAACCGCGCGGTCGCCGTGGGCATGGCCGAGGGCGGGGCGGCGGGCCTCGCCCTGGTGGCGGAACTGGAGGCGACGGACGACCTGGCCGGCTACCACCTGCTGCCCGCGACCCGCGCCGACCTGCTGCGCCGCATGGGGCGCCTGCGGGAGGCGGCCGAGTCGTACGAGCAGGCCCTGGAGTCGGTGGAGAACGCGGCGGAACGCAGGTTCCTGGAGAAGCGGCTCGCGGAGTGCCGGTCGGCGTAGCCAGCCGGGGGCCTGCCACAGGCTCCGCCCGGGGGGTGCCCCCACTCCGAATCCGGCAGCCTGCTGGAGTGATCACGGGGCGGGCCGCCCCTAGCGTGCTGGTGCATGGCAACGTTTCCCGTGAAGTCCGCCCTGGCGTTATCGGTGGCGGCGATCGTGCTGGCGGCCGCACCGGCGGCCACCGCGCAGTCGTCACCTCCAGGGCCGTCCGAGCGCTGCGGTACGCATGCCGGCGTCCGCCGAGCGCTGACCGAGCTGACCACTGACGACCACATCGCCGGAGCCTCGGTCCTCGCCGACGGCCCGTGCGGACGCTGGACCGAGACGGCCGGTACGGCCGATCTGCGCACCGGCCGGCCCATGAACACCACCGACCGGCTGCGCGTCGGCAGCGTCACCAAGACGTTCACCGCGACGGTCGTCCTGCAACTCGTCGCCGAGCACCGGCTCTCGCTCGACGCCTCCGTCGACCGCTACCTGCCCGGGCTGATCCACGCCCACGGCTACGACGGGCGCCACATCACCCTACGGCAACTCCTGCGCCACACCAGCGGGTTGCCCGACTACCTCGACGCACCCGAGTGGGAGCACCCACAGCGGCTGCGGTACCGCCACTTCGAGCCGCGTGAGTTGATCGCGCGCGCCCTCGAACTGCCGCGCCCGCAGCAGTCCTGGCACTACGCCACCACCAACTACCTGGTGCTGGGCCTGATCGTCCGGCAGGTCACCGGTCATGGTCCCGAGGACGAGATCGACCGCCGGGTGATCCGGCCCCTGGGGTTGCACGACACCTACTGGCCGGGGGACGAGACCCGGATCCAAGGGGCGCACTCCCACAGCTACTTCACGGACGACGACGGACAGCGCGTCGACGGCACCGACTGGAACATGACCTTCGGCGGCGTCGGCGGGGCGCTCGTCTCCACCCAGGCGGATCTCACCCGGTTCGCCACCGCCCTGATCGGCGGACGGCTGCTGCCGGCGGCCCAACTCGCCGAGATGCGGCGGACGGTGACCGCCGATCAGGACCGGCTGTGGCCGGGCGCCCGTTACGGGCTGGGCCTGATCTCGTCACCACTGTCGTGCGGCGGGGTGTGGTGGGGGCACGCCGGGACCGTGCCCGGCGGCCATCGCGCGCTGGTCGCCGTCGGCCCCGGCGGGCGCAGCGTGGCCGTCGCCATGAACCAGGTACCGGACAGCCTCCAGGCCGAACTGGACTTCCAGGACCTCGTCGACAAGTCCCTCTGCGACCCCGGAAGGACCTCCGCATGACCGGCTTCGCGGCCACGGCCGCCCTGGCCCTGGCGAGCGCCCTGGCCCTCGGCACCGCACCGGCCACCGCCAACGCCCCGGACCCACTGGCCCGCTACCACCACCAGCACCTCACCTGGAAGAGCTGCGTGCGCGGACCCGACGACGACACCGGCAAGGATCTCGAGAAGGCCGGCGCCCGCTGCGCCGACGTCACCGTGCCGCTGGACTACGACGACCCGGGCGGCCGTACGATCACCGTCGCGATCTCCCGGATCAGGGCCACCGACACCGCGCACCGCGTCGGCGCGCTGCTGCTCAACAGCGGTGGCCCGGGCGGGCAGACGCTCGGTGACCCGCCATGGGTGCGGGAGGCGATGAAGGACACCGGCAAGCGGTACGACGTGGTCGGCGTGGACCCCCGTTTCGTGGGCCGCAGCACCCCGCTGGACTGCCACTGGCCGACCGGGTCGCAGTTCCGCAGCCCGGGGCCCGACCGGGCCGGCTTCGACCGCTCGACCGCTTTCGCCCAGGAACTCGCCCGGGACTGCCGGAAGTACGAGGGCGGCGTCCTGCCGTACGTCACCACCCGGAACACCGCGCGGGACATGGACGTGATCCGCGCGGCGCTCGGGGAGCGGCGGATCTCCTACCTCGGCTACTCGTACGGCAGTTACCTCGGCGAGGTCTACGCCACGATGTTCCCGAAGCGCACCGACCGGGTCGTCCTGGACGGGGTGATCGATCCCGACCGCTACAACCCGCGGCTGCTGCGGGGCGCCGAGCCCGCCAACCGGCACGCCCTGCGGGACTGGGCCGCCTGGGCCGCCGCCCGCGACTCGACGTACGGTCTGGGCCGTACCCGGGGCGCGGTCCTGGCGGCGGTCGACCGGATCCAGGCGGCCGCCGAGCGCACGCCGCTGCGGGTCGGCGGCTACCGGGTGGACGAGAGCGTCGCACCGCTCGTCGTCTTCAACGGCCTCTCCCAGGACAACGATTCGGCGTACGGCGACTTCGCGCGGGCGGTGCGCGATCTGCGCGAGGCGGCCGAGGGGAAGGCGGTCACGCCGAGCCCCTGGCTCGCCGGCATGCTCGGGTTCATGCTGACCGGCTCCGAGTCGGAGTACGGCAGCGTGCAGACGTCCATCCTGTGCGGTGACGTCGGTGCGCCGCGGGATCCGGAGACGTACTGGCGTGACGTGCAACGGGCCCGCGCGCAGGACCCGTTGTTCGGGCCGGTGACCAACGACATCGGTCCGTGCGCGTTCTGGGATCCGCCGCGCGAGCGCCCGACCACGATCCGCGACGACCTGCCGGCGCTGCTCGTCAACGCGACCGGAGACCCGCGCACCACCTACCAGGGCGCGCAGGCGGTGCGGGGTGACTGGCCCGGCTCCCGGCTGGTGACCCTGCGCGGTGCCGACCAGCACGCGGTGTTCGGCGTCTACGGCAGCGACTGCGCCGACACGGCGGTCAACGCCTACCTGGCCACCGGGCGGTTGCCGGCCACGGACGTGACCTGTGAGGCGTCCCCGCACTGACGGACGCCTCCGGGCCGTCCCCGGCGGGGACGGCCCGGTCCACGCCGGTCAGGTGCTGCCGTGCCGCCGTGCTTCCTGCGCGAGCGCCCTGAACTCCCGCCATTCCACCTGCGGCCGGGGCAGGCCGCGCCGTTGCAGGTAGCGGTCGGTGGCCCGTTTGGTGGTGCGGAGCACGCTCACCGCGTCGCTCGCCCGGCCCGAGCCCATCGGCTCCACCACCTTGGCGGGGACCAGCAGCAGTCCGGAGCCGCTCGCGCGCAGTTCGCCGCGCACGAGCGCGTTCTGCATGTGGTTGAGGCGGTCGTCGTGCCGGTGCACCAGGAGCGCGGCGGGGCCCGGCACGGCCGGGCAGTCGGCCGGTACGTCCACGGCGAACCCCTCGCCGGTGGGCACCGGCCGGGTCCGGGCCAGCACCGGCGCCCCGGAGGCGTCGCGCGCGGCGAGCACCGCGGTCGGGAAGCGGGCGAGCTGCGCGGCGCCCACCAGGTCGCCGGCCGCCGCCGTGGGTGCGGACGCGTCCGACGCGGGCGACGGCGACCGTACGACGACCTGCTCGGGCGTCACGGTGATCAGCAGCCGCAGGTAGTACCAGTCCATCAGCAGCCGCATCGGTGCCGTGACGTACGACCTGCTGTGCGGCTGCCGTTCGAACAGCATCCGCCAGTAGTCCTCGGCGCCCTGCGGCCCGGTCATGATCTCGTCGGGGCAGTCGGCACGGCCGCCGACGAATATCTGCGGGGCCTTCTCCAGGCCGCTGCCGGTGGGGTCGGAGAAGAGCAGGGCGACGCGGCCGTCCCGGCGGATGTTCAGCGCCTTCTGGGCGAACGCCAGGGAGGTGCTGAGCAGCAGTGTCCCGTCCGGGCGGCGCCGTACCGCCGTCGGCCAGGCGAGCGGGGTGCCGTCCCGGCCCAGGGTGGCGAACTCGCAGGTCCGGTAGGCGTCGAGGACGTCGAGCGGGGCGGAGTCGAGAAGTGCCACGGTCTACTCCTCCCCGTCCAGCGGAGCGCGCATGCTCCGGCGGTAGGAGTCGTACTGGCGGCGGCCGACGGCCTGCCACAGCAGCCGGCCGATCAGCGGGGCCTTGCCCAGGAAGTAGGCGCTCTCCTCGGGTGTCGCCTCTTCGAGGATCGCGCCCAGGGCCAGCATGCGCTTGTTCTTCGGCAGCCCCTCCAGGCCGCGCTGTCCGACCAGTTCCCACTCCGGGACGGTGAGGTGCTCGGCGACCAGCGGCAGCACCGAGCGCTCCTCCTCGTCGAGGTGCTCCAGGAGCGAGAGGCGGTGCGCGTCCAGTGCCAGCGCCAGTTCCTCGCCGGTGGTCCGGTCTCCCGATCCCTCCCAGCGGGGCGTCCACTCGGTGACGGCTGCCAGGGTGCGGTCGATCGCTTCGTGCTGCTCGGTCATCCGCGCCACCAGCGCCTCGTCCTGTGCCGCCCGGGCCCGCAGCAGCGGCCAGATCAGCTCGTCCTCGGCATGGTGATGGTGGTGCAGGCCGAGGTTGTAGTCGCGCAGGGCGGCGGCGACCCGTGCGGCCCGGGTCCGGTCGCCGTCGGGGACGGCGCGCACCAGCCGGGGCAGCAGCGCCGACTCGCGGCGGAAGACCCGGTGGACCACGACCATTTCGTGGGTGTAAGGACGCTCGGCGGTGGCGGAGGCGCTGTGACTGCTGTTGAGGGACACGCTCTTCTTGCTCCAACGATCTGATGTCTGGGTCAGCCGCCCACCGTTAGTCACCCCACTTGGCGTCCACTTGGCGTCCGCTTGGCGGTCGGCCCGGGGCCCGCGTCGGCGCCCGGCCCGGTGGTGGCTCCGGCGGTCGGCCCGACCGCCCCGTACAACACGCGTTTAACGTCTGTTGACAGGTCCGACGCCGCGTTCGGGTAGTTTCCTGCGGCGTGCTGCGTTTGCGAGTCCTGGGTCCGCTGGGTGCCGAAGCCGCCGGGACACCGGTCGAGTTGGGTGCCCCGCGGCAGCGTGCCGTGCTGGCCCTGCTGATAGCGGCCCGCGGCGCGGTCGTACCGGTCGACCGGATGACGGACGCGCTGTGGCGGGGCGAGCCGCCGGCCAAGGCCACCGTGTCGCTGCAGGTCTACCTGTCCAACCTGCGCCGGTCGCTGGAACCGGGGCGACCGCCGCGGGCTCCCGCCACCGTCCTGGTCACCGCGGCGCCCGGGTACGCCCTGCGGCTGGCCGGGGACGCGGTGGACGCCTGGCGGTTCGAGGACTGGGTCGTGCGTGCCCGCACCGCCCCGGCCGAGGAGGCCCGGCTGCTGCTCGCCGAGGCGCTGGGCTGGTGGCGGGGGCCGGCCTTCGCCGAGCACGCGGACGAGGAGTGGGCGGCCGCCGAGGTGGCCCGGCTGACCGGGCTGCGCGCGGAGGCCCGGGAGCTGGCCGTGGCCGCGGACCTGCGGACCGGCCGGTCGGCGCAGGCAGCGGCCGACGCCGAGTCGCTCGTCCGGGACAGCCCGCTGCGCGAGGAGGGCTGGCGGCTGCTCGCGCTCGCCCAGTGGGCCTGCGACCGGCGGGCCGACGCCCTCGCCGCGCTGCGCCGCGCCGCCGCCGTGCTGCGCGCCGAACTCGGCTGCGATCCCGGTCCCGCCCTGCGGGAACTGGAGCACGCCGTGCTCAACGGGCGGCTCGACGTGCTGCGGGCGACCGTGCCCGAGCCCGTCGCCGAGCTCACCGCTCGCACCGGGCCCGGTCTGTTCGTCGGCCGGGACCCGGAGCTGCGGAGCCTGGACGGAGCGGCCCGGACCGCCCGCCGGACCGGCGGCCTCGTGCTGGTCACGGGCGCGGCCGGGGCGGGCAAGTCCGCGTTCCTCGACCGGGCCGCCGCCCGGCTGCGGGAGGCCGGCTGGCGGGTGGTGATCGGGCGCTGCCCCGAGTACGAGGGCGCGCCGCCCGCCTGGGCCTGGGTGGAGGCGCTGGGCGCGCTCGCCCGCGAGGTGCCCCCGGCCCGGCCGGAGGAGCTGGCCGTGCTGCTGCGGGAGCCGGCGGGCACGGCCGGCCCGACCCAGGACGAGGCCACCGCCGGCCGCTTCCGCATGCACCGCGCCTTCGCCGCCTGGCTGCGCGACGCGGCCTCCCAGGCGCCCCTCGCCGTCCTGCTGGAGGACCTGCACCGGGCGGACGCCGAGACCCTCGCCCTGGTCGAGGCGGCGGCCGCCGTCACCGGGGTGCCCCTGCTCACCGTCGCCGGCTACCGGGCCACCGAGGTCGGCGAGCACCTCCTCAAGACCCTCGCCCAGCTCGCCCCGGCCGCCCCGCACCGGATCACGCTCGGCGGCCTGACCCCGCGGGAGACCGCCACTCTGGTCGACGCCGTCTGCGGTGCGCCCGTGGATCCGGTGACCGTGATGGCGCTGGCCGAGCGCACCGGCGGCAATCCCTTCTACGTCCTGGAGAGCGCCCGTCTGCTGGCGGACGAGGGCGCCCTGGTCGCGGTCTCCGAGGTCCCCCAGGGAGTGCGTGACGTGCTGCGCCGGCGGCTCGCCCTGCTGCCCGCCGCCGCCCGGTCCGTCGTACAGCTCACGGCCGTGCTGGGCCTGGAGGCCGAGGTCGCGCTGCTCGTCGACGCCGCCGAGACGGACGAGGAACAGGTCCTCGACGGCCTGGACGCGGCGCTGGCCGCCGGTCTGCTCGCCGAACCCGGGCCGGGCCGCGTCCGGTTCGTGCACGCCCTGGTCCGCGACACCGTCTACGCCGACCTGTCCGGCGCCCGGCGCTCCCGGATGCACGCCCGCGTCGCGCGCGTGCTGCGCCACCACAGTCCCACCGAACTCACCGCTCTGGCACACCACTTCGCGCACTCCGGCAGCGCGGCCGACGCCCCCCTCGCCGTCGACTACGCGCTGCGGGCGGCCGAGGCCGCCGAACGGCGCTACGCCCACGACGTCGCCGTCACCCTGATCCGGCAGGCGATCGACACCCACACCGCGAGCACCGGCGACGGTGCCCCGCCCGACCGGCTGATCGAGCTGCTGGTACGACTGCTGGGCGCGCAGGTGCGGACCGGCGCCACGGCCGCGGCCCGGCGCACCCGGCAGCGTGCGGTGGAACTCGCCGAACAGGCCGACCGGGGCGACCTGGTCGCGGCCGTCTACGGGGTCTGGACCGAGCCCGCGGCCTGGCGCAGCCGGCTCGAAGGACCGTACGACCGGACCGCGCTGGCCCGCCTCGAAGGGCTCGCGGCCGATCCCGGGCTCGACGGCCCGACCCGGGCCCGGGTCCTCCAGGCCGTCGTCGACACGGTCGCCGCCGAGGATCCGCCGCGGGCCCTGGAGGCGGCCCGCGTCCAGCTGGCGCTCGCCCGTGCCGACGGCGAAGCCCCGCTGATGGCCGCCGCGTTGATGACCTCGGCCCGGTTGCTGCCGCACGAGACCCGGGCCGCCGCCCGGGCGCCGCTCACCGCCGAACTGCGCGGCCTCGCCGTCGCCCACGACCTGCCCGCCTACCGGTGGATCTGCGAGAACCTGGACTCGATGACCGCCGCCGCCCGCAACGACCCCGCCGCCGTGCAGCGACACACCGAGGAGGGTCTGGTCCTCGCCCGCCGCTACCGCCTGGTGTGGGCGCAGGGGCTCAGCGCCGCGACCTCCGCGATGCTGGCCACCGTGGCCGGGCGCTTCGACGCGGCGGAGGCCGCCTATGCCGAGGCGGACACCCTGCTGCAACAGGTGGGCGCCCACCACGCAACCGGCCTACGCGCGCTGGCGGTGATCAACATACGGCTCCTCCAGGGCCGGACGCCCGAGATCGAGCCGACGGTCCGTGCCGTGTACGAGTCCGCCGGCGCCCCGGTCGCGGTCGTCCGGGCGCTGGTCCTGGCCCGCCTGGGCAGGCTCGACGAGGCCCTGGCCGTGTCCGTCGCACCGGAGCCGCTGCGGGACCATCTCTACGGCCTGGAGCTCGACTTCCGCGCCCAGCTCGCCGTGCTCCACCGGGACCGCGACATGGCGACCGCCCTCGTCGGGCACCTGCTTCCGCTGCGGGACCAGCTGGCGGGCGTGGCCGGCGCGGTGTACGCGGGCCGGCCGCTCGCGCACGCCCTCGCCGACCTGCACCGGCTCCTCGGCGAGGACCGGGCGGCGGCCGAGGGCTATGCCCTGGCCCAACTCACCGCGGATGCCTGGGGTTCGGCCCACCTCGCGGCGAACGCCCGGCGGGCGGCGGCGGACCTGGCCGAGGCCCGGGCACACCGCCGCACGTTCGTGACCTGACCGCGCCCCCGGGGCGTCAGCCGCCGAGCGCGGTCATCACCACCGCCTTGGCCTCCTCCTGCACCCGGGCCAGGTGGTCGGGGCCGTGGAAGGACTCGGCGTAGATCTTGTAGACGTCCTCGGTGCCGGACGGGCGGGCCGCGAACCAGGCGTTCTCCGTGATCACCTTGATGCCGCCGATCGCCGCGCCGTTGCCCGGTGCCTCCGTGAGGACGGCGGTGACCGGCTCGCCCGCCAGGGTCTCGGCGGTGACCTGGGCCGGGGAGAGCTTGGCGAGGAGGGCCTTCTCCTCGCGGGTGGCGGGGGCGTCGATGCGGGCGTAGGCGGGTTCGCCGAAGCGGGCGGTGAGGTCGGCGTAGTGCTCGGACGGGGACCTGTCCGTCACGGCCGTGATCTCGGAGGCGAGCAGGGCCAGCAGGATGCCGTCCTTGTCGGTGGTCCACACCGAGCCGTCGCGGCGCAGGAAGGAGGCGCCGGCCGACTCCTCGCCGCCGAACCCGATGGCACCGCTGACCAGTCCGTCCACGAACCACTTGAACCCGACCGGGACCTCGACCAGTTGACGGCCGAGGTCGGCGGCGACCCGGTCGATCATCGAGGAGGAGACCAGGGTCTTGCCGATGCCTGCGCTCGCCGCCCACTGCTCGCGGTGGCGGTAGAGGTAGGAGATGGCGACGGCGAGGTAGTGGTTGGGGTTCATCAGACCGGCATCGCGGGTGACGATGCCGTGCCGGTCGGCGTCGGCGTCGTTGCCGGTGGCGACGCGGAACTCGGCCCGCTTCTCGATCAGCGAGGCCATGGCGTACGGCGAGGAGCAGTCCATGCGGATCTTGCCGTCCCAGTCCAGCGTCATGAACCGCCAGGTGGGGTCGGTGTACGGGTTGACCACGGTCAGGTCGAGGCTGTGCCGTTCGGCGATCCGGCCCCAGTAGGCGACGGAGGCCCCGCCGAGCGGGTCGGCGCCGATGCGCAGTCCGGACGCCCGGACCGCGTCGAGGTCGAGGACGCTGGGCAGGTCGTCGACGTAGACGCCCATGAAGTCGTACCGGGCGGTGGTCGGCGCGGCGAGCGCGCGCTCGTAGGGGATCCGCTGTACGTCCTTCAGCCCGCCCGTGATGATCTGGTTGGCGCGGTCCTGGATCCAGGAGGTGGCGTCGGAGGCGGCGGGGCCGCCGCTGGGCGGGTTGTACTTGAAGCCGCCGTCGGCGGGCGGGTTGTGCGAGGGGGTGACCACCACGCCGTCCGCGAGGCCGGTCGTACGGCCCCGGTTGTGGGTGAGGATGGCGTGCGAGACGGCGGGGGTGGGGGTGTAGCCGTCGGCGCTGTCGATCAGGACGGTCACTCCGTTGGCCGCGAAGACCTCCAGTGCGGTGACCTTGGCGGGCTCGGACAGGGCGTGGGTGTCGGCTCCGAGGAAGAGCGGGCCGTCGGTGCCCTGGCCGCTCCGGTACTCGCAGATGGCCTGGCTGGTGGCGGCGATGTGGTCCTCGTTGAACGCGGTCGTCAGGGACGATCCACGGTGTCCCGAGGTGCCGAACGCCACCCGCTGTCCCGGGTCGGACGGGTCGGGGTGCAGCGCGTAGTAGGCCGTGACCAGCCGGGCCACGTCGACGAGGTCCTCCGGAGCCGCCGGCCGGCCCGCTCGCTCATGCGGCATGAGTCCACTTCCTCCGCAGTCGTTGATCGATCGCTCGTCGCCCATCTTTCCTTGTCAGCGGCCATCGACGCGAGTGCGGCACCGGCCGCGCGCCGAAGACACGGCGGGTTCACGCCCGGTTCACAGCAGTCGTACCGCGCCGGGTGCCCGCTCCTCGAAGATGTCGATCAGCCAGTCGAAGACGGTGGGCCCGCGTCCGGCGCGGGCCTCGGCCAACTCCGCCGCCACGGCGGCACGGTTGGTCGGGTGGCAGCGGCCGAGTCTCAGCTCCAGTTGGCGGGCGGTCTCCGCATGGCCCAGATGCGCGCGGGAGGTGTCGTGGTCGCGCCACTCGAAGACGAAGTCGCCGTCGTCGGGTGTGCCGAAGCCGCCGCTGAGGCAGTCGGCGAACGCGTCGAGGTTGCGGCCGAAGTAGCCGCCGGGCCCGTTGACCGCCTCGCCGATCACCTGCCAGAAGTCCTCCAGGGTCCGGATCGCGGTGCCGTCCAGTGCATAAGTCGCCGTCACGGCCCGAAGGATACGGCCCCGCCGGCCGGACGCCCGCAAGCATTGATTGCGCACTGCGGCCCTCGCGGGGAACCACAGACACCCTCATCGATATATCGTGATACGCCACAGACCGTATCGATGGTGTTGACCGCAGGAATCGAGGGGTTCGGGATGCCGACCGAGCACGCCACCAGTCCGCTGCAGGATGCCCGGGTCCAGGCCGTGCTCGACCGGATCCGGGCCGAGCACCGCCGTCCCGCCGGGGGCGGTCCGCGCAGCGGCATCCGGGACCCGCACGCCTTCCCGGACATCGGCTTCTCCATCCATCCCGCACAGGGCGACCTGATCTATCTGCTGTGCCGGGCCGTCGGCGCCACCCGTGTCGTCGAGTTCGCCACCTCCCTCGGCGTCTCCACGCTCTACTTCGCCGCCGCGGTCCGCGACAACGGCGGCGGCACGGTGATCGGCTCCGAGATCGTGCCGGAGAAGGCGGCCACCGCCCTGGGCAACCTCGCCGAGGCGGGCCTCGCCGACCTGGTCGACCTCCGGATCGGGGACGCCCGGGAGACGCTGCGCGACCTGGGCGGGCCCGTCGACTTCGCGCTCATCGACGGCTGGCCGGTCGACTCGGGCCCCTCGCTGGCCCGTCAGATCATGGAGACCGTCGCCCCCCAACTGCGCCAGGGCGCACTGGTGATGAACGACAACGCCGAGCCCGACTACCTGGACTACATCCGCGACCCGGCCAACGGCTTCCGCACCCTCTCGCTGCCGCTCAAGGGCTCGACGGAGCTGTCGGTGAAGGTGGGCCCGTCCGGCGGCTCGTGAGACCGACGGCAGGGACGGCGGGTGACGAGCGCGCGAGGGCCCCGGTCGGTTCCGGGGCCCTCGCGTGTCGTTCGGTCTGCCGCGGCGTTCGGCGTGCCGCGGAGTCGGTCAGTGCGCCGCGGGCACCGTGCGCGCGGCGGCCGGCGCCTTCGCCGGCCTCGGGTTGAGGACGCGGTCGGCCAACTCGCCGAACAGCAGACCGAATCCGCCCCACAGCGCCACCTGGATGGCGAGCGCCGAGAGCCGGAACCGCCACAGCAGGGTGGCCGGGAAGTCCGCCGGCACCTCGTTGATGACCGGCAGGAACTGGTACGCCAGCCCGATGGCGACGCCGAACGCGACCACCGCGAGCACGGTCGCCCACCAGGTGCCCAGCCGCGGCTGGAGCCGCTTGCCGAGGATGGTGGCGGCCACCGCGAGGAGCACGCTGAGCAGCATCATCAGGAAGTACAGCGTGGTCCGCTTGCCGATGGTGTCCGGGTCGCCCACCGACGGCGGGTTGGCCGGGTACTTGAGGAACGGCACCACGTACACGGCCGTCAGCGCACAGCAGGACAGCAGCAGCGCCGTCGCCCGCGGCGAGAAGCGGCCGACGCGGCCGAGGGCGAAGCAGTAGGCCAGGGCGGCGATGCCGCCGAAGGCCACGCCGTAGACCAGGACGCCGGTGGCCAGACCGGCGGTGGACTGGAGGGAGCGGGAGACGACCTCCATCTCGTGCTCGTGCGAGTGGGCGTCCTCGAAGCTGATCGCCCTGTCGACGTTCGGCTCACCGAGCAGGTAGGCGACGACGAGGGCGAGCAGACCGGCGGCCAGGCCGGCGAGCATGCCCCGCACCAGGAGGTTTCGGACCGTTGCGGAGTTCATGGGTGGTACGGCGCCCCTCGCGTCAGTGGCAGGGGAAGCCGAGCAGGTGGCGGGCGTCGTGCACCCACTCGTGGACGTCCGTGCCGCTGAACACGGAGGTGGCGCCTTGTTCGGCGCCGACGAAGTAGAGCAGGATCAGCATCAGAATGCCGAAGAAGACCGCCCAGGGAGCTATCGCGGACAGCGGCAGCTTTGCCGGAACGGCGGGGGTGTTGGCAGTCGGCGGAGCGACGGTCTGCGCCATGGCAGGACCTCCTCTGGGAGTTCGCGTCCCATCTCGGTGGTGCACAGGACGACGGCCACGGGTCTGACTCACGAACAGCCCTGGGGCTCTCGCATACAGTGGCGCGACCGTTCCGGATTCCCACCGGGTTCCGTCTCGCCGTCGTCGATATCGGACAGACCGTACCGCGTGTCAGGAGCACGGCCAAGACCGCGTCACCAGGCGTGATCTTCATCTCGCGCCTGGTGGGCGGCCGGTGGGGCGGCTCAGGCGGGTGGCGCGAGGCCGAGTTCGCGCTCGCCGAGCGGGGCGAAGAAGCGTTCGACGTCGGCGTCGGTGACCTCGGCGAGGGCCGCCGGCGACCAGTGCGGGGTGCGGTCCTTGTCGACGACCTGGGCGCGGATGCCCTCCACCAGGTCGTGGCTGGTGAGGGTCGCACAGGAGACCCGGTACTCCTGGTCCAGGACCCGCTCCAGCGAGCCGAGTCGCCGGGCCCGGCGCAGTGCCTTCAGGGTGACCTTCAGGGCGGTGGGCGACCTGGTGAGCAGGGTGTCCGCCGCCTCCTTCGCCGCCGGGTCGCCGTGCGCGAGCAGCCGCTGGACGATCTCCTCGACCGTGCCGGCCGGGTAGCAGGCGTCGATCCACGCCCGGCGGGCGGCCAACTCCCCGTCCGGCGCCTGCCGTACCTGCCTGGCGAGCGCCTCGGGCACGGGCAGGGCGGCGAGGTCGGCGACGAACGCCTCGATCGAGCCGGACGGCATGTAGTGGTCGGCGAGTCCGCACAGCATCGCGTCGGCGGCGCCGATCTGGGCGCCGGTCAGGGCGAGATGGGTGCCGAGTTCGCCGGGCGCGCGGCCGAGCAGGTGGGTGCCGCCGACGTCGGGGACGAAGCCGATCCCGGTCTCGGGCATGGCGATCCGCGACCGCTCGGTGGCGATCCGGACGCCGCCGTGGGCGGAGACGCCGACCCCGCCGCCCATCACGATGCCGTCCATCACCGCGACGTACGGCTTCGGGTACCGGGCGATGCGGGCGTTGAGCCGGTACTCGTCCCGCCAGAACGCGGCCGCGGCCGACCCGTCGCCGTCACGGGCGTCGTCGTGCACGGCACGGATGTCACCGCCCGCGCACAGGCCGCGTTCGCCGGCGCCGGTGATGACGACGGTCCGCACGGCCGGGTCGTGCTCCCAGGCGGTGAGCGCCTCGTCGATGCGGCGCACCATCGCGTGCGACAGGGCGTTGATGGCCTTCGGCCGGTTGAGCGTGATGTGCGCGGCCCGTCCGCTGACGTGCAGCAGGACGGGTTCCTCGGCGCCGGTCATCCGGACACCTCCGCCGGGCCGCGGGCCACCATGAGGCGCATGATCTCGTCGGTTCCTTCCGGGTCGGGGGACGCGTGGGTCTCGGACGATCTTCTCGCGACCGTTCCGTCCCCGGCACGCCGACCCGTCGCATGGCGCCCGGACGGCACCGCGGAGGTCAGGTACGCAGGTGCCGGCTCACGTCCCCCACCAGCCGGATCCGTACCCGGCGCGCCACGAACCGCCATTGACCGTCCCGGAGTTCGAACCGGTCGCTGTAGTGCCCCGCGGCGACGGGCTGCAACGGCAGGTCGGGCAGGGCCTGGAACACGGTGACGTAGGACCGCGCGGCGGCGGTGCCGTTCTCCTCGTCGATGTCGACGGCGATGTTCGTGGTGGCGTGGTGGGTGCGCGGTGTCCCGTCCTCGTAGCGGATCACCGTGTCCAGGAGCATCTTCTCGACGCCCGCGGCCCCCACGGCCGGCGCGCCGCTGCCGACGAACACGCCGTCGGCGAACAGCTCCCCCGCACCGGCGAAGTCCCCCGCGTCGACCAGCTCCGCGTATCTGGCGATCAGGTTCGTGACGGCGGCCGTGTGCGCGGTGGCGTTCATGGCATGTGAGGGTACGAGGCGGGGCCGAGGCCGGTCCGCCGGGTCCACCACCCCGGCCACAGCTGGGCGAGGCCGAAGGCGGCCTCCGCCACGAGGAAGGGCCACAGCAGTCGCGGCGCGCCGTGCCCCAGTGCGTACGCCTGCCAGGTGGCGAACAGGACCCGGGCCGCGCCGTCGAACAGGCCGTGCGACGGCAGCGGCCTGACGATCCGCAGGAGCGCCCAGACCACCACGACCGAGCCCATCAGGTTCGCGTAGAGGGTCTGCATCGGGTCGGGCGCGGGCAGGGTGCCCAGCCCGAGCGCGCCGCCCGCCGCCGACAGGGCGTCATGGACCAGGGCGTAGGTCCACGGTGTGGCGAATCCCGCGGTGACGACGAGGTCGTACCAGGCGCTGGCGCGCACGACCTGGAGATAGGCGCGGCGGGAAAGGGCGGACGGACGGCTCACGGCGAGGCTCCTGCTGGTCGAGTGGCTGCGGCGGCCTCACGCTAGACAGTGGAGTACGGTCCAGGGTCAAGTGCGAGTGGGGGCAGGTCGTGCGCATCGGAGAGCTGGCCGCGCGGGCGGGCATCAGCAAGGACACCGTCCGCTTCTACGAGAGGATCGGCCTCCTCACGGGCAGCCGGCTGGCCAACGGCTACCGCGACTTCCCGCCGGAGACGGTTGCCTGGCTGCACTACGTGCGCACCGCGCAGACCCTCGGCTTCTCGCTGGCCGAGATCGGCCGGCACTTCGCGGAACTGGGCGAAGCACCGGACACGGCCGAGGCGTTGTCCGCGCTGTTCGAGGAGAAGATCGCGGTCGTCGACGCCCGCATCGCCGAACTGACCGCGCTGCGCGGGGAGTTGACCGCGCGCGTCGGCACCGGATGTCCGCTGCGGGCGGCCCCTCAGGGCGGCTGAGCGGCGCGCTCCGGGCGGAGCGGCGGGCACCTGCCGACGCCGGCCGCCGGGAGGGCACCGGCCGACGTCACTCGCCGGGTGCACCGATCCACGCCAGCCGCCGGGTGCACCGATCCACACCGGCCGCCGGATGCACCCATCCACTCCGGCCACCGAAGACACCGGCTCCGCCGGCCGATCACCGCCACCCCGTGCCGTTTCCGTCACGGGGCACTGTTGTATCGTTCACTCCAATTGTAGTGTCCACTACGGTCAGCCCGGCGGTCACGTGCCGTCACGGCGGGAAGAGCAGCCCCATGACCAGTGCCCCTCGCCGGATCGACGTCCACCAGCACCTGATCCCGCCCTTCTACCGGGACGCCCTCGCCGCGCACGGGATCGCCGAGGCGGGTGGCCGCGCGCTGCCCGGGTGGAGTCCGGAGGGGGCGCTGGAGCTGATGGAGCTGCTCGGCACCGAGACGGCGATCCTGTCCGTCTCCACCCCGGGCACCGGATTCCTCGCCGACCCCGGCGAGGCGGCCGCCCTGGCCCGGCGGCTGAACGACTTCTCCGCGGCGCTCACCGCCGGGCACCCCGGCCGCTTCGGCTGGTTCGCCACCCTGCCCCTGCCGGACGCCGCCGCGGCCGCCCGGGAGGCCGAGCGCGCCCTCGCCGGGCTCGGCGCCGACGGCGTCACCCTGCTCGCCAACACCGCCGGCGACTACCTCGGGACCGCCGGCCAGGACGCCCTGTGGCGGGTCCTGGACGAGCACGGCGCCGTCGCGTTCGTCCACCCGGCCGAGCTGCCCGGGCCCGCCGTGGAGGGGGTCCCGCCCTTCGCCGCCGACTTCCTCCTCGACACCACCCGCGCCGCCTATCTCCTGGTGCGGGGCGGCGTCGTGCGCCGGTATCCGCGCATCCGGTTCGTCCTCAGCCACGCGGGCGGCTTCGTGCCGTACGCCTCCCACCGCATGGCCGTCGCCCTCGCGGCCGACACCGGGCGCAGCCCCCTGGACATCCTGGACGACTTCCGAGGCTTCTACTTCGACACCGCGCTCTCCTCCAGCCCGGCCGCCCTGCCCACGCTACTCGCCTTCGCCCGGCCCGGGCACGTCCTGTTCGGCAGCGACTGGCCGTTCGCGCCGGCCGCGGCGGGCCAGTACTTCGCCAACGGGCTGGACAGCGGTGTCGACCCCGGCACCCTCGCGGCCGTCGACCGCGGCAACGCCGAGGCACTCTTCCCCCGCCTGGCCGGCGCCCCCGCCACGGCTCCCGCCGCCCGTCCGCTCCCGGTGCGGCTGCGGCGGGCCGTGCGGCGCGCCGGTGCCCGCGCCTTCTTCCGGCTGGTCCAGCCCGGTACCGACTGAGCAGCTTTGCCGGAGGTCCGGTGAACCGGCAGGGAACTCTTGGTCATGGGTTTCCCTGGACGGCCGTTCGAGTACAAAGGGCTGCCTAACATGAGGCGATCACGAACGGTACGAACCCCCGGGAGCTCGGGATGGTGTTGTCCGGCCCCAACTGGAGGTCGTTGCGTCCCTGGACGGTCGTCGGTGTCGCCGTCGTGTGCCTGGTGGCCGGAGTCCTGGCGCTCACGCACGACTCACGCCCCGCACACGCCGACCCGGCCGCGCTGCCGCACACCACCGTGGAGGTGTCCGCCAGCCGCTGCGGCCGGGGGTGGAGCGCGCCGGTGCCCGGTGTCCAGGTCTTCGACCTGCACAATCCGACCGACGGGGCCGCCGAGGTGCTCCTGGAGGACCCGAAGAGCCAGGCCGTGTACGGCGAGGTGGAGGACATCGGGCCCGGTACGACCCGGGAGCTGACCGTCCGGCTCGGCAAGGGCGCGTTCGCGTTCAAGTGCGTGCCCGACGACGCCGACGCCGTCACCGGGCCGACCGTCCGCATCGCCAAGGGCCGCAGCGGCCCGGCCGCGGCCCCGGTCACCGAGCACGACCTGATCCCGCCCGCGCTCGCCTACCAGAAGTGGATCGGCAGCGGCCTGTCCAGCGTCGTACGGCTGACGACGACGCTGCGGGACGCGATCGACCGCGGCGACCTGGCCGCCGCCCGCACCGCCTGGCTGCCGGCGCACCTGGAGTACGAGCGGCTGGGCGCGGCGTACGACGCCTTCGGGGACGCCGACGGCGCGATCAACGGCACGGACGCGGGGCTGGCCGGCGGGGTCCACGACAAGGACTTCACCGGCTTCCACCGGATCGAGTACGGCCTGTGGCACGGCGAGTCCGCGGCCGGCCTGCGCGGCCCGGCGGCCGGACTGGTGAAGGCGGTCACCGCGCTGCGCGACGACTGGGCGCAGACCCGGATGGACCCCGCCCAGCTGGGGCTGCGGGCGCACGAGATCCTGGAGAACACGGTGCAGTTCGAGCTGACCGGCCGTACCGACTACGGCAGCGGCAGCAACCTCGCCACCGCCCGCGCCAACCTGGACGGCACGGTGCAGGTCCTGTCCCGGCTGCACCCGCTGCTGGCCACCCGGTACGCCGGTCTGGCCGGCCTGGAGGGTGAGTTGAAGCAGGCAGGCCAGACGCTCGACGGCTTCGACCACGGCGGCACCTGGACACCGCTCGGGAAGCTCGGCCACCGGCAGCGCGAGGACGTCGACGCGGTCCTCGGCGACCTGGTGGAGCGGCTGGCGTCGGTGGCGACCCTGTGCGATCCGCGGAGGACGGTATGAGCACGCACGAGACGACCGGCAAGGGCGGAGTGGGCCGCCGCGGGTTCCTGCGCGGTGCGGCCCTCGCGGGCGCGGGGCTGGCCACCGGCGGCGCGGCCGCCCCCGGCACGGACCCCGCGGACACCACCGCCACGCCCGCGATCGCCCCCTTCCACGGCGTCCGGCAGCAGTCCGCCATCGCCGCGCCCCGCCGGACGACCGTGTTCACGTCCTTCGACGTCACCGCCGGGAGCCGCGCCGAGCTGACCGAGCTGCTGCACACGCTCACCGACCGCGCCCGCTTCCTGACCTCGGGCGGTACCCCGGACCCGGTCGGTGTCACCGCCCCGCCCGCCGACTCCGGCGTCCTCGGTGAGCAACTGCCGTCCGGTGCGCTGGCGGTGACCGTCGGCGTCGGCGGCTCGCTCTTCGACGACCGGTACGGGCTCGGGAAACTGAGACCGCGTCGGCTGACGACGATGCCGGCCTTCCCGGACGACGACCTGCGGCCCGAGTGGTGCCACGGCGACCTGAGTTTGCAGTTGCACGCGGACGACACCGACACCGTGCTGCACGCACTGCGCGACATCGCCCGGCACACCCGGGGCGGTATGCAGGTCCGCTGGCGGCTGGACGGCTTCACCAGTCCGCCCCGCCCGTCCGGCACCCCGCGCAACCTGCTGGGGTTCAAGGACGGCACCGCCAACCCGGAGACCACCAGCGCCCGGGAGATGGACCGGCTGGTGTGGGTCGGCAAGGACTCCGGCGAACCGGAGTGGGCGGTCGGCGGCAGCTACCAGGTGGTACGGCTGATCCGCATGCTGGTGGAGTTCTGGGACCGGGTCTCGCTCAGCGAGCAGGAGCGGATGTTCGGCCGTGCCCGCGAGTCCGGGGCGCCGCTGGACGGCAACGCCGAGCACGACACGCCCGACTACGCCGACGACCCGAAGGGCGACGTCATCCCGCTGGACGCGCACATCCGGCTGGCCAACCCGCGCACCACGGCCACCGCCGAGCAGCGGATCCTGCGCCGCGCCTACAACTACGACCGGGGCATGGACAGCAACGGCAACCTCGACATGGGCCTGCTGTTCAGCTGCTACCAGCAGGACCTGGCCCGGCAGTTCGAGACCGTGCAGAAGCGGCTGGCCGGGGAGCCGCTGGTCGACTACATCTCGCCGTTCGGCGGCGGCTACTTCTTCGCCCTGCCCGGGGTACGGGACCGCAGCGACTGGTACGGACGCGCCCTGCTCGCCTGAGCTTGTTCGAACAACTCCATGGCAATTCCGTAGCCCGAACGGTCAATACCCAGTCAAGATTTGCCCCAGCATCCCTGACCCGGTGTTCACTCACGCGCCATCATGGCTCCGCCGTAGCGACCGCAAGCGGGCGAAGCATCCCTGCCTGTACGACGCAGTGACGTTCATGCCCGGAGGGGAACCAGCATGGCCAGCACAGGAAGACGAACGGCGATCAGGAGCCTCGGCGCTCTCGCGGGGGCCGCCGCACTCACGGTCCTCGGAGGCACCGCGCCCAGCTGGGCCGCCGTACCCGCCGGACACGGCGGCGGCTCGTCGACCGCGACCCCGATCAAGCACGTGGTCGTGCTGTTCGACGAGAACATCTCCTTCGACCACTACTTCGCGACCTACCCGAAGGCCGCGAACACCGACGGCACGAAGTTCACGGCGTCCAAGAAGACCCCGAAGGACATCGACACCGTCGCGCACGCGGGGCTGCTGACGAAGAACCCGAACCAGTACGCGCCCAAGCGGCTCTCCCCGTCGCAGGCGATGACCTGCGACCAGAACCACTCCTACGGGCCCGAGCAGCTGGCCTACGACGGCGGCAAGGCCGACCAGTTCGTGCAGAACACCGAGGTCGACAAGTGCTCCGGCGGCCTGTTCGGCGAGCCGGGCCTGGTCATGGACTACTACGACGGCAACACCGTCACGGGTCTGTGGAACTACGCCCAGCAGTACGCCCTCAACGACCGCTCCTACAGCTCGAACTACGGCCCGTCCACGCCCGGCGCGCTCAACCTGGTCTCGGGTCAGACGCACGGCGCGATCTCGGTGGACTCGGTCACCGGCAAGCAGACGGCGACGCCCGACTCGTACGCCATCGCCTCCCCGAACGCCAAGGGCGTCGGCACGGTCATCAACGACCCCGACCCGGCCTACGACGACTGCTCCGACAAGGACCACACCAGCACCAGCGCGCTGGCTTCGCTGCAGGGCAAGAACATCGGCGACCTGCTCAACTCCAAGCACCAGACCTGGGGCTGGTTCCAGGGCGGCTTCCGGGCCTCCACCTCCTGGGACGGCAAGTCGGGCGACTACGCCAAGTGCGACACCACGCACGCCAACGTGGGCGGCACGGCCGCGGTCGACTACAGCCCGCACCACAACCCGTTCTCGTACTACAAGTCGACGTCCAACCCGCACCACCTGCCGCCGAAGAGCGTCAACGAGATCGGCCACAACGGCCAGGCGAACCACAACTACGACCTGACCGACTTCACCGCGGCCGCCAAGGCGGGCAAGCTCCCGGCCGTCAGCTTCCTCAAGGCCGGTGAGTACCAGGACGGCCACGCCGGCTACTCCGACCCGATCGACGAGCAGCACTTCCTCGTCAACGAGATCAACGCCGTCCAGAGCTCGCCGCAGTGGAAGTCCACCGCGATCGTCATCGCCTACGACGACTCCGACGGCTGGTACGACCACGCCTACGCCAAGCCCCGCAACGGCTCCAAGGACACCACGGTCGGCTCCAACGGCAAGGCCCTGGACAGCGCGGCCTGCCAGGCGGGCCCGGCCGCGTCCGGCGGCTACGCCGACCGCTGCGGCCCCGGCACCCGGCAGCCGCTGCTGGTCATCTCGCCGTACAGCAAGGTGAACAAGGTCGACCACACGCAGACCGACCAGTCCTCCATCACCCGCTTCATCGAGGACAACTGGCACACCGGCCGCATCGGCGACCACTCCTTCGACGCCACCGCGGGCTCGCTGACCAACATGTTCGACTTCCGGCACCCCAACAACAAGCAGGTGCTGCTGAACGCGAACGGCTCCGTCAAGCACATCGGCCCGATCCGCCACGTCTCCCCGGTGACCACCCACATCACCCCGGGCCCGGCGATGGTGAACACGGCCGCGACGACCGACTCCGGCGGGTTCCCGGCCCTTCCGGTCACCCTCGGCGTGGGCGCCCTGCTGGCGGCCGGCGCCACGGGCACGTACCTGACGATGCGCCGCAGGCAGCGCGCCACGGCCTGACACCCACCGCACGGCCCTGATCACCTCGGCACGGTCCTCCTCCCCGGACCGTGCCGAGGTGCGTGTCGACATGGCTCAATTCCTTCACCCTTTCGGGCGGAACGGGGCATTCAGGGAACGTCGGGCATGTCTCGGGAGTCCTGTGGAGCAAGGAGACAGAACCACAGAACACACGGGGGTGTTCGACCTTGACCGACATCATCGACAGGATCACCGAGCAGGGCGACGGGGAAGCGGCACCGACGCCGGAGGAACTGGCGCCGTACGTCGCGCCGTTGCCGGTCCCGCCCGTCCTGCGGCCCGGCACCGGCGACGTGCTGCGCGAGACGGAGATCGCGCTGCGCCCGACCTGGATCCGGCTGCACCCGCAACTCCCGCCCACCCTGATGTGGGGGTACGACGGCCAGGTCCCGGGCCCGACCATCGAGGTCCGCCGCGGGCAGCGCGTCCGCATCGCCTGGACCAACCGGATCCCCAAGGGCAGTGAGTATCCGGTCACTTCGGTGGAGGTGCCCGGCGGCGCACCGGGCACCGCGCCGCCCAGCACCGAGCCCGGCCGCGGAGGCGTCGAGCCGAACAAGGACGTGGCCGCCCTGCCCGCGTGGACGGTGACCCATCTGCACGGAGCGCAGACCGGCGGGGGCAACGACGGCTGGGCGGACAACGCCGTCGGCTCCGGCGACGCCCAGCTGTCGGAGTACCCGAACGACCACCAGGCGGTGCAGTGGTGGTACCACGACCACGCCATGAACATCACCCGTTGGAACGTGCACACGGGCCTGTACGGAACCTACCTCGTCCGTGACGACGAGGAGGACGCCCTCGGACTCCCGTGCGGGGAGCGGGAGATCCCCCTGCTGCTCGCCGACCGGAACCTCGACACCGACGAGGACGGCCGGCTCAACGGCCGGCTGCTGCACAAGACGGTGATCGCCCAGCAGCAGAACCCGGAGACGGGCCTGCCGGTCACCCGCCCGTTCACCGGCCCGTACACCACGGTCAACGGCCGCATCTGGCCGTACGCCGAGGTGGCCGACGGCTGGCACCGCTTCCGGCTCGTCAACGCGTCCAACGCGCGCATCTACGAACTCGTCCTGGTCGACGAGGACGGCAACCCGGTCCCGGGCGTGCTGCACCAGATCGGCAGCGACGGCGGGCTGCTGCCCCGCCCGGTCCCGGTCGACTTCGACGCGGCGCTGCCGACGCTCACCGTGGCCCCGGCCGAGCGCTTCGACCTGCTCGCCGACTTCCGGGGCCTGGAAGGCAAGAAGCTGCGCCTGGTCAACAAGGGCCGCAACCAGCCGCCGGGCGTGCCCGACCCGGCCGGTGACGTGCGCTACCCCGCCGTCATGGAGTTCCGGGTCGGCTGCGGCGGTGCGACCGACGGCTTCGAGCTGCCCGAGGTGCTCTCCGGCTCCTTCCGCCGGCTCACGCACGACATCCCGCACGGCCACCGCCTGATCGTGCTCACCCCGCCGGCCACCAAGGGCGCCGGCGGCCACCCGGAGATCTGGGAGATGACCGAGGTCACCGACCCCGGCTCCGTCCAGGTCCCGGCCGAGGGCGTCATCCAGCTCACCGGGGCGGACGGCACCACGAAGACCTACCGGCGCACCTCCCGGACCTTCAACGACGCGCTGGGCTTCACCATCGCCGAGGGCTCCTACGAGCAGTGGAGCTTCCTCAACCTCGCGCCGATCGTCCACCCGATGCACATCCACCTGGCCGACTTCCAGCTGCTGGGCCGCGACGCCTACGACGTCTCCGGCTTCGATCCGGCGGTGGGCGGCACCGCCAAGCCGATCGCGTACGACGCGGCGACCCGGCTCCCGCTGGCGCCGAACGAGCTCGGACACAAGGACGTCTTCCGGGTGCCGGGCGGCCAGGTCCTGCGCGTGATGGGGAAGTTCGACGGGGCGTACGGGCGCTTCATGTACCACTGCCATCTCCTCGAACACGAGGACATGGGCATGATGCGGCCCTTCGTGGTCATGCCCGAGGAGGCGATGAAGTTCGACCACGGCGCCGCCCACGGCGAACACGGCGGGGGCCACACCGGCTGACCTCGCGGCACGGCTCGCACCGGCGCCCGACGGATCGGGTGCCGGTCCCGGTCCCGGTCCCGGTCCGGAAGGGCCCGGTGGCCGCGGGCGACCTCCGTCCGGAGCGCGTCGGCGATGCCGATCAGCACCTGGGCGGAGGGGTCGCGGTGGCGGCCCTGATCCGGTCGGACGTGACCGTCGGACCGGCCCCGGCGAGGAGGGGGACGCCTCCCGGTACGGCCCCGGGGCGCCGCGTCCGCCGGAGGCGGCGGTGCGTGCGGTTGTCGTCCGTCGTGCGGCACGGGATGCTGAGGGAGCACGGAGGGAAGCGGTGCCCATGGATCGTTTTCCGAACGCGGCCAACGTCGATTTCCACAGTCCTCTGGACCTCACCAAGGCCGCGGCCGCGGTGCTGGACGCCGAAGGCCGCATCTCGGGGTGGGGACCCTCGGCCCAGCGCCTGCTCGGACATCCGCCCCAGGACGTGCTCGGCCGGCCGGCGGCCCTGCTGCTGGCGTCGGATCCGGGACAGCGGCTCTCCGCGCTCTGCAAGGCGCACCGGCCCCGCAGCACGGTGCTGGACCTGACCTGCCGGGACGGGCGTACCCTGCGCGCGGCCGTGGCCTTCAGCCCGCTCGCGTCCCAGGGCGTGGCCGCGACGGTCGTGCTCGCGGCGGAGCTGGAGGCACTGCGCGGCTGGGAGGCACAGCTGGCCATGCTGCAGGGGCTGGCCACCGAGTCCTCCGTGGGCCTGACCATCTTCGACACCGACATGCGGGTCGTCTGGGGGAACGTCTCCACCGATCTGGAGCTCGCGGGAGTCGCCCAGTACGTCGGCCGTCCGGCCGCTGATCTCTTTCCCGAGGGCGAGTTCATCTCCCGCCACCACCCTCCGGACGAGGACCAGATCATGGAGCACGTGTTCACGACGGGCGAACCGATCGTGGGCATGCACTATCGCGGGCGGGCACCCGCCGACCCGGTGCGCGAGCACGTCTGGTCCTGCTCCTACCACCGGCTGCTGGACGCCCGCGGCGAGCCGCTGGGGGTGTTCGAGGAGTCCCTGGACGTCACCGACCGCTACCGCGCCCAGGAACGGCTGTCACTGCTCGTACGGGCGGGCAAGCGCATCGGCGCCTCGCTGGACGTACGCCGTACGGCCGCGGAGCTCGCCGACGTGGCGGTGCCGCAGCTGGCCGACGAGGTGCTGGTGGACCTGCCGCCTGCGGTCATCGAGGGCCGGCAGCCCCCGACGGGTTCGGCGCCGGGGCACAGCCTGCTGCGGATGCACGGCCGGACCCCGGAGGAGTTCCGGACCAGTCCCGTCTCCTATCCGCCGTCGTCTCCGCAGGCACTGAGCCTGGCCACCAGCCGCCCCGTCGTCGGCGCCGGGCCGCCCGGGACACCGGACGGGACGACGCCGGCCGGCCGGCACTCCACGCTGTTCGTCCCGCTGCTCGCCCGGGACGCGGTCCTCGGCCTGGCCACCTTCCTGCGCAGCAGCAACCCCGACCCCTTCGGGCCCGAGGAGCAGACGCTCGCCGTGGAGCTGACCGAGCGGGCCGCCGTCGGCATCGACAACGCCCGCCGGTACACCAGCCAGCACGCGGCGGCCCTGGTGCTGCAGCGGAGCCTGCTGCCGCAGCACCTGCCCGAGCAGAGCGCGGTCGAGGTGGCGTACCGCTATCTGCCCGCCGACAGCCGGGTGGGGGTGGGCGGCGACTGGTTCGACCTGATCCCGCTGTCCGGTGCCCGGGTGGGGCTGACCGTCGGCGACGTGGTCGGCCACGGTGTGCACGCGGCGGCGACCATGGGCCGGCTGCGCGCCACCGTACGGACCCTGGCCCTGCTGGACCTGGACCCGGCGGAGTTGCTCACCCGCCTCGACGGCCTGGTCGGCCAGGACTCCGAACCCCACGCGGACGACGGTCTCGGCGACGAGACACTCGGGGTGACCTGCCTGTACGCGATCTACGACCCGGTCGGCGGCCGCTGCGTCTGGGCGAGCGCGGGCCATCCGCCACCGATCGTGGCCGACGCGAACGGCGCGGTGGCGCTGTCCGCGCTGGCGCCGGGACCGCCCCTGGGGCTGGGCAGTCTGCCCTACGAGAACGTCGAGCTGAGCCTGTCCGACGGCAGCGTGGTGGCGTTCTTCACCGACGGGGTGGTGGAGGACCGGCGTACCGACATCGACAGCGGTATCGACCGCCTCGCCCATGTGCTCACCTGGCAGCGGTGCCCGCTGGAGGAGCTGTGCGACCGGGCGCTGTCGACCCTGCCGCCGGGGCCGCAGGCGGACGACGCGACGTTGCTGCTGGTGCGCACCCGGCGGCTGGGCGCCGGGCAGGTGGCGGACCTGGAGCTGCCGCCCGACCCCGCCATGGTGGCCCGGGCCCGCACGGACACCGAGCGCCAGCTGGAGACCTGGGGCCTGTCCGAGCTGGCGTTCACCGCGGAGCTCGTGGTGAGCGAGCTGGTCACCAACAGCATCCGGTACGCCACCGGGCCGGTGCTGCTGAGGCTGATCAGGGACCGCAGCCTGCTGTGCGAGGTCTCCGACAACGCGCACACGGCCCCGCACCTGCGGCGGGCCCGCCGGGACGACGAGGGAGGCCGCGGCCTGTTCCTCGTCGCGCAGATGTCGCAGCGCTGGGGCACCCGCTACACCGGGTCCGGGAAGACCATCTGGGCCGAACTGGCCATCCCCTGAGGACGATCGGAGCCTGAGTAGGCTTACAGCTGATCGAAGTGGGTCAAGTACCCATATCGCCTCGCCCATGTCGCCTCGCCCATGTCGCCGCACCCGCTTCGCCGCACCCGCTTCGCCGAGAAGGAGCAGCACGATCGACGAGCATCCGACCCTCGCGCAGTTGCTGCGCCGTCACCGGCGCGCGGCTCACCTGACCCTGGAGCAGCTCGCCGAGGCGTCGGGGGTCAGCGCCCGCACCCTGTCGGACATCGAGCGCGGCCGGAGCAAGGGCCCCCAGGAGCGGACCGTCACCGCCGTCGCGGACGCGCTCTCGCTGGGGCACGACGCCCGTCGGCAACTCCTGGAGCTGGCGCGCGGCGCCCGGCTGCGGGACCACTGGACGCGTCCCACCGGGCTGTGCGAACTGCCCCGGTCCGTGGGCGATTTCACCGGCCGCGCCGCCGAACTGGCCTGGATCGACGGTCTCGTGGGCAGCGACCTCGATCCCGGGGTCGCCGTGGTGGGGCTGGTCACCGGCTCGGCCGGGCTGGGCAAGACCACGTTCGCCGTCCGCGCGGCGCACGCGGCACGGCCGGGCTTTCCCGACGGGGTGTTCTTCCTCGACCTGTTCGGCATGTCCCAGCGGCCGCTGCCCGTCGACGACGCCCTGGCACTGCTCCTCGGCGCGCTCGGGGTCGCCGCCCAGCAGGTGCCGGCCGACACCCACGGGCGTGCCTCCCTGTACCGCTCGCTGCTGCGGGAGCGCCGGATCCTCGTCGTGCTCGACAACGCCGCGTCCGAGGAGCAGGTGCGCGCGCTGCTGCCCGGCGGCGGGGCGGCCAGGGTGCTGGTCACCAGCCGCCGGCTGCTGTCCGGCCTGGAGGGGGTGCGCCGGCTGGTCCTCGGCCCGCTGCAGCTGCCGGAGGCCACGGAGCTGCTGACCGGCATCCTCGGCGAGCGCGCCGCCACCGACGGGGAGCAGGCGCTCACCCGGCTCGCGCAGCTGTGCGGCGGGCTGCCGCTGGCGCTGCGGATCATCGGCAACCGGCTGGTGAGCCGGCCCGACTGGGGCGCCGACGAGCTCGCCCGCCGGCTGGCCGACGAGGAGCGCCGCCTCGAACAGTTCAAGGCCGGTGACCTCAAGATCGCCAACGCGTTCGGGATGTCGTACGAGCAACTGGCGCCCGCGGCACGGCGGATCTTCCGCAGGCTGGCCGTCGTGCCGGGCCGGGACGTCGATGCCGCGCTCGCCGCGGTGGCGGGCGGGACCTCGGCCGAGGACGCCTGGGACGCGCTCGACGACCTGGTCGACCTGGGCCTGCTCCAGGACACCGCGGAGGGGCGCTACCGCTTCCACGACCTGGTCAGGCTCTTCGCGAGGGACCGGCTGCGGCAGGAGGAGACGTCCGCCGAGCGCGCGGCGCTGGCCGAGCGGACGACGTCGTGGCTGCTGCGGACGGCCACGGCCGCCGCCGCGTGGTTCGGGCCCGCGGAGGGCCGTCCGGAGGCGCCGGACGCGGGGCTCGCTCCCCCGGCGTCCCCGGCGGAGGCGGACGAGTGGCTGCGGGCCAACGTGGACAACTGGCTGGGCGCGCTGCGGCTCGCGGCGGGCCGCGGACGGCACACCGAGGTGCTCGACTGCGCCGAGGCGATGCAGCGGTACTCCGACCGGTGGTTGCACGGCCCGCACTGGAACGAGGTCTTCACCCTCGGCGCCGCGGCCGCCGCGGCCCTCGGTGACCGGGCGCGGCAGGCGGCCCAGCTGAACCAGGTGGCCTGGGTGCACGGCGTGCAGAGCCTGGACGCCGAGGCCGTCCTGCGCTGTACGGCCGAGGCGATGGACCTGGCCGCCCGCAGCGGCGCCACGGCGCAGGTGGCGTGGGCGCACTGCTACGCCGTACCCGGCTACCGGCTGCTCGGGCGGCTCGACGAGGCCGCCGCGTCGGCGTCGCGGGCGGCGGAGATGTTCAAGGCGCTCGACGACACCGACGCCTACTGCGCGAGCCTCATCAACCTCGGCCTCTGCCGCCGGGACCAGGGTCGCCACGAGGAGGCGCTGGCGAGTTTCCGCGAGGTGGTCGCCCTGGCGAGCGACCCGGGGTCGGGGATGACCCCGGGGACCGCGCCGTTCGTCCGGCGGCACACGCTCGCCCCACTCGGCAAGTCCCTGGCGCTGCTGGGCCGTCGGACCGAGGCCGTCGAGGCGCTCACCGAGGCCACCGCGCCCGGTGAGCGGCTCGATCCCAGCCACTGGCAGGCCGACGCCCTGGAGGAGCTGGCGGTCCTGCTGGCCGAGGAGGGCCGGGACGCGGAGAGCCGCCTGGCCTACGAGCGGGCGGCCCTGATGTTCGAGACGCTCGGCGACGCCGACGCGCACCGTCGCTGCGCGGACCGGGCCGGCGCCGTCTCCTGACGCGCACCCTGCACCGTCGGCTGCCCGAACGTGCGGTGTTTCTGCGTGCTGTTCTGCGTGGTCCGGCCACCCCGGCCCGGCTTGACTGAGCCGCAGCGGGCCGGCGTCGGGCCGGTCCCTCCAGGTCAGGGGCACCATGACGACAATCAGGAACATCGTGCTCGTGCACGGTGGTTTCGTGGACGGTTCGGGCTGGCAGGGCGTGCACGAGCGGCTGACCGCCGACGGCTACCGAGTGGCCGTCGTACAGAATCCGACGTGGTCGCTGACGGGTGACGTCACCGCCACCCGTCAGGTCCTCGACGCGCTGGACGGTCCGGCGGTCCTGGTCGGCCACTCCTACGGCGGCGCAGTCATCACCGAGGCGGGCCACCACCCCGGGGTCGCCGCGCTCGTGTACGTCGCCGCGTTCGCCCCGGACAAGGGCGAGTCGGTCGGCGCGCTGGTCGCCGACCCGGCGCCCGGCGCTCCGGTGCCGCCGATCCTGCCGCCCGCCGACGGCTTCCTGACGCTGGACCGGGAGAGGTTCGCGGCGTCCTTCGCCGCCGACCTGCCCGCCGCGCAGGCGGCGTTCATGGCCGACTCGCAGGTCCCGTGGGGCGTCGACGCGCTCGGCGGCACGGTGTCCGAGCCGGCCTGGCGGACCAGGCCGTCCTGGTATCTCGTCGCCGCCGACGACCGGATGATCCCGCCGCCCGTCCAGCGGAGCATGGCCGAACGAGCCGGCGCGACCGTCTCGGAGACCCCGGGCAGCCACGCCGTCTACGTCTCCCGCCCGGCCGTGGTGGCGACGGTGATCGCCCAGGCCGCCGAAGCCGTCTCCGAGCGGTCCTAGCCACGGCCGCACGCCTCGCGCCCGTACGACCGCCCCGCCCGGGCGCTCCCCACGCCCAGGGCGGGGCCGCACCCAGCCCAGCCGAGTCCACAGGAGCCACCTGATGCACGACCGTCCCACGTTCACCCGCCGCAGAATGCTGGTCACCGGAGCTGCCGCCGCGACCACCGCGCTCGCCGCCCAGGCCGCCGGCACCGCCTCGGCCGCCGGGCGCGGCACGCCCGCCGCCAGGCCGACGATCGTGCTGGTGCACGGCGGCTTCGCCGACGCCTCCGGGTGGAACGGCGTGATCAGCAGGCTCCAGGGGCAGGGCTACACGTGCCTCGCCCCCGCCAACCCGCTGCGCGGCCTGCCCACGGACGTCCCCTACCTGGCGAGCGTGCTCGCCTCGGTCGGCGGCCCGATCGTCCTGGTCGGGCACTCCTACGGCGGCGCCGTCATCACCAACGCGGCCGCCGGCAACGCCGACGTCAAGGCTCTCGTGTACATCGCCGCGTTCGCGCCCGACAAGGGCGAGCAGCTCGGCGTCCTGCTCGGTTCGTACCCGGGCTCGCTGATCGGCGAGTCCACCCGGGGTGTCCCCTTCACCAACGCGGACGGCTCCACCGGCACCGACCTGTACCTGACGGAGGACAGGTTCCGGGCCGCGTTCGCGGCTGACCTGCCCGCGGCCACCACCCGGCTCATGCAGGCCACCCAGCGGCCTTTCAGCGCCTCGTCCCTGACCGACGTGACCGAGGCCGCGGCCTGGCGCACCATCCCCTCCTGGGGCCTGGTGGCCGGCGCGGACAAGGCCATCCCGCCGGCGCTGGAGCGCTTCTTCTACCGGCGGGCGGGCTCCCGGGAGGTCGTCGAGGTACCGGGGGCCTCGCACGTCCCGATGATCAGCCACCCGAAGATCGCCACCCGTCTCATCGAGTCCGCCGTCAGGGCCGCCGGCTGATCCGGGACGCCCCCTCGGCCGCCCGGTCCGCTCTCCCCGGACCGGGGCTCCGGCAGCCGCTCAGGTCTGCGGGTCCCCGGGCAGTTCCGCCATGGCCGGCTCCTGCGCGGTGTCCGAAGGCTCACGGAACAGGAACCGGACCGGGATCGGCAGCAGCCACCAGTACTTGGCGAGGCCGGGCGAGACGAACGCCAGCGGAATCGACGTGGCGAAGATCAGGGTGTGCAGGACACTGCGGCGGACCGTCCTCCTCAGCAGCCCCGGCGCCGTGTTCGGGACGGTCAGCGCGGGGGCGGCAAGAAGCCGCAGATACATCCCGCCGAGGAGGGCGAGTGCCAGGGCGATCGATCCCGCGTACACCGCCGTCGCCGTGGTCGTGTCGCCGTACTCGCTGAGCAGCTTGGTCGGGAAGGGCAGCGCGGCGACGACGGCGAGGAGCACGAAGTACAGGTACAGCAGCGCGCGGTCGACGGTGGCGACCAGTTCGAACAGGGCGTGCTGGGACAGCCAGAGCACGCCGATGACGGCGAAGCTCAGCAGATACGCGCCGACGGCCGGCAGCGCCTCCCGGACGGCGTGGGCGACTTCCGAGTCGTGCAGACCCTCGGGGACGGAGATGTCGAGGGCGAGCAGCGTGATGGCGATGGCGAACACGGCGTCGCCGAGCATCGACAGACGCTCGGGGGTCACGGCGGTCTCGCGGCGGCCGAGGCCGAGGAGGCGGTGGTCGGTCATAACGGTGGCACCATGCGATCGATCGGTGGACTGATGGATGCCGGAAGATCTATCACACGCCGGTGTCCGTCCGGTGCGCTGCCAACTCCCTTCTGCCCATAGGTGCTTCACCCGGCGCGGTACGGCCGTGGCCGTACCGCGCCGGGGCCTTTCGGCGGGTCCCGTCAGCCGTCGATGCGGTGGGTGGTCCAGAACGACGTCAGGTCGGTGCTGGTGGCCGCCTGGGCCGCCGCCTTGAACTCGGCGGTGGTCGAGACGCCGTACCAGTGCGAACTGGCGTAGCTCTTCAGGAGGTTGGCCATGGCGGTGTCGCCGATGAGGCGGCGCAGGTCGTGCAGGGCGCACTTGCCGTAGCCGTAGACGACGGTGGAGTAGCGGGAGGAGTGGGCGTCCCAGTACGCCATCGAGTTGGTGATCTTCTCCGCGGACGAGGCCCAGGAGACGCTGTTCCAGCAGTTGGTGCCGGTCAGTCCCTGTGCCAGGTCGGTGGCGTAGTCGGTGAACGCCTCGTCCAGCCAGGGGCTGTTGTACTCGTCGTCGCCGACGATGCCGTACCACCACTGGTGGCCGATCTCGTGGGTGAGCGCGGTGGTGCTGACGAGGTCGAGGACGAAGCCGGGGTACTCCATGCCGCCGAACCAGAAGTTGTTGTCGATGACCGCGTCCAGCTCGCCGTACGGGTAGGCCCCGAAGCGACCGGCGTGCGCGTCCACGGCCGACTTGGCGGTGGTGAGCATCGACTGGGCGCTGGAGGAGCTGATGCCCGACACCGAGTAGATGTTGATCGGGACCCCGCCCGGGGAGGTGCCGGAGATCTTGGTGAACGGCCCGGCGGCCCAGGCGAAGTCACGGACCTTGGAGGCCGTGGCGGTGGTGACGGTACGGCCGCTGGTGCCGGGGGTGTCGGTGGAGGTGCCCGTCGCCGGGACCAGGATGCCGGTGGGGTGGTCCAGGGTCACCTTGAAGTCGGCGGCCAGGGAGTAGAAGGACTCGCCGTTGTTGGTGTACGGGTCCAGGTGCCAGCCGGAGCCGTCCCGGACCGCGAGGACCGGCAGGGCGTTGCCGATCATGCTGAAGGAGCCGTCGTAGCCGAAGCGGTCGGCGCCGCTGGGGACGGTGATGCCCAGGTCGAAGCCGACCGTGGTGCTCTGCCCCTGGGCCAGCGGTGTCGGCAGGGCGATCTCGAGCGCCGTGCAGGCGACCGAGAGTGCCCCCGCGGTGCCGCCGGTGACGTTGCTGACGGTGATCGGCGGGGCCGAGCAGGTGCCGTGGTAGTTGTCCCACAGCCGGAGGTAGATCTCGCTGAGCGCGGTCGCGGAGGCGTTGGTGAAGGTCACGCTCTCGTGACCGGTCCAGCCGGTGCCGGTGGAGTTGCTGGTCAGGCTGACGGTGTACGACGGTGCGGCCGGGGTGCGGGTGGTGTCGCCCGGGGTGGTGGCGGCCGAGGTGTCCAGGGCGACGTCGTCCAGGACGAAGCTGGTCTGGAGGCTGGAGTCCTCGGTGCCGCTGAAGGCGACGGTCACGGTCTGCCCCGCGAACGCGGACACGTCGAACGACTTCTGCACGAACCCGGTGTTCTTGTCCAGGTTGGAGTAGGTCGCCAGGGTGGTGCTGCCGATCTTCGCCGTGAGCTTGTCGTACGCCGTGGACGAGGTCGTCTCGGCGGTGTCGACGTGCAGCCAGAAGGTGAGTGTCGCGGCGCATCCGGAGGGGATGCTGACGCTCTGCGCGAGCGTGTCGGTGTGGGTGCCGCCTGTGCCGTCCAGCCAGGCGAAGCTGGAGCCGCCGTGGGCGGACTGGCCGGAGCGGCTGGTGATCACGCTGGTCGAGGACTGGGTCCAGGGTGACGTGCCGCTCTCGAAGCCGCCGTTGGTGACCACCTGGGCGGGGGTGCAGGCCGCCTGCTCGGCGGCCGAGGCGGTACTGCCGGGGAGCAGGGCCGCGGCGAGTGCCGCGATGGCCAACGCACTGGTGGCGAAGGCCTTGTGGGGGGTCGATCTCACACGGAACTCCTTTACGCCGGCCGGGATTCCGGCCTGCTCGGAGGCCGCCCGCCCGGCAGGGGTGTGCCGGGGAGCGGCCATGGGGCATGCGCTACGAGCGAGTGGTGCGAGTCGGAAGCCTGACAGATTTGACCAGCACATGTCACTAAGGGGTTACCCTCGCGTCAGAGGTGGTCCGCACAGCACGGGGTGGGGTTGGGGACCTCGAAGGGGGCCATCCGGCCACCCGCCGCCGGGACCAGGACGAGGGTGAGGACGCCCGCGCGCCACTCCGGGCGCACGTGGTCCTGGGTCAGGACCTCGGTGGCGGGCGGGAGTCCGGCGGCCGGTGCGCCGAGTACGACCAGGTGCTCGACGGCGGTGCGGTCGAGCAGGTCCGCGACGGTGACGGTGCCGGTCAGGTGTGCCACGCCGGGGTAGACAACGGCCCGGCCGGAGGCGGGGGGCGCGGCGGCAGCCAGGCGGGCGGTGTCCACCGCGTCGGCCGGGCCGTGGGTGCGGTCGGAAAGGGCGAGGCCGGTGCCCTCCGGCAGCGTCCTGAGCAGCTCCGGCCACACCGCGTCCGCGGTCTTGTCCGGCAGGGTCAGCGAGATCGCCGTACCCCGGCGGTCGTCGGTGCGGTACAGGTGGGTGCAGGCGAACACGCCCTCGGTGAGGGCCAGTCGGCCCAGCAGCCGGTGGATCAGGTGGTCGGCCTCGCGCGGGGTCGCCGAACCGGCGTCCACCCCGATGACGGAGTGGACGCCGGACACGTGGTGCGGGGAGGTCATGCGGGCAGGACCCACATCGGGTTGGAGTAGAACCACAGGTCCTTCCACGGGTCGGCGTCACCGAGGACGTCGATGGCCGGGCCGGCCGGGTCCACGGCGGCGCCGTGGATGCCGACCGCGGAGCGGTTGCCGTCGGTGCCGCGCAGCCGGACGTAGACCGGCTTGTCGAGACGGCCGAGGGAGTACGTCAGCTTGACCGTGCCGGTCGACTTGTCGACCTCGAAGGACTTGACGACCTTGGTGGCGGGCGTGGCGAAGGTGTCCCTGTCGCTCACCTTGCCGGTGACATCGCCCTGGATGACGTCGACGCGGGCCAACGAGGGCACGAACTGCGCCCAGTTGGGGCCGTTGGCGAGGCTGATCTCGATGACGAGGTCCACCCGGCTGCCCTTGCGGACCTGGAGCACCCCGCCCAGGGTCACCGCGCGGGAGCCGGAGCGCAGCTGGGCGTCCAGGCCGCTGATCAGGCCGCCGTGGTCCACCCAGACCCGGCCGGCGCGGATGCCGTCCATGACCGACTTGTAGGAGAAGGAGGCCGCGCCGACGTGGGTGCGGGAGTACTGGCCGGGCCAGAAGTCGGTGTCGGTGAGGCTGATGCCGGTGCCGTAGACCGGGTCGTTGTACCGGCCGTTGGCGTTGAAGTCGCTGTTCGGGCCGCGTACCGCGGTGTCGGCGTAGACGTTGTGGGAGTCGGAGTTGGCGGTGATCCACCAGGGCTTGCCCTCGGCGAGCAGGCTGTCCCACAGGCCGCCGACGGTGGCGGTCATCCAGTCGAAGCCGCCCCAGGTGCGGTAGCTCTCCAGCGGGTAGCCGCCGAAGGAGTCGGCGCTCGGGCTGTTGTCGTAGATGCCGCGGGCCGAGCCGGGGCCGTTCGGCTTGGGCAGGCCGCCCGCCTGGTGGCCGGGGGCGCCCTCGAAGCCGACCGCGATGGACGGCTGGGCGTCGCGCCAGGCGCGGATCTCGTGCGGGGAGTCGATGCCCTTGCGCGCCGGGTGGTTGGCGAGGAACAGGGCGTCCTTGACCTTGCGGCGCTGGACCTGCTCGGCGAGGAAGTTGAGGCCGGAGATGGCCAGCGCCTCGTTGGCGGGGGTGCTCGCGGAGGCGCCCTTGACCGAGCCGTCGAAGGAGTTCTCGAACTCCTTGAGGACGGCGACCTCGTTCTTGCCGGGGTGGACGAAGACCGTGCCGTGCTCGGCGGCCGGGATGTTCCACTCCAGGCCCTGGAAGACCAGCGTGTCGTCGATCTCGTCACGGGCGGCGACGATGTCCGGGTTGACCTTCTCGACACCGATCTTGGCGTGGGTCTCGCTGCCGTGGTCGGTGATGACCATCCAGTCCAGGCCGTGGGCGTTGGCCTGCCGGACGTGGTCGATGACCCGGTACTTGGCGTCGGAGCTGTACTGGGTGTGGATGTGGTGGTCGCCGGCCAGCCAGAGGTAGCCGCCGGAACGGCCGTCGGCGGAGTGGGAGGAGGAGACCGCGGCGGCGGCCTGACCCGCGCCGGCGAGGACACTGCCCGCGGCGAGGCCGGCGCCCAGCAGGCCGGTGCGGCGCAGCATCGAGCGGCGGGAGAGCTGACCGGGCGTCAGCTCCGCGTCGGGGACGGACAGATCGAGGGCGGGCGGCAGCGACGACGCGGCGTCGCCGTCCCCGTGGTGGTGATGGTGACCGTGGTCGTGGCTGTGACCGTGGCTCATGTTCGGAACTCCCGCGGGCGGCCGGTACGGGGGGGGGTGACTCAGGACGTGCAGAGTCTGCGAAGGTCGCGTGAACAGCGGGAGTCGAGGTCATGGTGAGGTAAAGAACCGCTGATGTGCAGCAAACGACGGGGACTTGGGACCGTAAAGCCGCACCGGCGGGGCAAAGGCAACGCCCGGACCGGCCGGTGTGGCCGGCCCGGGCGTCATGCACCGGGTCCGTTCGGGATCAGACCAGGTCGAAGCGGTCCGCGTTCGCGACCTTCGTCCAGGCGGCGACGAAGTCCTTCACGAACTTCTCCTTGGCGTCGTCGCTCGCGTAGACCTCAGCGACGGCGCGCAGCTCGGAGTTGGAGCCGAAGACCAGGTCGGCACGGGTGCCGGTCCACTTGACCGCGCCGCTCGCGTCGCGGCCCTCGAAGGTGGACTGGTCCTCGGAGGTGGACTTCCAGGTCGTGCCCATGTCGAGCAGGTTGACGAAGAAGTCGTTGGTCAGCACGCCCGGCGTCTCGGTGAGGACGCCGTGCTTCGAGCCGCCCTGGTTGGCACCGAGGACGCGCAGACCGCCGACGAGGACGGTCAGCTCGGGGGCGCTCAGGCCGAGCAGGTTGGCACGGTCGAGGAGCAGGTACTCGGCGCGCAGGCGGTTGCCCTTGCCGAGGTAGTTGCGGAAGCCGTCCGAGGTCGGCTCCAGGGCCGCGAAGGACTCGGCGTCCGTGTGCTCGTCGGTCGCGTCGACCCGGCCCGGGGTGAAGGGCACCTCGATGTCGACGCCGGCGTCCTTGGCGGCCTTCTCCACGGCGGCGGCACCGCCGAGGACGATCAGGTCGGCCAGGGAGACCTTCTTGGCACCGGTGCTGAAGTCGCGCTGGACACCCTCCAGGACGCGCAGGACCTGGGCGAGCTCGTCCGGGTTGTTGACCTCCCAGCCGCGCTGCGGCTCCAGGCGGATGCGGGCGCCGTTGGCACCGCCGCGCTTGTCGCTGCCGCGGTACGTCGAGGCCGACGCCCAGGCGGTGGAGACGAGCTGCGAGACCGTGAGGCCCGAGTCGAGGAGCTTGGCCTTGAGCGCCGTGACGTCGGCGGCGTCGATGGCCTCGCCCTCGGCCTGCGGCAGCGGGTCCTGCCACAGCAGGGTCTCGGCCGGGACCTCCGGGCCGAGGTACAGCGACTTCGGGCCCATGTCACGGTGGGTCAGCTTGTACCAGGCGCGGGCGAAGGCGTCCGCGAACACCTCCGGGTTCTCGTGGAACCGGCGGGAGATGGGCTCGTAGATCGGGTCGAAGCGCAGCGACAGGTCGGTGGTGAGCATCGTCGGGAGCTTCTTCTTCGACGCATCGTGCGCGTCGGGGATGATCGCCTCGGCGTCCTTGGCCACCCACTGCTTGGCGCCGGCCGGAGACTCGGTCAGCTCCCACTCGTAGCCGAAGAGGATGCTGAAGAAATCGTTGCTCCACTGGGTGGGCTTGGTGGTCCAGGTGACCTCCAGGCCGCTGGTGATCGCGTCGCCGCCCTTGCCGGTGCCGAAGGTGCTCTTCCAGCCCAGGCCCTGCTGCTCGATCGGCGCGCCCTCGGGGTCGGCGCCCACGTTGTCCGCGGGTCCGGCGCCGTGGGTCTTGCCGAAGGTGTGACCACCGGCGATGAGGGCGACGGTCTCCTCGTCGTTCATCGCCATCCGGCGGAACGTCTCACGGATGTCGCGGGCCGCGGCGATCGGGTCCGGGTTGCCGTTGGGGCCCTCCGGGTTGACGTAGATCAGGCCCATCTGGACGGCGCCGAGCGGGTTCTCCAGGTCACGGTCGCCCGTGTAGCGCTGGTCGTCGAGCCAGACCTTCTCGGGACCCCAGTAGACGTCCTCCTCCGGCTCCCAGACGTCCTCGCGGCCGCCGCCGAAGCCGAAGGTCGTAAAGCCCATCGACTCCAGGGCCACGTTGCCGGTGAGGATCATCAGGTCGGCCCAGGAGATGGCCTGGCCGTACTTCTTCTTGACCGGCCACAGCAGACGGCGCGCCTTGTCCAGGTTGCCGTTGTCCGGCCAGCTGTTGAGCGGGGCGAAGCGCTGCTGGCCGGCGCCGGCGCCGCCGCGGCCGTCGGAGATGCGGTAGGTGCCCGCGCTGTGCCAGGCCATCCGGATCATCAGCGGGCCGTAGTTGCCGAAGTCGGCCGGCCACCAGTCCTGCGAGGTGGTGAGCACCTCCGCGATGTCACGTTTCACGGCGGCGAGGTCGAGGTTCTGGAACGCCTCGGCGTAGTCGAAGCCCTCGCCGAGCGGGTTCGCGACGGCGGGGTTCTTGGCAAGGATCTTCAGGTTGAGTCCCTCGGGCCACCATTGGCGGTTGCCGCCGCCCTGGGTGGGGTGCGGGGCACGGTCGTGCGCGACCGGGCACTGGCCCGCGGCGTTCTCCTGGGTCTCAGACATGGGGGAAATCCTTCCGGAATGGGCGGATCAAGATACTCAGGAACTACTGACGGTGGAGCAGGCGGGGCACAGGCCCCAGTAGATGACCTCGGCCTCGTCGATGGCGAAGCCGTGGTCGTCCGAAGCGGTCAGGCACGGCGCGTCGCCGACCGCGCAGTCGACGTCGGCGACGGCACCGCACGACCGGCACAGGACGTGGTGGTGGTTGTCGCCGACGCGTCCCTCGAACCGGGCCGGGCTGCCGGCCGGTTCGATACGGCGTATGAGTCCTGCCGTGGTGAGCGCGTGCAGCGCGTCGTACACGGCTTGAAGCGATATGTGGCCCACCCGCTCGCGGACGCCCGAGGCGATCGCCTCGACGTCGAGGTGGTCGCCGTGGCGGACGGTCTCCAGCAGCGCGACGCGGGCGGCCGTCACCCGCAGGCCGGCACCGCGCAGCTCTTCGGCGGTCGTCGGGGGCTGGGATGCGGTCATGGCGCCAACCTATCCTCATAAACACGAGTGATTCAAGAAAACAAACCGCTCAAGTCTGGTGGCGAACCGGCCAACATCCGCCCCACCGGCCCCCACCGCCCCCCACCGCCCCCGCCACTCCCCGCCACACGGCTTTGCCATCTCTTTACAACCCGCCCCGGCGCCGGGTCGTCTCTCCGCTCGATCCGTTATTCAGCCCGCCCCGACCACGGCGGGCCGACGAAAGAGAGCGTCCTCATGCGCCGAACAGTCCTGAGCGCCGCGGCACTCGCCTGCACCGCCGTGCTGGCGGGCACCGTGCCCGCGTTCGCCGACGGCACGTCCCCGAGCCCGGTGCCCACCGCGGCCCCGTCGTCCGCCCGCTCCGCCGAACCCTCCGCCGTCCCGTCGAAGGTGCCCACTCGGGCCGCGTCCCCCGTCCCCGCGCCGACCCGGGACTCGCACCAGGTCGCCGCGGTGCCGCAGGGCGCCCCGGACACCGGGGTGGCGGAGCCGTCCTCGGACTCCACCACCGAGGGCGCGCTGATCGGCGGCGGCGCGGCGGCCGTGCTCGCCGCGGGCGCGGCGGTGTTCGCCGTCCGTCGCCGCCGGGCGACCGGGGCATGACCCCGCTCTCCAGGCGCGCCTTCGTCACCGCCGCGACGGCCTCGCTGCTGGCGGGCTGCGCGGACCGGACACCGGACCGGACGGCTCCCGCGGCACACCGGCGGGCGGCACCTTCGCCTTCCACGTCCGCGTCGTCGTCCTCGGCCGGGTCCGCCGCGCCCACCGCGCTCGGGCGTTCCGTGCCGGTCCGGCTGCGCATCCCGGCGATCGGGGTCGACACCGCGCTGCTGCGGCTGGGCCTCGCGGCCGACGGCACGGTGCAGGTGCCGCCGATCGCCGCGCACGACCGGGCGGGCTGGTACCGCTACTCCCCCACCCCGGGGCAGACCGGTCCGTCGGTGATCCTCGGCCATGTCACGGTCGGCGCGTACGGCGACGGGGTGTTCCGCCGGCTCGCGGAGCTGCGCCGGGGCGAGCAGGCCGTGGCGCGTCTGGAGAACGGCAGGTCGGCGGTCTTCACCGTCGACGAGGTGCGGACGGTCGCCAAGGCCGCGTTCCCGACACAGGAGGTGTACGGGGACGTGGACCGCCCGGAACTGCGGCTGATCACCTGCGGCGGTCCGCGAGGGGGCGACGGCTACCTCGACAACGTGATCGTCTTCGCCTCGCTGACCGGCACGACACCCTGACCCGGCAGCACGGGTGCGGGACCGGTGGAACGTACACCACCGGTCCCGCATCCTCCCCGACGAGTCCTGCAAGTCCTACGAGTCCCACAAGTCCGACGAGCGAGCCCCTTCGACCCTGGAGAACGTTGAACCGGTCCCGTGACACGGCGGCCTCCGAGCTCTTCGCCGCCCTGTACCCGCGCCTGGCCGGCTGGTGCCGCCGTCTGGTCGACGACGACGAGACGGCACACGAGATCGCCTCGGAGGCGTTCACCCGGCTGTGGGCCCGGTGGACGAAGGTGGAGGAGCCGCGCGGCTTCCTCTACGTCACCGCGGCCAATCTCGTCCGGGACCACTGGCGCAAGCTGGAGCGCGAGCGCCGTGCGGTGCGCCGTGCCGGCTCGGAGGCCGCGACCCGCCCGCACGCAGAGCCGGCGGATCCCTCGGTACGTCTGCTGGTGCAGTCGCTGCCGGAGCGGCTGCGGGTGCCGATCCTGCTGCACTACTACGCTGACATGCCGATCCGGGAGGTGTCCGAGCTGACCGGGCGCAAGGAAGGAACCGTCAAGGCCGATCTGCACGCGGCCCGAGAACTGCTCCGCGGCCATCTGAGGAGAAGCCTTGACCACACGCTTTGACGACGAGCCCGAGTTCGACGGGCCCGACGACCCCCTCGCGGTCATCCTGCGGCCGCCGGGCGCACACCTCGGTCCGCCGCCGGGCCGCTACGAGGAGATCCGCCGGGCCGCGAGCCGCCGCCGGCTCGTCCGCACCGCGGCCGGAGCCGGGGTGACCTGTGCGGTCGGCGTCTGCGTCGCCCTGTCGCTGCATCTGACGGCGCCTGCCACGCCGCACTCCCCCCAGGTCCCCCTCGCGCCGCCGACCGTCAGCCCCACCGCCCCGCACCGCCCCTCGGGATCCCCGGCCCCCGCCACCCCCACCCCCAGCCCGAGCGGGAGCGTCGCACCCACGCACCGGGAGACCACGCAGGCTCCCACCCGGGGGCCGTCGGCGGCCGCGTCCACGGTCCCGTCGGCGGTCCGGGGCGCCCCGTCCGAGAGCCGGCCCAGCGCTGTCGCCACGGCGACCAGCCGCTGAGCGCCCAGCTGCAAGCGCCGCGTCATGTCGTTGCTCGTCTGCGGCGGCGTCGTGGCTGGTCGCGCAGTTCCCCGCGCCCCTTTGGGGCGCCGACGTCAACGCGGCGGCGGGGGACGTCATCCGTCCGTGCCCCCGTCTTCCGACGCCCCGCCCGCACCCCAAAGGTGCGGGTCAAGGCGCCGCTCCGGCATGTGCGGAGCGCGGTGGGGGCCGCGGCACGGATGGCCGAGGCCGCGCCTCGGCGTTGGTGTGATGTTTCGTACAAGGCCGGAATGAAAGGTGTGGAACGGGCAACGTTCCGTTTCGTGCTCCACCCGCGAACCCTCCGGCAGGTGACTTGATGACGACGGCGACCCAGGCCCCTTCGACCGCTCCGGCCGCCGCGCCACCCTCCCGTCCCCTGCCGTCCGCCCCCGCCCCCTCGCTGCCCTCCCTGACCGGACTGAGATGGATGGCCGCCGTGCTGGTCTTCGGGCTGCACGTGCACAACTTCCGTTATTTCGGCGGCACCGGCGGCCGCATCGTGACCTGGGGGTTCGAGGCCGGCGCCTCGGGGGTGTCGTTCTTCTTCATCCTCTCCGGGTTCGTCCTGATGTGGACCGCGCGGCCGGGCGACCGGGCAACGCGCTTCTGGTGGCGGCGGATCGCCCGCGTCTACCCGGTGCACCTGGTCACCGTCGCCGTCGCGCTGGTCATGGTGTGCACGCTGCCCCGCCAGCCGAGGCCGACCCTGTTGCAGGGCCTGGCCGACGTCTTCCTGGTGCACTCCTGGTGGCGGCCGTGGTGGCAGACGCTGGACCCGGTCAGCTGGTCGCTGGCCTGCGAGGCCTTCTTCTACGCCGCGTTCCCGCTGCTGGCGCTGCTGCTGCGGCGCCTCGGCGGCCGGGGTGCCGCGGCGCTGGCCGCGCTGTCCGTGCTGACGGTGCTGGCGCTGGCCTGGACGGACGCGCACCACTGGTGGACGCAGCCGATCAGTTCCTTCCCGGCCGCCCGGCTGCCGGAGTTCGTGCTGGGCGCGGCCATCGCGCGTCTTGTGCTGCTCGGCCGGTGGCGCGGCCCGGGCCTGGAAGCCTCGCTGGCGCTGACGGTCATCGGCTACTTCCTGGTCCCGCAGGTCACCGAGGACTACGCGGCCACCGCCTGCACCATCACGGGCTTCGCGCTGCTCATCCCGGCGGCGGCCGTCGCGGACCTGCACGGCCTGCCCTCGATGTGGCGGCGCCGCCGGCTGGTCCGCCTCGGCGAACTGTCGTTCGCGTTCTACATGGTCCATCTGCTGGTGCTGCGGGCGGGCACCCATCTGCTCGGCACCCGCCCGCGTTTCGACCTGCTCACCGGCGCGGCCGTCGCCGCCGTCGCGTTCACCGTGTCGCTTGGCCTGTCCTGGCTCCTGTACGAGGGCGTGGAGCGGCCCGCGCGGCGGCTGTTGCTACGGCGTCCGGCACGTCGGCGGACGGCCTAGCGCCCGACCGGTTACGGGAACTGCGTCACCTTGGACGGGGTCGTGCTGGTCCCCGAGGTCGGCGATCCGGTGGTGTTGACGACGTGGGCGTACTGGCCCATGCCGCCGAGGGAGATCACCAGCAGGTCGTGCATCTTGATCCCCGAACCGGTCGGCACCTGGAAGCCGTTGGACTGCACGATCGTCGGATCGGCCGTGTAGTTGCAGTAGCTGCCCAGGCCCCACGCCTCGTGGGTGGTCACGGTGTCGGCGACCTTGTAGGCCGCGTAGCCGACGACGCCGTCGTGGGTGATGGCGGCGGCGTTCGGGGCGTCGTACGCCTTCTCGTTCTGGAAGAAGATCGTGCGGCCGCGTTCGCCGTTCCAGTAGACGTCGTACTTGTTGAAGTGCTCGACGAACAGGCCGGTGGCGAGGACGTCGTTGCCGTTGACTCTGAGGCCGTAGTCGGCGCGGTTGGTGTCCCAGCCGACGCCGCTGCCGTGGTCGGCGCGCCAGAGCCAGGTGTGGTCGATGATCACGTTGTTGCTGTTGACCACGACCGAGTTGGTGGCGAGGCCGGGTCCGGCGCCGCCGATGCGGACGAACACGTCCTGCATGGAGGTGGGGTTGGCGGAGTGGTCGGCGGTGGAGCCCGGGTCGCCGATCCGCAGCAGGGTGTCGGAGTTGACGGTGCCCGCGTCGATGAGGAACCCGGCGAGCTTGACGCCGTCGACGTCGGCGACGTGCATGGCGTCGACGCCGTTGTCCGGGACCAGGGTGGCCAGGCCCAGGCCGAGGACCACCGTGTTGGCGCGGGTGACGTTGATGGTCTGGTCGAGGTGGTAGATGCCCGGGGTGAAGAGGAGGTTGAGGCCCTGGGCGAGGGCCTGGTTGATGGTGGCGGCCGTGGCGCCGGGCTTGACGACGTAGAACTGGTCCAGCGGGATGGAGGTGCCCGCGTTCGCCGGCCAGGAGACGCCCCGGGCGTTGGTGCGCTTGGCCGGGACGAAGACCTTGTAGTCGTTGCCGTCCAGGTAGAGGAAGGGCTTCTCGCGCGAGACGGGGGTGGTGTCCAGCGTGGTGTACGGGCCGGAGTCGAAGTTGGTGGCGGGTGCGCCCTCGACGCCGGAGAAGGTCATGTTCCACACGCCGTTGGTCCAGCCGCCGACCGAGCTGTCGCGGGTGTACCACTGCTGCTGGGAGTACGGGCCGACGGTGCCGTCGATCTTGGAGTCGGCGATGTAGCCGCCGGAGGCCCAGCCGTAGCCGTTCGGCGCGAGGTTGAGACCGCCCTTGACGTGGATCCGACGGAAGGGGGCCGCCTGAGCCACGGCCCAGCGGTCGGTGCCGTTGGACGGCGTGATGGCGAAGTTCTCCGCCGAACGCCAGAAGTTCTGGGTGGCGTTGCCGTTGAACCAGCCGGCGTCGACCGTGACGTCACCGTTGATCTGGGTGTCGTCGGGGTTGAGGCCGAGCCCGGAGATCGAGGTGTAGAAGCCGATCTGGGCGTTGATGCCGCTGTAGGTGCCCGGCTTGAGCAGGAACTGGTAGCGGCCGGTGCCGAACTGGGCCGACTCCTGCTGGGCGAAGACGGAGTCGAACTTCGCCTGGAGGTTCGGCGTGGACGGGTCGACGACGATCACGTTGGGGCCGAGGTCGCCGCCGCCCTGGACCGGGGGCGTGCCGGTGGTGGTGCCGTAGACCTGGAACTCCCAGAGCGAGTAGCCCCACTGGGTGGCGCGGTGCACGCCCAGCATCCGGACGTAGCGGCCCTGCCCGGAGACGGACAGGGTGTCGGTGCCGCCGTCGCCGCCGGTCACGGACTGCAGGTCGGTCCAGTTGGTGCCGTCCGAGGAGATCTGGACCTTGTAGTCCTTGCCGTAGGCGGTCTCCCAGTTGAGGACCACCTGGTTGACCTGGGCGGTGGCGCCGAGGTCGACCTGGAGCCACTGGTCGTCGGTGAAGGCGGACGACCAGCGGGTGCCGGTGTTGCCGTCCACCGCGTTCCCGGCGGCGGTCCCGGCGTTCTCCGCGGAGGACGCGGTGGCCGTCTTGCCCTGGGACAACGGGGTGTCGGCGGCATGGGCCGCCGGTGCGTGTGCGGCGGGCAGGGCGAGCAGTGCTGCCAGAGCGGCGAGCACCACGCCCAGGGATCTCAGTCTCATCAGCGGCTCCCTGAGGTGAGCACGGGGTGCACCCAACCGGTGCACCCCACTGCTTAGTTCAGGATTTGATTTAAGTGGTGAGGCAACCGGGCGACAACCCTTCGGCAGCGGAATTTTCAACGATCGCCGCTGCGCGAACCGAAGCCGAAGGGGGTTCCGGCCCGCGGGTCACCCGGCGAGCTGCTGGTACATGGCGGCGAGGTCGCCGGACAGGGCACCCTTGGCCCAGCGGGTGAGGTCGTCGGCGAGCACCTCGTAGGCGCCCGACTCGACACCGTCGAGAGCGGCCGCCGCGATGTCCTGCGGCTTCGTCTTGGGTCCGTCGACATGGGCCGCCATGTCGGTGTCGACGTAGCCCATGTGCAGGCCGGTGACGCCGATGCCCCGAGGCTGGAGCGCCAGGCGCAGGCTGTTGGTCTGCGACCACAGAGCCGACTTGGAGGCGCTGTAGGCGCCGCCCTCGGCGATCCAGGACAGGACGGAGTGCACGTTCAGGATGTGGCCGCCGCCGTTGCGCTCGATGACCGGGACGAAGGCGCGGGCGAGCAGCAGCGGGCCGTAGAAGTTGGTCTCGAACTCGCCGCGGATGTCGTCCAGCGAGGAGGTCAGGAAGCGGGTCCCGGTGGCGACCCCGGCGTTGTTGACGAGGACGGTCACGTCCTGCGCCTGCTCGGCGACCGCGGCCACCGAGTCGGGGTCGGTCACCTCCAGGGCCAGTGGTACGGCGTCGGGGTGGGTGACGGTGCGCGGGTCGCGGGCGGTGGCGTAGACCTTGCCGGCGCCGCGTGCGTACGCCTCCTCCACCAGCGCCTTTCCGACGCCCCGGCTGCCGCCGGTGACGAGGACGACGGAGTCCTTGATCGCGGTCATGACACTCACGCTCCAGACTTGCGGAGAGATTGGAAACCGATCGGTTTCCTTCGGATGCCACCCATCGTAAACCGATCGGTTTCCAGCTTCAATCGCGGGGCGCGGTACCCGGCCGCGGGCAGCACCGGGTGTCCTTACGGGCAGGGCGGGTCACCCGATCCGGCTCCTTGCGTCCGACCACTGGCTTCGGACTCCTACCGGGCGGTATACAGACCCCCGACACACGCGTGCGGGCCGCCCGTCGGGACCGGTTCCGTACGCGTCCTGGTTCCAGGGGGGAACTCCATGGCGTACGGCACCCCGTCCGACGGTTCGGCGCGACGGCACCGGCGGAAGGCGGCTGTGGCGGCGGCGCTGGGCGGCTGCGCCCTGGTGGCCGCGTCCACCACACCGGCGGCGGCACACGGCGGCGGCCCCGGACACGGCTCCGGACACGACCGCGGCACCAGTTATGTGGCGCTCGGCGACTCCTACACCTCGGGCCCGGTCATCCCGACCCAGGTCGACGCGAACTGCGCCCGCTCCGACCACAACTACCCCTCGCTGGTGGCCGCGGCCCGGCACGTGAGCGCGTTCAAGGACGTCAGCTGTTCCGGTGCGACGACCGCGGAGATGTGGAAGGCGCAGGGCACCAACGGGCCCCAGCTGGACGCCGTCCAGCGGAGCACCGACCTGGTGACGCTCCAGATCGGCGGCAACGACGTGGGGTTCAGCTCCATCATCGGCACCTGCGCGGCCCTCAGCTCCAAGGACCTGACCGGCAACCCCTGCCAGCAGTACTACAACGCCTCCGGCACCGACCAGCTGACGCTCGACATCGCGCAGACCGCGCCCAAGGTCGACAAGGTGCTGCGGGCCGTCCGCGCCCGGGCCCCGCACGCCCGGATCCTGGTCGTCGGCTACCCCGACCTGCTGCCCGACGACGGCAGCGGCTGCTACCCGACGGTGCCCTTCGCCGCCAAGGACTTCCCCTACCTCCGCGACACCGGGAAGCGGCTGAACCTCATGCTGCGCATGGTCGCCGCCTGGAACGGCGCCCGGTACGTGGACACCTACGGCCCGACCGTCGGCCACGACATGTGCAAGGCCCCCGCCGACCGCTGGATCGAACCCCTGCAGCCGACCTCCCCGGCGGCCCCCGCCCACCCCAACGCCAAGGGCGAGGCGGCCATGGCCCAGGCCGTGCTGAACCGGCTGGAGCGGCGCTACTAGGAGGCGGGCGCGGTGGGCCCCTCAGGGGGCCCCGCGCCCCGACACCCCGGGCCGTGCGGCCCCGTGGGACGGTTCGCGATAGGTTGACCTGCATGAGCGACAACGTTTATTTCGACATCTCGATCAACGACCAGCCGGCCGGCCGGATCGTGTTCAGCCTGTTCGACAAGGTGGTGCCCGAGACGGCCCGCAACTTCCGTGAGCTCGCCACGGGGCAGCACGGCTTCGGGTACGCCGGTTCCGGCTTCCACCGGATCATCCCGCAGTTCATGCTCCAGGGCGGTGACTTCACCCGCGGTGACGGCACCGGCGGCAAGAGCATCTACGGCGAGAAGTTCAAGGACGAGAACTTCGACCTCAAGCACGACCGTCCGTACCTGCTGAGCATGGCCAACGCGGGCCGGAACACCAACGGCTCGCAGTTCTTCGTCACCACCGTCGTGACGTCCTGGCTGGACGGCAAGCACGTGGTCTTCGGTGAGGTCGTCGAGGGCCAGGACATCGTCGACAAGATCGAGAGCTACGGCTCGCAGAGCGGTAACCCCAAGGCCAAGGTCCAGATCACGGCGAGCGGCACCGTCTGATCC